>JAFXMP010000045.1 GCA_017530275.1 Clostridia bacterium | reverse complement strand
GTATTTCGGAACGGTGAACCACACCAGTCTGGAAGTGTCCGCCGTGTCGTACAGCGTGATATCCGTTACTCCATGCTCTTCAAAGCCATCGCCTGTGAGGTCTGTGAACCAGAAGCCCTTGACCGTTTGGGAAATCTCTGGGTCGATGCGGTAATAGTACGTGAGCACGCCGTTTGTCTTGGAGGCCATCATGTCAAAGTACGCGCTCACGCGGTCCATATGCCGCGCGAGCTGTTCATCCTCCAGCCCGTCCAGATCCGCTTCCACAAAGGAAGCGACCTTCCTGACCGATTTCTGCACGCTGTTGAAATAGTAATCGAGATTCTTTTCCCCCGTTTCACACAGCAAAAGAAGCAGCTGATCGGACTTGCTATGCTCCGTTTTCCGAATAAAGACTGTAGTGAGAACCGTGATGAAGATCAAAGTCAGGATCAGCACGCACACCGTCATCAACGTGATTCTTGTCCGCAAAGACCGCATTGTCGTATCACCTCTAAAAGATTCGCTTCCATTTCCAATCATTTACCAAAATCCCGCAGCAGCTTGTCTTCAAACTCTCTTGGATGAAGCGGCTTGGAAAAGTAATATCCCTGCACCAGCACGCAGCCCAGTTCCTTGAGCCGCCGCATCTGGGATTCCGTTTCCACGCCCTCGGCAATGACCGGGATATTCAAGTTTTTCGCGATACCGAGAATCAGGGCGACCAATTGGATGTTCTTTTCATCGTGCTCGATATCCTGAATAAACGTTTTGTCCATTTTCAGCACATCGATAGGCATGGCGGATAGCATGTTCAGCGAAGAGTAGCCGGTGCCGAAATCATCCATCTCCACCGTGTATCCCTCTCCCCGCAAATGCTCTACCACCTGGACCACCTGATCAGAATTCTCGGTATAGGCGGATTCCGTTACCTCCAGCTTAAGCGCGTCATGCTTGAGCCCGTTCTGGGCAAGGATGTTTTCCAGCGTTTTCTCCAGCGCCGGGTCAAACACATCCACCCGGGACAGGTTGACGGACACGGGGATCGTCACCCCGTACTGCGCCCGCCAGCGGGCGATTTGCCTGGCCACCTCCGCCCAAACATATTTGTCCACTTCCCCGATCTTGCCGTTGCGCTCAAACAGCGGGATAAACGTGCCTGGCGGGATCAAGCCCAATTCAGGATGCTGCCAGCGGATCAGCGCTTCCGCGCTCACAAGCTTGGGCGGTTCAGATTGGATATTGTATTTCGGCTGATAATGAACCTCAAATTCATATCTGTCCAGGGCGCGGCGCAGATCATTAAGCAAGCGCTGGTCCAGCAGCTCGCGCTCACGCACTTTTTCATCAAAAACGATCAGATGCTCCTTGTAATGGCCGCGCGCCATGCTGCAGGCCGTCCTTGCCATGTCGAACAGCTGCACCGGCTCCGTTTTTTCCTGCCAGGGCATCACGCCCATGCGCAGGCGGACGCTGGCGTTCGGCGCTAATGCGTTCAGTTTGTTTTGCAGGCGGTCCAGAATTTGCTGATACCCGTCCGTATGGCGGCAATAAATATCGAAGCGGTCTGCACCGAAGCGTCCCGCGATGCCGCCGTTTTCATTAGAAACAGCGAGGATTTCATTTCCCAGCACGCGCAGGATCTGATCCCCGAATTTCCGCCCGTTCAGGGCGTTGATCGAATGGAACTGCTCAATGTTCAGCACGATGGCGTCCCGTGGAAATACCGGATGTTCCTGATAGATGCGGTTGGCGTATTGGAAAAAATAGTCGCGGTTGTACAGCCCGGTCAGGCCGTCGGTTTCCGTGGCGGAAATCAGCGCCCTGGCGCGTTTTTCCGCCTTCCTGCTCTTGAGCAGCAGCAGCAGCAGGATCACCAGGATCACGGCAGCGACGATTGCGATCAACGCCGCCAGGTTGTCCGTAATGAAATCGGACAGGGTGAGACGGGCGTCCGCGGTGAGATAGCGGGACAGCGACGCGCCGACAGCGGAGCCGGGAACAAGGCCCGTGACCTTCGCCAGAATCGAATACAGTTCTGTTTCCCCATCGGCCACCGCGAAACAATAGTCCAGGCCAACACCGGTGGAAATGGCGGTCAGGCGGTATTTTTCACACAGCCTGGATACGTTGTTGTAGCGGTAGCTGCTAATCAGCACACAGTCCGCCACGCGCTCGGACACCGCTTTCAGGCAGTCGGCGGTGGTGGAATAGTGCACCGTCGTCCATTTGGGAAAGTTATCCTGTAAAAAGGCCGTGTAATTTGGGTTGCCCTCGTTGACGGCGACGATCACATGCTCTTTTTGTGCAAAAATTTTTTGATCCGCCTGGCGGACCACCGCGTATATATCTGTCCGCATCAGGGACGGCGTCATCACGATATGCATCGTCTCGCCGTCATAGGCGCCGAGATTGGCCGGAAAAACGCAGTCCACTTCTCCGCGTTTCAGCGCTTCCAGCGCCGACGCCGCGGTGGAAAACGCAATGGGTTCAAATTCGAGATGGACATTGGCGAAACAGTCGGAAGCCTCAGCCAGATAATCCTTCAGCGCGCCCGTCAATTCTCCCGTATCCGGATCCTTTTCGCAGAAGGCGAGATAGCCGTCCTGATACCCCACCCGGATGACGCCATGATCGGAAAGCCACGCCTGCTCCGTGCTTGTCAGGAAAGCGTTTGTGCCGAACCGCTGCACGTACTTTTCAAACATACGCTGGTTATAATACGGGTTTTCGTCCTGGATCCGGCTTAAAGCGGCGTTCAGTTCACGCAGCAGTTCCGGCTGGTCCTTGCTGACGGCAAAATAAAAGTCAGACGAGCCGATCTTGCATACCGGCACCAAATGCTCCGGGTCACCGTAGGCATTCAGAACGATATAAGCGTCCAGTTCGCCCTTTGCCAGCATTTGCACCGCTTCCGATTCGGAGCACGTCAGTTCCACCACCTCCGCCTGAACGCCGTTGCTCTCGGCCCAGGTCAAATACAGATCTTTCTGGATGCTGCCCTGATATACGCCGATCCGCTTGCCGTTTAGGGTGGAATAGTCCTCCGACGTGATTTCCGTATTGCCCGGGGCGATGAAAATGCAGTATTCCTCCGTACCCATCGGATGGTTCGCGAACAGCATCAGCTCCGCGCGTTCCTCCGTATAGGATACGTCGCTCATCAGATCGATTTCGCCGCGTATCAGCATCTGCATCAGATCAGGCCAGCTGCCGTTCACATAGGTATAGCTCCAGCCGGAATAGGCGGCGACCTTCATTTGATATTCGTACGCATAGCCGGAACGCCTGCCGGATTGATCCGTTGTGTTAAACGGGGATTCATACCACCCCACACGAACGTTTCGGGTGGTTCTTTCCGCCTGCGCAAAACTCGGAGGCACGGCGATGAGCAGGACCAGCAGGAGCAAAACGATTCGTTTGAAATAATAGATAGCCGTTTTTCTCGAGTTCATCTTTTTTCCCCCTCAACATTCATCCGAAAAAAGTATCATCAACTAAGCCGTTTTGCCATAGCAAAGGGATTCTTATGTAAAAATGTCATTCATTGTCAGGCAAACGATATGTACGCGCATATTATACCACTACTATTTCATGATTACAATTTGCATTCCGAAAATCCCTGAAAAAAACCTGAAAAAAATACAAAAAACACAGTTTTTGTCTTGACAAATTAAGCGGTATTCTGTATACTACCCTTTGCATCAATAGACTCCGCTAGCCCCGGGTGCTATTGTTACATCGCCGGAGGGTGCGACCATCACCGGAAGGCAGCCGAAAGTTTACCAGATTTTCAAGGAGGAAATGCTCTTGAACACCTATATGGCAAATGCGCAGAACGTAGAGCGCAAGTGGTATGTCGTTGATGCGGACGGCATGGTGCTTGGTCGTCTCGCCAGCCAGGTTGCCAACATCCTGCGCGGCAAGAACAAGCCCATCTATACTCCCCATGTGGACACCGGTGATCACGTGATCATCATCAATGCTTCCAAAATCGTTATGACCGGCAAAAAGCTGGATCAGAAGATTTATTATCATCATTCCGGTTATGCCGGCGGTCTGAAAGAAACCAAGTACCGCAAGCTGATTGCTGAAAAGCCAGAATTCGCTGTGCGTCACGCCATCGTGGGCATGCTGCCCAAGGGGCCCCTGGGCCGTCAGATGGCCACCAAGCTGCGCATTTACGCCGGTCCCGAACACGAGCATGCTGCGCAGAAGCCCGAAGTGCTGGAACTGATCAAGTAAGAAGCTGAGCGGAAGGAGTAACAATCATGGCGAATGATTTCAATGCCGTTGGCCGCCGCAAGAGCGCGGTCGCCCATGTACGTCTCGTGCCCGGTGAAGGCAAAGTTTTGATCAATAAACGCGATATCGACGATTATTTCGGTCTGGAAACCCTGAAAATGACCGTACGTCAGCCCATGAACCTGGTCAAGGTCGGCGGCAGCTTTGACGTGCTGGTCAATGTTCGCGGCGGCGGCCTCACCGGCCAGGCTGGCGCGATCCGTCACGGCATCAGCCGCGCCCTGTGCAAAGCGAACCCTGAACTCCGTGCTGAACTGAAAAAAGCCGGCTTCCTCACCCGCGATCCCCGTATGAAGGAACGCAAAAAGTACGGCCTCAAAGCGGCGCGGCGCGCACCCCAGTTCTCCAAACGTTAAAAATACCAGGAAACCCAGGAAAATCAAGGTCACTGAAAAAGGTACGCTGGTACAAGAAGGGCAGCGTATCTTTTTCAGTTACAAGTGAGAATAACAGGCGAATTAGCAAATTGGAACATAAAATCGGGGGAAAAGGAAAAGCCTCGTAAATC
>JAFXMP010000044.1 GCA_017530275.1 Clostridia bacterium | reverse complement strand
TCTCCAAGGTGCGTACCGCCAAGATGCGCCGTATCAAGGGTGGCAAGCTGCCCATCGGCGAGGTGGAGGCAGAGGTCAGGGAGGCTAAATACAAGAAGTTTAAGGTGCACAACATCGTGGCTACCATGCAGAGCGACGGTGCCCTGGCCGAAGGTAAGATGGCCATCAAGGGTAAACGTGTCGACTTGCTGTGCAGCTTTTCGTTCGCGATCCTCCAGACTTCAGGCGCGGTGTCTTTATTGAGGATGCCGTCATAGCCGAAGAAGCGCCGCAGCTCCAAATGGCTCCAATGGTAGAGCGGGTTGCCGATGGCTTTGCCCAGCACTTCCGCGTATTTTAAGAACTTCTCGTAATCCGGCGCGTCGCCGGTCACATACTTTTCGGGCACGCCCGCGCTCCGCATCAGCCGCCACTTGTAGTGATCGCCGCCCAGCCAAACCTGGGTGATGTTGTCGTAGCGGATGTCCTCGTAGATCTCCCGGGGGCTTAGGTGGCAATGATAATCGATGATGGGGCAGTCCTTCGCCGCCTCGTGATACAGCGTTTTCGCGGCCTGGGTATTGAGCAGGAAATCCTGATCCATAAACGTTTTCATTCTGTCTTCTCCTTTAGGCCATATACTTTTTGAGCGTCTGGCGGACCGCGCCGGGGCCTTTGAGCATTTCCTTAAAGTATCCGGTCACCTTCCGGTCCAGTCCGGCGTCCTTGAGGCTGATCCCGAAATAGCGTTCGTCGGTCAAAATGGCTTCCAGCTTGCCCTTTTCGCTTTCCGGATCGCCCAGGGTGATCCCGGCCAAGGCGGCCTGCAATTGCGGCGCCAGGGGATCGGGGCTCACCTCCATCGCTTCGCCCTTATCATCCACGCCCAGCAGATAGCGAAGCCAGCCGGCAATCGCCAGCGGGATCGCCGTCAGGGCGGACGCGTCGCGGGCGGGATCGGCCACATAGCTCTTCATCGTTTCGCCAAATCGGATGGGCACCTTCTGGCTGGTATCGCAGGCAATTCGCTGCGGGGTATCCGGCATAAAGGGGTTGGGCAGGCGCACGTTCACCACGGTATCAATGAATTCCCTGGGGGCGATCACGCCGGGATCGGTCACCACGGGCAGGCCTTCCGCATAGCCGATCGTGCGGATCAGCTTCACCAGCTCCTGATCCTTCATCTCCTCCGAGATCCGCCGATACCCCAGCAGACAGCCGTACACGGCCAGCGCCGTATGCAGCGGATTCAGGCAGGTGGTCACCTTCATGCGTTCCACCTTGTTCACGGTGTCGCGGTCGGTAAAGATGAAGCCGGCGTCCTCCAGCGGCGGACGGCCGTTGGGGAACTGGTCCTCGATCACCAGATACTCGCTTTCTTCCGCGTTCACGAAAGGCGCGATATAGGTTTTTTTGCTGGTGACCACCGGCTCCAGGCCCTGCAGCCCATCCGCGCGGAGCATGGCTTCCACGGAAGCGTCGGGCCGCGGGGTGATTTTGTCGATCATCGTCCAGGGGAAGGACACCTTCTTTTCATCGTTCACGTAGCTCAAAAAGCCCTGATCGCCCCACGCCTTGGCGAACGCGCTCACCGCCGCGTACAGCTTTTCCCCATTGTGGGAGCAGTTGTCCATGCTCACCATGGCAATGGGCTGCCCGCCCGCCTGATACCGCGCGAAGAGCAGCGACGCCACCTTGCCGATATAGCTTTGGGGATTTTGGGGGCCGCCGGCAAAGTCCGCCTGCACCGCGGGCAGGGTCTCCCCTTTGCCGTTCACCAGGCTGTAGCCCTTTTCCGTGATGGTGAAGGACGCCAGCTGCAGGGAGGGATTGCGGAAAATTGCCTTGAGGCGGCTGTATTCTTCCTCATTCTCGCTGTCCAGGATGCAGGAGGCCGCGATGCTGCCAACCACCGTCTTGCCCACGCTTCCGTCTGCTTTCAGGGTCACGAGCAGGGAATAATTGTCGCTCGGGCGATAGCCCTTTTCCACGATCTCGTAGTCAAAGCCCTCCACCGCCACGATGCCCGTATCCATCTTGCCGGCGTTCAGCAGGTTTTGAACCGCGCTGCACTGGAACGCGCGAAATATGTTTCCCGCGCCAAAGTGCACCCAGCGGGGCGTTTTTTCGGTATTCGTGATGATTTTTGCCCGGTCAAACCCCGGCAGGGCATAGCCCTTCGCTTCCCATTCCGCCCGGTTTTGGAGCCCTTTTTCATTTAGTGCCAGCATGTTTTTTCTCCTCTTTGTCGATCGCTTCCCACAGCCCGTTCAGGTACGCGGCGCCCAGCGCACGGTCATACAGCCCATAGCCGGGGCGTCCCTTTTCATCCCAGATCATGCGTCCGTGGTCAGGCCGCACATAGGTATCCGGGCAGGTGTCGTAGACGGCGCGCATGATTTCGTACAGGTCCAGATCGCCGGTGGAGCTTAGATGCGCCGCTTCGCGGAAATGGTGGCGCCCCAGATATTTGACATTCCGCACATGCATAGCCCCGATGCGGTCCATCTCGCCGAAATGGCGGATGATGGCGGGGATATCGTTGTCCGGATTGCTGCCCAGGGAACCGGTGCACAGGCACAGGGTATTCGCGGGGCTGTCGTGCAGCTTCACCATCTTATCAAAATCGTCCTGGCTGTGGGTGATGCGCGGCAGGCCGAAAATGGGCCAGGCCGGATCGTCCGGGTGGCACGCCATGCGGACGCCCGCTTCCTCGCACACCGGGATCACGGCGTCCAGGAAGTATTTGAAATTCTTGCGAAGGCCGTCCGGCGTCATGCCCTCGTACTGTTTGAGCGTTGTTTCAAGGAGCGCAAGCCGCTCCGGCTCCCAGCCGGGCAGGGTGAAGCCCTGGCTGTCTTCGGCGGTCTTGCGGACGATCTCCAGCGGCCCCATTTCGCCCAGATCCTTTTCATCGAAATACAGGCTGTTGCTGCCGTCCTCCGGGATCACGCGGGCCAAATCGGTGCGCAGCCAGTCGAACACCGGCATAAAATTGTATACGATCACCTTGACGCCGTTCCGCGCGAGCATGCGAACGGTGGACATATAGTTTTCGATATATTTGTCCCTTTCGCCAAGCCCGGTTTTGATATCCTCATGCACGTTGACGGACTCGATCACTTCGATCTCCAGCCCGGCTTCGTTCACTTCTTTTTTGAGGGCTTTGAATTCGTCCTCCGGCCAATCCACCCCGGCGGGCTTGTCCAATAACCCCATCAGGCCCGTCATGCCGGGAATCTGTTTCACATAGCGCAGAGGGATCGGGTCTGCCTGGCTGCCATACCAACGGAAGGTCATTTTCATATGCTTCTTCTCCTTTGCTGTCGGTTTGCGACGTATATGGACGGCGCTTGCGCGGATGCAGAAAAACGCTTGGAAGCATGAAGCCCGGACAGGGAAAAAGCCGATCCACGCCAAGCCCGCGCGCGGAAGCAATCCACCGTCCACATTCTGCTTCTTTATAAAAGTGTAACACATTTTCCCGCAATCTTCAATACACCCGCTTATGAAAATCGCCCAGGTGCCTTTTTCAGGCATCTGGGCAATTTCCGTTATTTTTGGTTACTCGTCAAAGATCATCTCATCGCCATCGGCCCAGTCGTCATCCTCCGCTTCTTCGGCCTCCTCCGGTTCTTCGCCAAAGTAGGCTTCAAGAATGGCCTGCGACCAGGTGACATGCGCGGTGATCCAGTAATTCTGGAGCTGAGAGTTGAAGAAATCGAAGTAGATATTGCTGTAGAGCGGGATCGTGGGCAGCACTTCGTTGTACCGCTCCTGGAAGGAGATCCACTTGCTGACATACGTGTATACGTCCCTCGGATCCGTCTTCCGCATGCTCACCGCGCGATACCACAGGTCTTCGTCATCACTGTAGGTGTTGTTCCAGATCAGGTGGGTGGGCGTCGGATCGGTGCTGTAGGTGATGGCCGGATCCACGATCACATGGAAGTTGGTGGCCAGGTAGATCATGTCCGTAGTGCGTTCTTCCTCGCGGTAGTAGCGCTTGAGGAGCAGCTCCATGTCCTCCGGCACGAGCGTCACCTTGATGCCGACCTGCGCCAGATTGTCCAGCCAGTTCTCATTGATCGTATCCACGATATGGTTGCCCCGCGGATACAGCAGGGTCAGGTCCAGCGCCACCAATTCGCCGTCGATCATCTTGCAGCGGACGTCGTCCACGCCGGGCCTGTAGGTCTCTCCGTCGCGATTCAGCGTCCATTTGGCATAATCCAGCAGGGCGTTTGCCTTCCGGATACCAACCTTATCCGTCCTGTCCGGATCATTATCCAGATCATACACGTTATAGTTGGTCAGATGGTCCAGGTTCAGCATTTCCCACGCGAGGAGCATCTTTTCGTATTCCTCGTCGGTCGTGGCGTACATATAGGCGAACTTGGACCATTCCGCCAGTTCTTCGTCTGTGGGGATATGCTCCGGATCATTCATGAAATTCACAGGGTATTCCAGCTGACCCGTGCAGATCAGGTATTCCCACTGTTCCATGCCATAATAGCCGTTTACGACCTGGCCGAAGCCGGAGGTGTAATCCTGCGTCAGCTGTTCACGGTCCATGCACCACGCCATCGCCTGGCGTACTTCCATTTCGTGCACCGTCGGCCAGTCATAGGTGAAGGTAAAGAAGGCCAGGCCGATGCGCGGATAGTTCTGGAACCGGATGGTGGAAGTATCGATTTCCTCTTCTTTCTCTTCCTCTTCCTTTTCCTTCACTTCATGGTCCGGCACGGGTTCGATCGTTCCTTCAAAGTTGCCCAGGCACTGCAGGATGGTCGGACCGTACACCACCTTGTTCACCAGGTGGAACTTCCCGCTGGCCAGATCCTCCGCCATGGTATCGTTGTCCGCCACAGAGAAAGAAATCTTTTCAATGATGGGCTTGACCAGGTACATGGGGTTTTCTTCCCCTTCATCGTTATAGCGCATGACGGAATAGATGTTCGGGCCTTTGTGGTTGTTGTGCACAAGGGTCCCCGTGCCCGTGCCTTCAAACTCCTTCACGTCAAACTGGAAATTCTCCGGCAGGGTGTTATAGATCCAGGCGCCCTTATAGTAATCGTTGATGACAAAGTGCGCGGTTTCATAGTCGTAATCCGTCAGCACATAGGGACCGCTGGATACGGCCGGATGGCTGTTGTACCCGGTATCGGGATCCAGGATCGTTTTCCGGAGGAGCTCCGCCGTGTAGATCGGCTCTTCGATGGTCTCATCTTCATTGCCGATCCAGATGCCGTAGCCATAGCCGTCGCCCATGTCGTACGCGCCGCCCGCATACACCTTGCAGCCCGGCGCGATCACGCTGATCGGGTACGGGCAGCACAGCAGCAGGCCAGTTTCAAAGAAGTAAGGCAGGAACTCATGATCCAGCGTGATGGCAAGCTGATGGTCGTCGATCACGCCGACGCCGGTCAGGTAGGGCAGCTCGCCCGTGAGGTACTCTTTATAGCCCAGAATGTGCTCCGCGCGGTAGATCTTGCCGCCGATTTCCTCAATTTCCGGGCTCATCATCAGCAGCAGGGAGAAAGCGTAATCCCACGCTGTGATGGGGGTGCCGTCGCTGTAGTAGAGGTCGTCATACAGCGCGAGGAAGTAGGTTTTGTTTCCAAGCTCATCCTCCGCGATCAGAACGCTTTCCACGACGCTCTCATCAATGAGATACACGCCCTGGTTCTGGTCCCAATTGACCAGGTTGTAGCCATGGATCAAGGCGCGCACATCGATGTCAGCCGTATCGTTGCCGAACATCTCGGTGAAGAAATCACCCTTGGTGATGGTCGGATGGCCCACCCGCAGCTCATCGGGATAGATGATGTAGGGGATGTAGTTTCCTTCATCATCCAGGTAATACTGGTTCCCGAGTTCATCCAGATAGATGGGGTAGCCGTCATCCGTCAGCACAGGGTTTTCTTCGGCATCCAGCAAAGGCGTGTATACTTTTTCTTCTTCCGCGGACGCTTCTTCCGCGAACTCTTCTTCTGCGAATTCTTCTTCCACGTCTTCCGCGAACGCCGCAGACAGTGTGCCTGCCAAAGAGGTAACGCACAGCACCAGCGCCAGCAGAAGGGACAGGTACTTCTTCATATTCTCTATCTCCTTTCTCTTATCGTCCCGGAGCCCCTCTCCCCTACTTGCCGCTTACGCGGTTTTCAGGGAGAGGAGGCTTGGGTAGCCAGTGCTTAGTCGAAGCAGTCGCCGACGTGGTTGATGACTACTTCAATGCCCAAAGGCGTCTCGTTATCGGGGATGTAGATATTCTCCGGACCATTTGTTCCGGACTTGCCGGGCACAACGATCGGGCGATACCTGTTGGTGATGATCGTCGTTCCGCCAACGGTCGTCTTCTCCGTCATCGTGTAGCCGGGCACGCTTCCTTCACTCCAGGTGTAGGTGATCGTCCGCCCGGACGCATCCACCGCCGGCAAATCGCTTACCGTGACGCTCCAGTTATTGCCTTTGTTCAGGTAGAACGTCTGGCCGTTGGAGAGCGTGACCCTGATATTCGCGGGACGCATGCCGTAGGCGTTGTTATCGTCGTCCCAGATCTTCACGATCGATACCGATGTGGTCGGCACTTCAGGTTCGGGGATCGGCGTCGGTTCAGGTGTCGGTGTCGGTTCAGGTGTCGGTGTCGGTTCGGGTGTCGGTGTCGGTGTGGCCGTGGCTTCAGGCGTCGGTTCGGGTGTCGGCGTCGGTTCAGGTGTCACCGTCACATAGACGACGCTGCCGTTGCGATAGATGATCTGCGGCGTCGGCGTCACGATCGGAGGAGGCGTGATGACGATCGGCGTCGG
>JAFXMP010000043.1 GCA_017530275.1 Clostridia bacterium | reverse complement strand
TCAGCCAAGTGTGATCCGCGATCTGCAAGTAATTGGTGTTGGCCCCCGCTACGTGCATCACGTTGGTCAGGAAGCTGTTGATGAAGCCGTCGGTGGAGAAAATGCAGATGGCGATGGCGTACACCAGCACCCAGGAAATGAAGTTGGGAATGGTGGTGAAGGTCTGCACGAAGCGCTGGAATTTGGTAGAGCGCACCTCCGCCAGCAGCACGGCGAAGGCGATGGGCAGCCAGGAGGTGGCGATCCCAAGGCCGCTCATGATGAGCGTGTTGCGCAGCACCCTAAGCAGGTCCTTGGTGGTGGCGGGATCGGTGAACAGGAAATTGAACCACTTGAAGCCCACATAGTTGTCCGCCCCGATGCTGCCGCCGGGAGTGTAGTCAAAGAACGCGAAGCGCCAGCCCCAAATGGGCAGATAAGCGAAAATGAACGTGAGCAGGATCACCGGCAGCATCATCAGGAACAGCCGGTATTTTTCGTCCATTTCCGTCTTTACCGCTGGATCGGTTTCTTTTTGGGTGGTCAGGAAAGCGACGAGAGCCGTCAGGAACAGCAGACCCGCGAACACGCAAAACACCCAAAACCCGCCCGGCAGCATGATCTTGATGGTGTCCAGCTTGCCGACTTCTTCTCCGTGGGCCAGCATATTGCGGTAAGCCTTGAGGATCAGCAGCAGGCCCGCGCCCATCACCGGCGCGCCGATCAGAGGAAACAGCATGCCCCGGCGGCACATTTTCCGGTTACCCAGGCTCATGCAGCCGCCCACGGCGCAGGCGATGGCTCCCGCCATGACCACCACGCAGGCGATCATGAGCAGGGTGATGTCCGCGTCCTGAATCCACTGGGAGCGCAGGATGCGGCCCATGCTGTTGGTGATGGTGCCGTAGCTGACGCCGGTGGTGAACAAACTGGCGGCGGAATTGATCTTTTCGCTGATCCGGCCCGGGTTCACCGGCGGAAAGAAGATGGCCAGACCCGCGATCAGCGCCGACAGACGGAACACCCACAGGGCGATCCGCCGTCCCAGGGGCACCCGCTCCTGGGAAACCGGGTTTGCCTTGATGGAGGCATCCATGGGCTCACACCTCTGCTTCAACGTGGTTTTGTCTATTGGTTTGGTTGGTTCTAAAGGATCACATATTTCGTGTGGAGTTTGGAGTGTGGAGAGTGGAGTTATATTATAGTGTACATTTTCCATCCTCTGTAATTATGGGGGTAAATGTGGAAATCTATATAAAACTCCACACTCCACACTTTCCAAATGTGTCCGGCTTATTTGCTGCCTTGAAGCGCTGCGCTTACCACCCGCTCACGGTGAAGGTAATGGTGATGGTCTCGTTCGCGCCGGGCACGGTGTAGCCAAAAGGCTCGCTGGTCTGGCTGTAGGAATTCAGCAGGATGATGCGGGCATAATCGGTTTCCTCGGTGTCGATTTCGGTATATTCCTGGGTAGCGGCATTGCCGATCTTCACCTTCACATCGCTGATGGTGAGGAATCCGCCGCTGACCAGCTTGGAGGGGATATCGGTGGAAACGTACAGGAGGTTGAACGCCTGGGTTTCGCCGAAGCCCTTTTCACCGGTGGTGAGGGATACGGTATATTCGCCGTCGCCCTTGATTTCAGCGTCTGCGAAGGCGCCGCCCAAATTCTCGGAGCCGTCAGCGGTGGCGGGGTTGTCCCAGCCGGTGAGCTGGTAGAAGTAGGGATGCTCTTCATCATTCAGGCCGTAGGTATCGTTCCAGGCGTTGCGGAACACATAGGTGTCCTTGCCCTGAACGGCGATGTAGGCGTTAAAGCCGTTTTCCTTGAGGGCGGCGGCTTCTTCCTCGGTCATGGGCGCGTCGTCCTTGACGATGGGCTTGCCGTAGATGAAGTTGAAGGTCACTTCCAGGGTCTTGACGGAGGCAAAGGCTTCCTTGTCCACGATGATGGCGGAAGCGCCTTCCAGGTCGCCGTCGGCCCGGCGGGCGTCGGCGGGAATTTCGCCCACCCATTCGTTGTAGATGTTTTCGCGGGTCTCGATGCCGTTGTCGGAGGAGGTGTAGCCCTTGCCCAGTTCAATGGCTTCGCCGTTCACCTTGATTTCGGTGATGTCGATGAAGTAGCCGTTGAAGGTTTTTTCGCCGTTCACGATGCCGAGGGCGGTGAAAGCCAGACCCTGGGCTTCCTCGTTGAATTCCAGGCCCACAGTGTAGGTCCCCGCGCCGGTGATTTCGGCGGTGGAAGCCTTCACGGGGTATTCGTTGCCGTCCATCCAGAAGCAGTTGGCCCAGGAAGCGTCGGCGAACATGATGTAAGCCACGTCGGTGACGGGCAGCAGGGTAAAGTCGATTTCAAAGCTCTTGACGGCGGCGAACAGTTCCTTGTCCACGATCACAGGCTTGGCGCCTTCGGTGTCGCCATCATAGGAACGGGCGTCGGCGGGTACTTCGCCCACCCATTCGTTATAGACGTTCATGCGGGTTTCGATGCCGTTGTCGGAGGAGGTGTAGCCCTTTTCAAAGGCGATGGCTTCCCCGTTTACGCGGATTTCGTTGATGCGGATGTAAGCGCCGGGATAGGTCTTTTCGCCGTTCACGATGCCGAGAGCGGTGAAAGCCAGGCCCTGGGCTTCCTCATTGAATTCCAGACCCACGGTGTAATCGCCGAAGCCATCGATCACAGCAGTCTTGGCGGTCACGGGATATTCGTTGCCGTCCATCCAGAAGCAGTTGGCCCAGGAGGAATCGGCGAACATGATGTAGGCGGTGTCCACGCCGTACTGGTGCACCACGAAATCGATTTCAAAGGATTTGACAGACGCAAAGAGCTCTTTGTCCACGATCACGGGCTTGGCGTCTTCGGTCTTTCCATCGAAGGAACGGGCGTCGGAGGGCACTGTGCCCACCCACTCGTTGTAGACGTTCATGCGGGTTTCCACGCCGTCGTCGGAGGAGGTGTAACCCTTTTCAAATGCGATTTCCTCTCCGTTCACCCGGATGGCTTTGATTTCAATGGTATAGCCGGGCAGCAGGGTTTCTCCGTCTTTGATGCCGAGGGCGGTGAAGGCCAGGCCCTGGGCTTCCTCATTGAATTCCAGGCCCACGGTGTAAGCGCCCGCGCCGGTGATTTCGGCAGTGGCGGCTTTTACGGGATACTCGTTGCCATCCAGCCAGAAGCAGTTCGCCCAGGAGCTGTCGGCATACATGATGTAGGCCACGGGAGCGGCGGCTTCCTCCGCAATGGCAGGTACGATGCTCACGACGCTCATCAGGAGCGCCAGGCACAGGATGGCAGCCAAGGTCTTCTTCATGGTTCTTCCTCCTTTAGTGCTGTGTGTGATTTGGGAACAGATGTCTATCGCTTCTGCCATTCGGCAGGAAAGCTCCGTTATACCGGTATTTCCGGGGCAGGGCCCAGGGTTTCGCCTGGGATCAGTTCGCCCGTCACCGTCACCTGCCGGGGCTGATGCCCTTCCGGGTTTTCGATGGCGTCCAGGAGCAGGCCAACGGTTTCATGGGCGGTTTTGCCTGCGTCCTGCCGGAAGGTGGTCAGGCGGGGATGCAGCATCTGGCTCATGCGGATGCCGTCGTACCCAACCAGGCTCATGTCCGCGGGCACTTTTATCCCCCGCTTTTCCAGCGCGCCTAAAGCGCCTAAGCAGCTAAAATCGTCGGGGCACAGGATGCAGGTGGGAACGTCCGGTTCTTGAAGCAATGCTTCCACTGCCTCCGCGCAGCTTTGCGGATCGTGAAAGTGGCCTTCCCGCACAGAATTTGCCGGAACCCTGACGCCAAGCTCCGCGCAGGCTTTGTAAAAGCCCGTCAGCCGTTCCCTGGTCACCGTGCCGTCCTCCCCGTGGATCAAGGCGATTCTCTGATGGCCCAGCTTCCATGCCATGCCTACGATCTGCTCCATGCTGTCCCGATTGTCGCACATCACGCAGTCGCAGCCTTCATAAACGTGATCGATCACCACGGTGGGCAGATCGCCAGCGGCCAGGCGCATCACGTCGGCGGAGTTAAAATCCGCTTGTACCACTACCACGCCGTCCAGATTCCTCCTGCGGGCGCGTTCGATATAGTTGCCTTCCTCGCCGTTGTGGGCGCTGCGGCGGATAAAGGTGATATCGTAATCCTGGTTTTCTGCTTCCCTGCGCAGCTCGTTGATCAGGAAGCTGAAATATTCATGATCCATCCGGTCTTCGTACAGGATGCCGATATTATTGGAGCGGCTGGTTTTCAGCGTGCGCGCAGCGGCGTTTGGGTAATACCCCATTTCCTTGGCTTTTTGCAGAATGTAGGCGGTATTCTTTTTCTCAGGGTCCGTTAATCCGTTCAGCGCCCGTGATACCGTGGCTGCCGAAACGCCGCAGGCCTCGGCAATATCTTTCAGCTTCACCAATCCGGTTACCTCCCTGCTGGTGCCCTTCCAAAACTCAAAATGCAATTTCTGAAATCGTTTGCATTTATAGTATATACGCTTCTTCATCGATTGTCAATCGTTTTCAGAAATTTTGAAATTTTGCTGAAAATACGAACGTCAACTGTTTATTTGTTTACCTGTAATATTCTCAAATTTTAGTTGCAAACGTTTTTACTTTGCGCAATTTGCGCTGTTCGATCCGTGTTTTATGATGTCTTTTTATTCCCTTAAAATTCTTCCTTCTGGCTCTTTAATGCTCGCTTATTTTCCCTCTTAACAGGTGGGGTACTTATATAACAATAAAAACCGCCGCAAAGCGGCGGTGGGAAAGTACGGAGAAAAGGGGAAATCAAGGCCTGTTCAATGTGCCCGTTAAGTACAGATTGCTGCGCTCCTTGCAGGTATCGCGGCTGACGAATTTTTCAGATACCAAGGTATCGTACTGCCACATTTGCAGATAGGTTTCGTTGATCATGCCGTCCCGAGCCTTGCGCACCAAATAAGGTTCCTCGTCCTTGTAGGTAACGTAGGTGTGATCCGTGTCTTTCTCGTAAGTATCCACCAGCGGGGCGGGAATGGTTTCCACGGTTTCCGTGCGCAGGGAATAGCTGATACCGTCGCCTAAAGAAGGGCCGTAAATACGAACCTCGCATTGGTATTTGTTCTTTTTGATTTCCCGAACGTGGGCCGTTATATAGATATTGCCGCTGCTGGTGTTTTTGATCACCAGATCATGTCTGCCGTATACCACGGTGGCGTCCTGCCCGAAGATCGTATAAGAAACGGGATCGGAATGAGAAATGCGGCTGACGATTTCCAGATTGGATTGCAGGGCGACAAGATACAGCGTGGTGCTGGCCTGGCAAACACCTCCGCCAACGCCTATTTTTTCCCGGCCCAGTTCGTATTCGATGGCGTATTTATAACCGTTTTTCAGGGTGCGGTCCAGCGTTACTTTATTGAAACTGAGCTTTCCCCCTGGTTCCACGATTTGGCCGTTGATACGGGAAAAAGCGGTGCGGATATTGTCGGTACGGTCCGCTGTGGAAGTGGAGGAAACGGGCGTAGTGGCTTCATGCAGCAGCGCAACCTGGCTGCGGATTTCCGCTGTTTT
>JAFXMP010000376.1 GCA_017530275.1 Clostridia bacterium | reverse complement strand
GCCTCGGCAGATACGGGGAGCGTTTTTTTCGTCCTCGCGTTCCATGCTTTTGCGGCATACGGCCCTCCCAGCGTTTGATTGCAGGGAGATTATACCGTTTTTTGCCCTGTGTGTCAATGCGGCGCGCCGCGGCAGTTTATGAACTTAGCCCATTCAGATAAACCTCGGCGTCCGTCTGGCTGTCAAACCCGATCCCGAGCAGCAGCGCTTCCCGCGTTTCCGCATCGAATTGATCGATCGATAAATCGGTCGTTTTTATGATCGCCATCCCATCCCCATACATATTTTGGCAGAGAACCGCGTTTCCCGCGTCATCCACGGAGATCACGGTATGCATCGGGCAAAACAAAGGGATTTCCCGGCTCATGGCGATATGGTCTTTGGAAAAGCTGTCGATCTGCCAAAGCTCATAATAGGCTTGTACCGCGGCAAAATCCGCGCCGATCAGATGATTTGGCGTTTCGATCCGCCTGGTTACGCTGTGACCGCAGCGGGAAAAACCCATTGTTTGCAGGATATCGCAGCCGGCCGTCACCCGATCGCTTTGATTCAAGACGCTCGCGGACGGGACCTGGGTGCTTTCCGGATCAGCCGCGCCAGGATCGACCGGGGCCTGCGCCGGATGGTTCGCGTAAAAATACACCGCGAGCGCGGCAAAAAGGATCGCCATCGCTTTCAAAAACCGCTTGAAACGGTACGCTCTCATGCTGTCTTCCTCCTTTTTCCTTAGCTTGCCCTTCTTGCGGAAAAACCATACCTGTGTTACAATCATCGCGAAAAGGAGGCGTCTATTTCTATTGAAAAAAGCCGTGATTTTTGATTTGGACGGCACGCTGATCCATTCGCTGCCGGATATCGCCGCCGCCATGAACAGGACGCTGAAGCGGTTTGGCCTGCCCGTTTTTCCGGAAGAAGAATATAAGTATAAGGTTGGAAACGGCGTGCTGAAGCTGACGGAGCGCGTGATCGGAGAGCGCAGGGAAATGTTCGATCAGGTATTGAACGCTTATAAACAAGATTACGCGCAAAACAGCCAGGTGAATTCCGTCCCGTTTCAGGGCGTAACAGAGATGCTCCTGCGTCTGCATGAAAACGGCCTGCTCCTTTCCGTGCTCACCAACAAGGATCAGTCCGACGCGGAAAACGTGCTTCATCACTATTTCCCGGAAGTTTCCTTTGCCGAGATCCTGGGCCGTCAGGAAGGAATCAGGCTGAAGCCTGATCCTCAAGGCGCGCTCATTCTGGCGCGCCGCATGAACGTCCTTCCGCAGGAATGCTGGTATGTAGGCGATACGGCCACGGATATGCAATGCGGAAACGCCGCCGGTATGGCGACCGTGGGCGTGCTGTGGGGCTATCGGCCAAGGGAAGAGCTGGTTTCAAACGGCGCCGGCCGGCTTATTTCAGCGCCGGATGAACTGGTTCAGCTCACGCTGCATTTTTAATCAAATAAAAAAAGAAGGAAGCTGCATCGCCTTTATCAGGTGCGATGCGCTTCCTGTTTTTTTACCAGCAATCCGCGCCGTATCCGATCGGCGGCGGATACCACGGCCGGTCAGGCGGCGGGCAGGAGGATGAAAATGGCGGATTCACCATGCAGGTCGAGAGCATATATCCTTCCAGCGAAACCTCGAGCGGGATTTCACATTCGCTTCCATCGCAGGGGCACGCGCGGCCGGCCAGGCGCACGGCGGCCTGCACGAAAGGCTGTCCGCGCCAGTATTCCGCCGGCTGGCAGGCGTACCGCAGCGTCAATTCTTCTTCGATCTGCGTTGAAACGACGTACATACAGCCCGTTTGGTCCCGTACCCGCGCCTGCAAAGGAACGGTAACGAGCAGCGTCATGCCCCGCCTATCACGCCTTGCGCCTTCTTCCCACCTGGGCAAGCCACAGGGGGTTGCTTCCATCACGGTAAACGGCGGCCTGGCTTGGGACGGCAGGCAGCTTAAGCATATCGGATAGCAGGCTTTGCGGCGGTACAGCCGTCCAAAGGCGATCACGCGCTGCATCAAGTATCCGCCGCAGCAATCAGGGCCGTTTTTCGGGGGCGGCTGAAAGGGTTCCGGCCTGGGGTGATAATCCCTGCCTTTGCTTCCGCAGCCGCAGGGCAGTGGATGACGGATTGGATTCATGCTGGATTCCTCCCTTGCGTCGGCCCGCTGCCCGGGAAGAAAAACACAGCCTGGCGGCAGGCCGCCGCGTCAATGATCTTGGATGACCGGCAAGCCGCTCACCCCTATCATCTTATTCCGGCATCCCGTTATTGGTGACGGCCAGGATGCGCCCATAGGCATCATAGAGAATGGCTGTGTCCAGCTTGGTTCGATTCCATACCCGTTTGGTATCCCAGAAACAATCGATCTGTCCTTCCGATTTTCGCGTGCCGATCACAAAGGTTTTCCCGGCTTTCAGATCCATGCTGGGAATGATAAGCGTCTCGTCCCCCTTGGAAGAATACAGAATGCAGTTTTCTAATTGCACGTCCATCTTGCCCGTATTGACCACGCTCAGCGTATCATTATCCAGATCGATTGATATTTGCAAGCCCTCTGTCCGGCTTGGCACATGATCCCATTCAACGTCGAGCACGGATATGATTTCGCCGCCGCGCAGGGTAAAGAGGAAGGCGTCGTGCGCATTCTGGGTCACATAAACGGCGCAGCCTAAATCCGCAAGATTCGACAGGAGGGATGGCGCGGGCGTGTCCGCTTCCTCTCGGCTGTCGGTCATGATGACGGCGGCCTTCGGCTTTACGATCCGGAGCATATCCTTGGTTGCGGATTTATTGTCTCCGTGGTGCCCCACCTTGAATAAATCACAAGATGTGAATCCGCCCGCCGCAAGGATGCTGTCCGTTTCGTCTTTTTTCATGTCTCCGGAAAGCAGGATGCTGCCGGCTGGAGAAGAAAAACGCATAACAAGAGAATTGTTGTTTTCATTTTCTTCATCCACCCTGATCGGACCAAGCACGGCAAAGGACGCGTCTGATCCGACGGGGATCGTCTCCCCCGCTTCCAGCCAGGTCACTTTTTCGCCGCGTATTGCGGCTGCCTGAACGGCGGCGTGTATCCCGCCGTCTACATGATAATAGATTTTTGCCGCGTACCAGGCGTCCACCTGAATGCCGCTCTCGGCCAGCGCTTTTAATCCGCCCTGGTGATCCTGGTGGCAGTGGGTCAAAAACACGCCGTTCAGCCGCTCCACCTGAAACTGCTCCAGCGCGGTTTTCAATGCGGCGTAGGTATGCGCGTATCCCGTGTCGATCAAATAGTTCTCATCCCCATAAGTCAAAAGCATACAATCCGCCTTGCCGATATTGAGGCACAGCAGGCGGACTTCTTTATCTTCCCCCGAAACCGATCCGGGCAAGGCCAGGCATATTAAGCCGAACAAAAAGAAAACAAGCGATAAGCATGCGATCCGTTTCTTCAAATTCGCTCCCTCCCTGAACAGATTTTCAATTGTAGTATAGCATGCCCGAAACAAATAAAAAACATGGGACAGCATGTTTTTACAATTTTTTTGTAATCCATTCAAAAATTCCGTATGAAAAAGGAAATCTCCTGGCACACTGTCAACGGAGGTGATTCAATTGAATCAAGGAACATGGGATCAGGTGCGGGTGGTCTTGTACGGATGCGGCAAAATGGGACGGGTGATCGCGCGGTATCTGGCGGATAAAGGCGCGCGGATCGTCGGGGCGATCGATCGGAACGAAGAATTGGTGGACCAGGATATCGGCGAAGTTGCCGGCCTGCAGCGTCCTTTGAACGTAAAAATCAAAAAAGACCCGGATGCCGTCCTGGATAACTGTGACGCAAATATTGCCATCCTGGCTTTGCAAAGCTATCTTGCCGATATGCATAAGCCCATTTTGGAATGCGTGACGCGCGGGATCAATGTGATCACCACATCAGAAGAAGCACTCTACGCCTGGACCACCGCCCCTGCAATCGCCAACCAGTTGGACGCGCTTGCAAAACGCGCCGGCTGTACGATCGTCGGCAGCGGAATGCAGGATGTTTTCTGGGTCAATCTGCCCGCGTGCATCCTGGGCGGCGTGCACAAAGTATCCGAAATAGAAGGCGCAGTCAGCTACAATGTGGAGGATTACGGCGTCGCCCTCGCCCATGCGCCCGGCGTCGGCCTGACAAAGGAAGAATTCGAT
>JAFXMP010000375.1 GCA_017530275.1 Clostridia bacterium | reverse complement strand
GATTTTTGATTTTTTTTATTGATTTCATTCATCCGTAGCGGGCGTGAGACACCTATCGCGCGTGCGCGTGCGCGGTTTATAGAAACGACACAAAAAAGGCCGTCGCATCCCTTGTTGGGTGGACGGGCGCTGGCATGAAAAACGGCATTTTCTGCATTTCATGCTTTTCTTCCGCTGTAATTCATGGTATACTCTGTGTGATCGGGTGCGGTTGAGAGTGAGGCTATGACCCCTCTATGGCCCCCAAACAGGTGAAATAGCACGCTATACTGGCGATTCTATTATCCTGCTAAGGGAGTAGTGCTCGATGAGGGCAGCGAGGGTTCAAATCCCTCCTTCTCCGCCAAACACCCCACGTCTATACAAGATGTGGGGTGTTTTCTTGCACTTATGCACTATATGTTGTTGTTTTATACAGAGACCGGCGCAAAATGTGGGACGGATCGGGAGCGGGCAAAAACGGAAGTGTGGACTTCTATTCCTGTTTGTTCTCGTCTATGGCCCCCTCTATGGCCCCTTGATTATCACCCTTGCGCTTGAGCTTGTCCACGGCGGCCAGCGCGTCGGCATCGTCGGGATGGGCATAGCGCGACAGCATGGCCGTGGTAGACCAGCGCATGACCTTGCGCACGGTCTCCGGCGCGATGTTTTCAGAGATCGCCAGGGCGGTGGCCGTGGTGTGGCGGCAGGAGTACGGCGTGAGGCGGCGCGTGCCTGCCGCTTCCAGCGCCGCGTAATAGCGGATGTAAAAATCGTCCGTAGAGCAGGCCCACAGCCTGCCCTCCTTCCCTGCGGCGGCTTCCTGGAGCACGGGGAGAATGTCAGCGGGAAGGTAAACCGGCGCGGCCTTGCGGACTTCCGTCTTGAGGCCCACGCCGAGGATGCGGCGATTTTCAAAGTCGATCATGTCCACGGTGAGACGGCGCATTTCTCCCGTCATCATGCCCGTATAGATCATAATGAGCGGGATCGCCGCGTCCTTGCAGCCGGATTCATACGCCTGCCAGAGAGCTTTCTGCTCGTCCTCCGTGAACGGCTCGCGGGCCGTTTCGTTCTTATCTGGCAGAATGATGAATGAGGGCAGGTCTTTGGAGCACCAGCCATCTGCCGCGCCGAGGGTAAACAGGTGAGAAAGCACCACCTTCATATCGCGGGCGGGATAGTACGTGGTCGCCTTTTCGCCAACGACACGCCGCAGATCGGAGACGGTGAGGCTGTCAATGGGCCGCAGGGATATGGATTTCAGCTTTTCCCAGGCGATTTTATAGGCCGTGCGCTTGGAATCGGACAGCTTTTCCATTTCTCCGCCGCTGTACGTGTTCCAGTATTCGGAGAGCTGGGGCGCTTTTTTCTTCTGCTGCCTGTCGAGAAGGGACGCGGTATAGGCCAGCGCGTCGGTGCGTGTCTTGAATCCGCTTTTCCGCAGGCGGCGGCGGAGCTTTTTGCCGTTCTCGTCGGTAATCCAGCCGATTGTGACTTCTGCCATCCATCCCTTGCCGTATTTATAGGCCGTGCCGGTGCCGTTGGCCCGCTGATGGACGCGGGAAACGGGCTTGCGCTGGAAAACGCGCCCGCAATAGCAGCACAAGGCCGCGTCGTCAGGAATTTCTTTGTTACATCGTGGACAAATCATGCGTTTCCTCCTTGAAAAACGGGGCCGCATGTGCTATAATAAGCCTGCGATCCTCAAAAATGTGGCGTTGGCGAGCATCGCGCCGCTCCGGGCAACCGGGGCGGTTTTTTTACCTAAAATTCAATGCAACAACGTCAGATACTTCGGAATAGTATGCGTAATTCAACCGAAAAGAAATCGACATTGTTTCTAAATCTTCCAATTCAAGCACGCCTATATCTGTTATTTCAAGTACAATCTCCTCTTTCTCCTTCAATCCACCATTTATAGAAAAATAGCATATTGGATGTACTTGCCAGCCGTTAATAGCCGCAAAGTGAACATTCCCTTCATAGGCGAAATCATTCCCATTGTCAATCGTAATTGAAAGAATAAGTTCCGTTTCTCCACTCCATTTACTTTCTTTTATCTCGGCCTTATCTACTGTTATCGTGAACAGCTTATAATTACACAATACAGCCCCTATCAAAGAATCTTTTTCACTTAGCGTAGCTTCTTCATCATGATTGTACTCCCCGTTCTGCCATGCAATCAGCTTATCAAATTCTTCCTGCGAAAAGACCAAATCAACCGTTCTATCCTTGAAGCGGATCTTGATGTTATACGGATTGCCGTCTCTGTGCGTCAGATTGGCGAAGAATAATGCGCTTGATACAGCGGCCTTGTCAGATTCGGTCAATGTAGCGATAAGATCATCTGCCTGGTCAGCGCAAGCAGAAACACAAATGAAGCATAATGCACAAACAATTAGAATAAGCCTCTTCACGCTAATTCCTCCTAACCTATCGCTTTATGTTCCATATCGGCATCGTCAGAGTGCCTTATATATATAGGCACAGCCATATACATGGTTTGCCGGATGTATTCTTTGCCCTGCTGGTTGAGACGACGGTAATCCTGGATCAACCGCAATTCGTCAGGGCTTAGATTCTCGTTCGTCACCGGCGTTTCATCATCGGAAATGCCTAAAAGGTAATCAACGGAAACACCATACAGTTCTGCGAGTTTCACAAGGTTTTCCCTTGAGGGAAACTTACCCCCACTCTCCCACCGGCTTACGATGGATGGGGCCACGCCGACAGTAAGAGCAACGTATTTCTGGCTGTACCCATGCTTATTCCTGGCTTCGACGAGCCTTTGCCGGTCTACATTACCCATATGCTTCGCCTCCTTGATTTCATTATATACCCGCAGGGTATCAAAGAAAATAAAAAAAATATTCCCTTTGGGTATTGACATGTGTCCACAGGGCAATTATAATATTGCCCACAGGGTACTTGGGAGGTGATGAAAGTTGAGAGAATGGCTGCGGAAAAGACGCACGGACGCTAATCTATCCGAGTTGGAAGTGGCGCGTCGGGCCGGGATCGCTCAACCGTTCTACCATAACATCGAAATGGGTATAAAGAATCCTTCTGTAGACACGGCAAAGCGGATCGCCGCCGTTCTGGGCTTTAATTGGACGCTTTTCTTTCCAGACGAGGACTTGAAGGCCGTCGCCTGTTGTTAGGAGCTGGGAGCATGACTATGACCGTAGAAGAATTGGCCGCGCTGCCGGGGGTACATGTGGGGACGAAAGAGGCGGCGGCTGTGCTGGGGTGTGATCGGTATTCGCTGAACATCGCGGCGAAACAAGGCACGCTAAACATCGCCCACATGTTCGTCGGGAACCGGCTAAAGATCAGCAAGGCGGCGCTGCTGGAATACTGCGGATATATCCGCGAAGAAAAGGCTCCGCTTTCCATCGTTTTCAGCAAGGGGGTACGCCCGTGAAAGTTATCGCCGTGGATTTTGACGGCTGCCTGTGTGAGGCGAATTGGCCGGACATCGGCGCTCCGCGTATGCCGGTGATCCGCGAGCTGCTGTTGCAGCAGGCGGAAGGCGCGAAAATCATCCTTTGGACATGCCGGGAGGGCGAACAGCTCCAAGCGGCGGTTATGTGGTGTCTGAACCACGGGATCAAGTTCGACGCGATCAATGACAACCTGGAAGAAAACAAGGAGCGGTACGGAAACAACTGCCGCAAAGTATGGGCTACGGAGTATTGGGACGATAAATCCGTGCTGATAGTCGGCAATGGCAAGGTAACGAGTATTTGCTTTTCGCGGATCGAGGGTGGCATGACCATCAAGAAGTGGTTGAACAGCGACATGAAGCTGATAACGCCGCCTGCCTGGAAACCGAAGAAAAAGAAAAAGTGGTGGCAGATATGGCGTTGAGGCTATCCGAGGAAGAATTTGCGGCGCTACAACGGCGCAGAGGCTTGACGCGCTGCGCGGCCCCTTCCCATTCCGGCGTTTCCGTGGCTGATATGGACGAGGAGAGAAGCCGGGAAATGACGCGGCAGAATTATTACGCGCAGTTGGCCGGTTTGGGATATGACCCATCAGGAAATCCGCTGCCGGTGAAAGAAACGAAGAAGCGGAACAAGTACGGCAACCGGCACGTGGAGATCGACGGGATCAAGTTTGACAGCCGGCATGAGGCGAACGTGTACCAGGAGCTTATGATGCGCGTAAAGGCCGGGGAACTGAAAACCGTATGCAGACAGGTGAAGTTTGATCTTCCGGGCGGGATCGTGTACATCGCCGATTTCGTGACCATCCGGCCCGACATGACCGTTGAGGGCGTGTACGACGCGAAAAGCGAGGCCACAAAGCAGAATCGGGTGTACATCAACAAGAAAAAACAGGTGAAAGCCTGCTGGGGCATCGACATACGGGAGGTTTAGCCGTGATTGTCTCGGACGATACGATCTACGCCAGCTCGGAAGAAATCAAAACACTTAGCGATGCCTGCGTGACGCTTGCGGAGGAGACGGGTATTGCGCTTGAAGGTGCAATAGGCGCTATTAGGCGCATTGTCGAGATTGAAGGTGGTAATATCTCCGCTGCTTTCCCTGATGAAATGGAGACGAAACCATTGCCGAAGCGATTCAGATGCCGCGTGTGTGGCAGGCATTACGACTTTAAGGGCGAGGCGAAAGCCTGCGAGCGGGATCACAAACAATGGCGACGCTGAAAAGGTGGTGCGCATAGATGGCCGCAAAGCGGTTTCACGTATCAAAGCCGGACGAGCTGCGGGCGCTCTGCGAGTTTGTGAAGGAGGGCAAGCTGTCCAACATGGTGAGTGTATGGACGGCAACGGCCCGGAAGAACGGAACAACGCGCTGGGATAACGCAATCTATGTTGGTTTCTCTGGCGACAGGC
This sequence comes from Clostridia bacterium, assembly GCA_017530275.1. The sequence continues at coordinate 9,546 of JAFXMP010000375.1, read as the reverse complement.
AGCGCGTCGCCGAGGTTGTGCGATTCAGCGCAACCGGCGAGCTGGTGTACTGCGCCACGCTACGGTATAACCTGGCGCTCAACTGGTGCGAGCAGCACTTGAGGCCGGTTTACGATTAACACATGGGGATTTAGCTCAGATGGCAGAGCGATGGCAAATCCGGGGCGGCTATAGACGCATGGGGTTCGCGTGACCTTAGAACTTCGGTATGCCGTAGGTCGTCGGTTCAATCCCGGCAATTCCCACCAGGCCCGCACCCGACGCATCTGGGAGCGGGGGCAAGACGACAGGTTCCCGATACTACCACTTGCCAACAACCATGATGCGCTACAAAGGGAGATAATCGGTGGCAGCCGGGAAAGACCGGCAATTATGCGAACGTCAGCTAATGGTAAGCGCCGGTTTCTAAATCGGGATGCGGGTTCGACCCCTGCCGTTCGCACCAATGTAAAGCTCGCGCCACGGCTATGCTGTGCTGGCTTTGGAGGGGAAAGCGCGAATATCTCCTTGCTCAAGCGGACACGGGCCATTATGCGATGAAAATTTCGGTGTGCAACGCAAGAAGTCCGTAACGTTACCGATGGCAGCCGGGAAAGACCGGCTATTTTCGCCACATAAGGAGGCGGCAGCCCATGAAAATCATACAGGCGGGATATGAGATCATCCGCCCGAACATCGAGGACGGCGGCGCTGGCCGCGATGCCATTTATCGGCTGATCGAGCAGGCAGGCCGGACGTGTTACAAGAGCGAGGACAAGACCACGGAGGACAGCGCGGCGAAGTTTGTGCGCGGGCTGGTGAAAAGGCACCATGAGGCCATGCTGGAACACGCCAGCATGACGGTGAAATTCACGATTGACCGGGCCGTTGCCAATGAGATTGTTCGTCACAGGATTGCCAGCTACGCCCAGGAGAGCACGCGCTACTGCAATTACGGCGCGGACAAATTCGGTAGCGAGATCACGGTGATCGAGCCTTGCTATCTGGTGAAGGAGACGAAAGGCTGGGAGGCGTGGTATAAGGCGTGCAAGGTTGCCGAAAAAATGTACTTTGACATGCTGGACTTCGGATGCCTGCCGGAGCAGGCGCGGGCTGTGCTGCCTCTTTCCACAAAGACCGAGCTGGTCATGACCACGAACATGCGGGAATGGAGGCACTTCTTCAACCTCCGAGCCGCAGGCGTGACGGGCAGGCCCCATCCACAGATGCTTGAGGTTACTGTACCGCTCCTGGGCGAGTTGAAAGAATACATGCCGGAGCTGTTCGGCGATATTGGCGGTGATGGCGATGGATGCGCTTGAGGAAACGAAAGTGTGCCCTCCTGGCCCTGACAAGTGCCCGATCTGTGCGACAAAGCACGATCCGAAGGAACCGCACGACAAGGACAGCCTGTATTACCAGAACCGTTTCCGCAGGCGGCATAAGAGGTTCCCCACCTGGGCCGACGCGATGGCGCATTGCAGCGCCGCAACCAGGGCGGCGTGGAAGGAAAAGCTGCTGGCCGCTGGCGTATCGCCGGAGGAGTTGGGCGAGGATGGATCATCACGGGTGGATTAGCCTAAACGAGCGCACGCCCGCGCCGGTAGACGGCGAATACGTGCTTGTGTGGCACGTCTATCAAGGCACAATGGCAATTCGGCGGGAGGAATACACAAAGAACCGCTTTTACAGCCATTGGAAACCTATTCCCGCCGAGGGCTGGATCGACAAAAACGAGCACATGCCCACGGCGGAAGATGGCGACGTTTGGCGCTGCGTGCTGACGCGCCATGAGATTTACGGATTCAAAGTGACCGGCTGGCAACAACTGGAACACGACAGGTATTACACCCATTGGATGCGCACACCAGTACCGCCAGACGATTTCGTTGAATTAAGAAACAGACTTTGAAGGAGGATCGCAGAATGAACGACATTGCCAACGCCACGGCACAAGAACTTACCGTACTCGACGGACTTGCGATGCAGGCGCGGACGCTGCGCCTGTCCATCAACATGAACATGTGGCAGCTCGCCCGCGTTTTCATCGAGGCCAAGGAGCTTGTGCCTCATGGAGAATGGGGCAAGTGGCTCCAAGACAACGCCGACGTGAGCGAAAAGACCGCCCAGGACATGATGGCGGCCTACAGGCGCTTCGGCGGCAGGCCGCAGTTTGAAACCCTGGGCCGGGCAAAGACCTTCAAGCTCCTGCCCCTTCCCGAAGGGACGGAGGAGCGGTTCATGGAGGAACACGATGTTGCCAACATGAGCACACGCGAAATCCAGGAGGCCGTGAAGCAGGCACGCGCCGAGGCGCAGGCCCGGATTGACGCGGCGGAGGCCCGCGTGCGCGAACTGGAAGAACGAGAGCCAGTCATACCGCAGGAAGTCACCGACGAGCTGGCGGCCCGCAGGCAGGAAGCCGAGGCGTACAGGGCCGATTTGGAACGTATTACCCAAAACGCAAAGGACAGCCTGGCCGAGGCCCTTCAACTGCGCCGGGATAAGATGCAACTGGAACGCGACATGCAGGAGAAGGACGAGCTGTTACAGGAACAGCAGGAAGCCCTTAACCGCGCCCAGGACGACCTTTTGAACATGCAGAGCGCCCAGGCACGCGGCGACGCGGAGCACGCGCACACGGACGAGCTGACGCTTGACCTGTTCAGCGCGGCGGTGCGCGAGTTTATGGGCATTTGCGCCCGTATGCCCTATATGGGCGGCAGCTTTGCCATAATGCCCCAACAGACGAAAAACAGCTATAGCGAATTATTGAACACGATAGAGGGCTGGTGCGAGAAATCGCGTCATGCTCTGGATAGCTATGCCGTTGAGGGAGGGATCATCATTGGGTGAGCTGACAACGCGCGAAAACACGGCCCTTTCCCCCGAAACGGTGGAGGTCGTGTCTGTGGTGGTGCGGGACATCATGGCCCCGCTGATGGAAAGCATCGGGAAGATGCTCAAGCACAACACCGAGGCGATGGAGCAGATCGCCGCCGCGCAAACCCTGACGAGCCAGCGGATTGCAGACCTGGAAAAGCGCGTGCGCCTGCAAACGCCCATGACGAAAACGCAGGAGAAGTACATCGGCGATGCGATCCGCGCCCGCGCCCGCGAACTGCTGGACGCGAAGGGCTACGCGGACGACAAAAAGGCGGTGACGAAGCTCTCCGGCGCGATACGCAAGAGCGTGCTGACGCGCTGGGGCGTTTCTTCCCTGCGAGAAGCGCCCGCATATGACTACGAGACAGCGCTCAAGCAGATCGGCATGTGGAGCGACTTCATGGCGATCCGCGACGTGACGAAGGAGGCGCGAAAGCGTGCTGAAATGGCTATGGTTCCGACTGAACAGCCTGCGGGTATGGATGGTCAAGAAGCGCTGGCCCGCCCGGACGATCAACCGGGTAAGCCAAATATGCGTGAAGATATGGAGGGATGATTATGCGTATTGAGGATTACCAGGCCCTTGCAATGCGGACGAGCACGGAGGGACACGACCGCGCGGAAAACGGTTGCCTGGGTCTGATCGGCGAGAGCGGCGAGATTGTGGACGCGGTGAAGAAATGGTGCTTCCAGAGCGGCGAAAACCCGCCCGTGCCTGTGGACAAGCTGATCGACGAGTGCGGCGACGTGCTGTGGTACTGCGCGGAGCTGGCCGAGGGCCTTGACGCGGATATGGCGGAGCTGTACCGGCGATTCAGCGAAGGATTCTACATGGATTTGCACCCTCTCAACGCTGTTTCTCCGCTTCCGCTGCTGGCCGTACACCTGGCGAACGCCGCCATGCGGCCCTACGCGGAGCTGTACGATTCGCCCGAAACGATCCCCGACGACTGGCGGGTTTCGCAGGCTAAATGCGAGATTGTGGGCATCATGGTGACGGTGCGCGACATCCTGGAATTGCATTGCAGCAGCACACTTGAGGACGCTATGCAGCGGAACATTGATAAACTGAAACGGCGCTATCCTGACGGCTTCGACCCCGAAAGGAGCCTGCACAGAGTGGAATAACGCTGTAGAAAGGCCAACGCCATGAGCCAGATTAAGCACGCACAACAGATCAACCTTTTCATGGAATACGCACGCCGAAACAGACTGACAAGCTACGACAGGATTCTTTGGATCGCGCTGTTTCATTGCGCCAACCGGCTGGCAATGGGCGCAGAGAACCACGAGTGGCCCGACGACTTTTTCCAGGTGAGTAATTCCGAGATTTATGATTGGGCTGGTTTGGAGGAACGCGCCATACGCAACAGCCGCAACCGTCTCAAGCAAATGGGATTGATCGACTTCCAGAAGGGCGACGGCAAGCGCCACGATCCCTTCTATCAAATCCGCTATTTGACGGTTATCGGGTACAAAATTGTTCCCGTTAGTGTAGGCGATAGCGCGGGAAACAATAATACCGGGGACAAAAATGCTCCCGGTTGTGTAGGTGGTAGTGTAGGCGGTTGTGTAGGCGATGCCGTAACCGATGCTGTAGGCGATGGGCCGCAGACCGGGGGCAAATTTGCCTCCGATGGTGCAGGCGATCCTATACCTGGTACTCCTGATCCTGTGATATTTAATAATAAATATAAACAAGGGCCGGGAAACTCAAAGGCAACCGCAAGGGAAAAGGCAGAATCAGGATTCTACTCCGCGCGCGCGAGGCAGATATTGGGCCAGCAAAACGACGGTTTTGTGGGTCTGGTGGACATGGGCGAGGCGTTTGAGGACGACGCCGGGCTTGTGCCCCTGCCGTGGGCGGATTCGAGGGGGTGAGCGCTGTGACGATCCAGGACGCGAACAAGCTGCTGGCCCTGGCAAAGGCGAATTACAGCTATGCCTTTAAGACATTGAGCAAGCAGGAAAAGCTCATGCTGGTGCAGAGCTGGGCCTTCGCCTTGCAGGATATTCCCGCCGACATCGTGATGCTGGCGTTCATGCAACTGCTTTCGACGAGCAAATGGCTACCAACGGTGGCGGAAATCCGCGAAAAAGTGCAGGCAATGTATTACTCCGTCGCGTACCGCCCCGACAGCCTGGGCCAGAAGGAGCCGGAGCAGGTAAGGAGAGCGAGGGAATACATCGAAAACCACACCTGGCAACTGCGCGGCGATTCTGCGCCGGAATTGAGCCTTGACACGATTCTGGAAGGAGCCTATGGCATGGCCCTGGGCAGCGGACAGATGGGATTTTCGAGGCTGGAAAGCGGCCCGGAATATCTGCCGGAGCCGGACTACGAGGAGGAACCAGAGGCATGAGCTTGGATTTTGACCGATGTGAGCAGAGAAAAGCGCGGAAACGGCATATCTGCCATCTGTGCAAAAAGCCGATCCTGCGCGGCGTGGAGTATATCTACCAGACGCAGAAGTATGACGGCAGCATCCAGACCTTGAAGCGGCACATCCATTGCGACGCGCTGCTGGACGAAGTGCTGGCAAATCCGCAGTTGATGGGATGGGCAGGCGAATACAGCGACGACGAAGTGACCGAGGAGCTGCGCGAGGTCTGCGCCATGCTGCACGGCAACGGAGAGTGCGCCGAGGAGGATTACGAGCGGTGCGGGGATCGGGATTGCTATGCCTGTTACCTGGTACAGCGGGCCGTGCTCCAAAACCCGGTGAAGCTGCGGGCGGCGGAGCAGAGCGTGAAGGACAACGACGAGGATTGAAGGGAGCCAACGCCATGTATTTGCAGATCATGTGTTCCAGTTGCGGGCACAGAAGCCGGAAATTCAAGTATGACAAATACCGCAGGACGGAGCCTGCGGACGAGATCGTAAGTGCGGGCTGGAACAGCTACGGAGACGCTTTCTACTGCCCGAAGTGCGTCAAGACCTGGGAGCGGCGTAACGGGAAAGACCGGCCTTTGTGGGGCAAAGCGCACACCAGGGAGCGGGTTTACCAGGTGATGATTGGCGACCTGATGGACGAGAACGAATACCTGCGGAAGGGAGAGTGGCCGTGTTGAGCGTGATTCACCTGCCGCTTGAGGATTACGAAACCAGGATCGAGAACGGGAGGACGATCCACGTCTGTACGATGCGCCAAATTCTCACGCACACAATCGGCATGGACAGCAAAGGGACGTATACGCGATACGGCGTGAAGTATTACAAGCCGTACAGGAACTATTTCAACACGTATGTCGGCACCTATCCCTGGCCGATGCTGGAAAAGGTCGGATATGCCGCGCACGGTGAAATACATAAGCGCGACGGAAAACAGGACACGACGGACTATTACCTGACGCGCAAGGGCCTTGATTGGCTGGGCGCGGAACTGGGAATCGTCATAAGAGACGCGAGGTAACGACCATGAAGATCAACAAGAGTGACTTTATCAAGTGGTCGGAGGACATGACGCGGACGTTTCACGCATGGGAAGTGATGATCCCGTGCGGTGCGCCGGGGAAGCTGGATTTCCGGCAGGAGAAGTTTGTGCCGGAGGAATACGAAACGCCGGAGGAACAATACGAGGCAGTTACCGAATTTCTGAACGGCTGCCGGTTTTCCGACACCGAGTATTACGTGTTCTGCGACGAAAAGCTGGTTGTGGACTTTTAGGAGGCACGGCATGGCAAGATGGGTAACGCTCGACAGCAGGAGCCGGGGATGGCGGTTTTACTGTTCCGCTTGCGGCGAGATTGTCTACTGGCCGCAGGCGACGCAAGGGCCGAAAAAGAGAATCAGGGTGTGCCCCTACCCCACATGCCCGTGGTGCCGCGAGAAAATGGAGGTTGACGATGGGAAAGAAAACGAAAATTGACTGGTGCGATTCTTCCTGGAATCCCGTCACGGGATGCTTGCACGGCTGCGAATACTGCTATGCCGAGCGAATGGTGAAGCGTTTCGGAAAGCCTATCAAGATAGAACATGACCATCTGCATGTCATTGACGAGCCAATGCGGAATACTGACACCTACGAATACATGCGGATCGCCGGAATAAGCGCGGGGAGGAAACTGCCTTATCCATTCGGCTTTGATCCCACCTTCCACCGCTACCGGCTGGACGAGCCGCAGAAGTGGACGAAACCGCGCACGATCTTTGTTTGTAGCATGGCGGATTTGTTCGGCGAGTGGGTGCCGGACGAGTGGATCATCGAAGTGCTGAACGCCTGCCGGAAAGCGCCGTGGCATCGGTATCTGTTCCTGACCAAGAATCCAGAGCGCTATGACGCGCTGGAAGAAGCCGATCTTATCACGGACGCGGATATGAATTTCTGGCTGGGCACGACTACGACGGACATCACGAAAGACCTGTTGCACTTCAACGAGGCGCTTCACACCTTCCAGAGCTGTGAGCCGATGCTGAAACCCTGGCCGCCTGCGCGGGAACCCAACCAAGAAAGCGTGAGGAAAAACTGGCTGCCGGAATGGGTGATTTTCGGCGCGGAAACCGGCAACCGCAAGGACAAGGTGATCCCGGAAAAGGCGTGGGTGGACAACGCCGTGCAGATGTGCCGGAACATGGGCGCGTATGTGTTCATGAAGGAATCCATGCGCGAGATCATGGGAGACGACTTTATCCAGGAGTTCCCGTGGGAGGCGGAATAGCCGTGCATACGCTTGAGGAGATCATCGAAGGACTGAACTGCTTCAAGACCTGTCAGCACAAATGTCTGGATTGCCCATTCAATCCCCATCCGGGTATGCCGTGGCCCTACGGGTGCATCAAGGGGCAGAACGACATCGCCACGGAGGCGCAGGAGCGCTTGAGGGCGACCGCGCCGGACGGAACGAAAGCGTGATCCCATGAAAAACAAGCCAACGCCAGATGAATTGTTGATCGCCATACACAAGCATTGCCTTGAGTGCAGCGGCGGGAGCCGGAAAGAAGTACACAGATGCGGGATCAAGACGTGTAACCTGTGGCTGTGGCGAGAGCCAGAGACAGAGAAGAAGCCGAAGAAGGACAAGAGGCAGGTCTGCATGTTCGACCTGTTCAAGGAGGCACAATGAGCAAACCGAGAATTGATCCCGTAACGGGATGCGCACATATAGAGAACGAGCATACGCCGCTGGGCTGGTTCCGTGTTTGCAGCGCGTGTAAGGCTTGCGTTCCTATAGCGGTACACCATATGGGCGCGGTGCTGGAAGAAGCAAGCATTAACTACTGCTACAACTGCGGAGAAACATTCGATCATACAGACGATGATCCGCCACCGGAGGATGAAAACCAATGAGAATCCTTGTAGCCTGTGAGGAATCGCAGGCCGTGACAAAGGAGCTGCGCAGGCTGGGCCATGAGGCTTATTCCTGCGACCTCCTGCCGTGCGGGGGGGGGCAGCCATTATGGCATATCCAGGTTGACGCGCTGGAACTGCTGAAAATCAAGTGGGACATGGTGCTCGCTTTCCCGCCGTGCACACATCTGGCTGTGAGTGGAGCGCGGTATTTCGCGGAGAAACGAAAGGACGGACGGCAGCAGGCGGCGATTGATTTCTTCATGCGGTTTGCCAACTGCGATTGCCCGCGCGTAGCGATTGAAAACCCTGTCGGGATTATGAGCACACACTACCGTAAGCCAGACCAAATCATCCAGCCCTGGCAATTCGGGCATGGTGAAACGAAAGCGACGTGCCTTTGGCTGCGCGGTCTGCCGCCGCTGAAACCGACAAACATTGTCGAAGGACGGGAACAGCGGGTTTGGAGGATGCCGCCCGGCCCGGACAGGGCAAAAATGCGGGCCAGAACCTACGCAGGAATCGCCCGCGCTATGGCGGAGCAATGGGCGGGGAAAAACGAGGACGACATATGAAAGTGAAAGATTGCAAGAAGTGCCCGAAGTATGTGCGCAGGGTATGGAGTGATTACTATGTGCCGAGGAATTATCATCCAATCGGCATGAGCCACGCATACGCATACTGTACGCTATACAAGAAGCGCGTCCTGGACGTGAAAAAATGCGCGAGAGGAGCAAGCCATGGACAGACCACCTTTGGGAGCGAAACCTTTTTACGTTGCCCTGCCGGAGAGGATCAAGGAACTGGCGGAAGCGATTCTTCGCAATGCCAATGATACCAGCGGCGTTTGCATAAAATGGGCCGAGGAAATTATCGAATTGAGCACAGTGCTTGAGAACATGAACAGGAAGGTGAGCGTAAAATGAGCATGATGCCTTTGGTGACGGATAACCCGCAGAATAATACAGAGAACATGCTGAACCTTGTTTTCGTGAAGGACAAGGAAGTATGGGTACGCTATGGCGGCGAGGACGGCCAGGATTGCCCGCTGACGAGCTTTTGCAAGAGGATGTGTAACGAGTACAGTGAGTGCGTGTATAGCTCAATATCCTTTTACGAAACCGAGGATTTAGACACTATCGGCGATCTGCTTATGGACTGTTCCGCCGAGGGCTGCCCGATAGGCACGACGTACTTTGCCATGATCCAAGCGGCGGAACTGCGGGAACGGCTGCGGTTGTACGAGAATCACGGCGTAATGCCCGACGAACTGGAACGTCTCAAGAAGTGCAGGCATGAGTGCAAAATCGACTGTCTGTTGGAAAAATATGACGAGCTGCGGGAAAGGCTGGGTGAAACCGATGGAGAATAACGAACAATGGAAAGGCGGCGG
>JAFXMP010000374.1 GCA_017530275.1 Clostridia bacterium | reverse complement strand
CTGATTTCTGTATCCCTCCCAAGAACAATGAATCCGATCCCTGGTATGTGGATTGGTGGCTTTATAAGGAACGGCATTTGGTAGAGACCTTTTTCTTGAAACTGAAAGAATTTCGCCGCATCGCTACCCGCTATGATAAGCTCGCTGACCGTTTTCTGGCTTTTGTCCATCTGGCCTGTATTCGCATACTTCTTGCATAATGCAGGCGGCTATGCTTTTAGAAACACACTCTAGAACGCGAACAGTATAATACGGTTTAAAGGACAGCAAAGAGCGCCGGAAGCTGATTCCGGCGCCCTGATCGTATCGGATAAGGTTTATTAAGCCTGCTTCGCGCCGCATTCGGGGCAGAACTTGGCGGTGCGGGGGATGCGGCTGCCGCATTCGGAGCAGAACTTGGTTTCGCCCGCGGGAGCGGCGGCTTCGGCCCGCTGGGGAGCGGCTTGCTGCTGGGCGGGAGCTGCGGCGGCCTGGGGATTGAACGCGCCCTGCATGGTTTGAGCCATTACGGCGCCCATGCCCATGGTAGCGCCGAGGCCCGCCATGCCGTTGGGATTGTTGGCGGCGTCGCGGATGGCTTCCGCGGCCTGGAACTGGGTGTACTGGTTCAGATCGCCTACCACGCCCATGGAGGTGCGCCGGTCCATAGCTTTTTCCACTTCATCGGGCAGGGAGATATTTTCGATCACGAAGGATTCAAGCTTGAGGCCTAAGCTGGCGATGCGGGGGGACAGGCTTTGCAGGGCGTACTGGCTCAGCTCGTCGTAGTTGGCGGCCAGGTCCAGGGCTGGGATTTTGCTCTGGGCGATGGCGTCGGAAAGGCCGGAAACCAGGGTGCGCTTGATCTGCCCGGTCACGCCTTCCACGGTCATATAAGCGTTGGTGCCGAAAGCTTCTTTTAGGAAAGCCGCCGCGTCAGCCACACGGAAGGAATAGATGCCGAAGGCCCGCAGGCGCACCATGCCGAACTCGGCGTCCCGCATCATGACGGGATTGCTGGTGCCCCATTTCTGATCCAAGAACTGCTTGGTGTTCACGAAGTACACTTCCGCCTTGAAGGGGGAATTGAAGCCGTACTTCCAGGATTTGAGGGCGGTGAGGATGGGCATGTTCTGGGTTTTCAGTTCATAGCGCCCGGGGCCGAACACATCGGCCAGCTGGCCCTCGTTCACCATGATGGCAACCTGGCTTTCACGCACGGTCAGCTGCGCGCCGTTCATGATTTCCTTGTCGTTGCGGTCATAGCGGTGCACCATGGTATCGTTGGAATCGTCCTTCCATTCGATCACGTCCACCAACTGGCCCGCGATTTTAGAAAAAATTCCCATAGCTGTAACCCTCCTTGATTGTTTTTATGCCTGCGGGGCACAGAGCAGTTCCTGTAGATTGCTCAGCCACGCGGATTGTACTACCGTCATGTCAAGATCAAGGTATTCCTTGATTTTCTGGATGCTTTCCTGAATGTGGGCGTCGGTGCGGCGTCCCAGTTCCTCCGCCGGTTCGGGCTTTTGGCCATGCATGGGCATGCACACGATGCGGATGTGCCGAGGGGTGAGCACCGCTACGGCATAATAGATCCCTTCCACATAGCGGCCGAAGAAATTGTTGCGCAGGGCGCTTTCCAGGCGCTTCTGGGCGTGCCCGCGATGCTCGGAAAGATAAACGTCGCCTTGGGGCATGTCGATCTCATACAGAACGCAGGGTTCGTCCAGGCTCACATGGGAGCGGACAAGTTTCAGTTCCCGCTGCAGGCCGTCCCAATCCTGAATTTTTTCCGCCAGAAGGTCGTGGATCAGCTCGTCCCGCTGGATGGTGAGCATAGCCTCTTCATCATAATATTCATCGGCGTAATCCGCATGCAGCCGGTCCAGCACGGCCACGGTCTGTTTGAGCACGGTTTGCTGCTGTTCGCAATCGGTGCAGATTTGGAAAATGGGCAGGCTGGGCCGCCCGTAACGCAGGAATTTGGTCAGGGCCATGCCGTTCATGTTAAAAAAGCGATAACCCACAGCGTCGATGGCCTTGGTGTTGAGCAGATCAATGGCTTCCTGGGGCGAGGACGCCATGTAGGGTACGCGGCAATTCAGGTTGTTCCATGGAATCTGATCATGGAACAGCGTGCGCAGGTCATCCCGGTCTGTTACCAGCAGCAGTTTGTACATAGTGCCTCCATCCTTCAGCAGAATCTGTGTCACCTTTCCGATTATAGTATAAAGCCCCCCCCTCTGACAATTATTTTTTTGCAGAAAAGGGCGGCATTTGGAGGAAAAATGGCAGGATATGACGGAAGGCTTATGGATGATACAGCTTCTGTGTCTGATAGCTGGGATCGCAGGTCAGGTTGATTTTCAGGCGGCGGAAAATATTTTCGTCCACAGGGGAGAGGATCACGGTGGAATGGGCTTCGCAGCCTTCCAGCTTTTTCAGCTGGCTCATCACGTTGGCCGCGGCTTCGTCGGAAGCGGCGCAGATGGAAAGGGCCAGCAGGATCTCGTCGGAATGCAGGCGGGGGTTATGGTTGCCCAGGTATTCGCATTTCAGCGTCTGGATAGGCTCGATCACCGAGGGCGAAATCAGATGCGCTTTTTTTTCAATGCCGCCCAGGGCCTTTGCCGCGTTCAGCACCACGGCGGCGGAGGGGCCCATCAGGTCGCTGGTTTTGCCGGTGATGATCTGTCCGTCCGCCAATTGGATGGCCAGGGCGGGCGCGCCGGTTTCGTTGGCCCGGCGGCGGGCGGCGGCGATGACGGGCCGTTCGTCGTCGGTCAGGCCCATTTTCCGCATCAGCATCTCCAGCTTCTGCACTTCGCCGGGCTCCGCTTTGCCCTGGCGCAGTCCGCAGCACGCGCCGTAATACCGGCGGATGATTTCCTGCCGGGCGGCGGCGCGGCAGGCGTCGTCGTCGATGATGCACGGCCGGATCATGTTCACGCCCATATCCGTTGGGGATTTATAGGGGGATTTGCCGTAAATAAATTCAAATAAAGCGTTGAGCACCGGGAAAATCTCGATGTCCCGGTTGTAATTCACCGTGGTTTCTCCATACGCTTCCAGATGGAAGGGGTCGATCATATTTACGTCGTCCAGGTCGGCGGTGGCAGCCTCGTAAGCCACGTTGACCGGATGCGTAAGCGGCAGGTTCCAGACCGGAAAGGTTTCAAATTTGGCATAGCCCGCGTTGATGCCCCGCTGGTGCTCCTGATAAAGCTGGCTTAAGCAGGTGGCCATTTTGCCGCTGCCGGGGCCGGGGGCCGTCACCAGCACCAGGGGCCGGGTGGTTTCGATGTATTCGTTGCGGCCAAAGCCATCGTCGCTGACGATGTGTTTCACGTTGTAGGGATAGCCCTCGATGGGAAAATGACGGTACACCTTCACCCCGAGATTTTCCAAATGCTGCTTGAAATGCATTGCGGCCCGCTGTTCCTGCCAACGGGTCATCACCACGCTGCCAACGTACAGGCCGATGGCCCGGAAGGAATCAATCAGGCGCAGCACGTCGGCGTCGTATGTGATGCCCAGGTCGCCCCGCACCTTGCTTTTTTCAATGTCGTCGGCGTTGATGGCGATTACCAGTTCCGCCTGATCCTTCAGGTTCAACAGCATGGACATTTTGCTGTCCGGCCGAAAGCCAGGCAGCACCCGGGAAGCGTGATAATCGTCAAACAGCTTGCCCCCCAGTTCCAGGTACAGCTTCCCCCCAAAGGCGGCGATCCTTTCCCGGATATACTGTGACTGTATGGCGGTGTATTTGTCATGATCAAAACCGATGCGCATTTTTCCGCCCCCTTCGTACGTTTTTGCTCACACCCGTGCATTATACCATGATCAGGAAGGGGAAAACAAGCATAAGGCAAATGTTTTTTGATATACATTATCGTCCGTTCAGGGATTGGGTTTAACCTGTGCATTCAAAAAAGGGATTTGGCGAGGCGAGGTAACGCTGGGGCCGAGAGCCCTCATCACCTCACCCGCAAATCCCACCTTTTCATTCATGCGCACGCCATACTGACTGGATTGATTTCGGAATAGGGAATGTCAGTATGCTCCTCCGCTGTTTTCCACAGGATGCAGGGGCTGATCGGAAAGCGTGCCGTTCTGCAAACGTTCCTTGGCTTCTTCCATGATCTTCACCGTGGCGCTCACGCCGCAGCGGGCGGCCCCGGCATTGCGGCAGGCCAGCACCATATCCAGGGTGCGGATGCCGCCGGAGGCTTTCACGGATACCTTTTCCGACACCGCGGCCCGCATGAGCTTCACGTCCGCCACCGTGGCCCCGGAGGAACCGTAGCCGGTGGAGGTTTTCACAAAATCGGCTCCCGCCGCTTCGGACAGGCGGCAGGCAATTTTCTTCTGCTCGTCGTTCAGGTAACAGGTTTCCAGAATGACCTTCAAAAGGGCGTTCCGGGCGTGGGCGGCCTGTGCCAGGGCGGCGATTTCATCCTGGACATAGGCTTCTTCGCCGTGGAGCATCCTGCCGATGTTCAGCACCATATCCAGCTCCTGGCAGCCGTCGTCCAAAGCGCGTTCCGCCTCGTATACCTTGACGGCGGTATGATGGGCCCCGTGGGGGAAGCCGATCACCGTGCAGGGCTTCACGTCGCTGCCGCTGAGCAGTTTCACCACCAGCGGCATATCCCCCGGCCGGGCGCACACCGTGGCGGTATCGTATTGCAGGGCAATATCGCAGCCCTTGCGGATGTCGTCTTCCGTCAGGAAGGGCTGCAGGGTGGAATGATCCAGGGTCTTTGCGATGTCGCGCAGCGTAATTGCCATTTTCATTCCTCTTTTCTATTTTCCTTTGCAGTATTTTCCCACATAAGCCGCCGCCAGCTCGTATTCCCCGGCGGGGAGCTTGAGCGCCAGGGGGGCGCAGTGAGGAGTATGATACAAAAGGATCATGGACCGGGCGGGCTGGTACTTTACGGAAAGCACATCCTGCCACAGCATATGCCTTTCCTGGCTCAAATGCATCACGGAGCCGTCCTGCTGGGGGATATCCTTGGCCGGGTCGGCGCTTTGGAGCCGCGCCCAGCTTTTCCATTTCTGGGGGCCGTGCCAGGTATGCTGATGCGCGCCCTGGGAATCCAAGGTGAACACATTGGTTTCCCTGCCCTGGATCAGCAGGAACAGGAATACCACTGCCAGCCCGACCACCACGAAAGCCAGCGTGACCCGAATGAAAGCGCTGTTCCACAGGAGCGTAACGCGGGCCGGGCCGCCAAACAGGGCTTCCAGCCCGAACACCACGCCCAGCAGCAGGGCCGCGGCTCCCAGCAGCGCCAGGAAAGACGTGCGCCAGGCGCGGCTGTCCGCCAGCGGAACGGAAGCGACGCTCCATTTATCCCGCTGGCAGGCGGCGGTGGCGCGCTTGCCGCAGCCGGAACACACGTCCCCCGGGCTTTCCATGCGGCAGCGTTTACAGTAGGAATAGATCATTCAATCAGGCTCTTTCCGGTCATTTCCTTGGGCACTTCAACGCCCATGCAGGTGAGCAGGGTGGGGGCGATATCCGCCAGGCGGCCGCCGTCCCGCAGCTTTTTGCCGATGAGTTTTTCATCGCAGGCGATGAAGGGCACGGGGTTGGTGGAGTGAGCGGTGAAAGGTTCGCCGGTAATGGGATCGATCATCTGGTCGGCGTTGCCGTGGTCGGCGGTGATAAAGGCCCGGCCGCCTAACTTGATGATTTCATTCACGAGAATGCCCACGTCCTTATCCACTTCCTTCACGGCTTCGATGGCGGCGGGGATGATGCCGGTGTGGCCCACCATGTCGCAGTTGGCGTAGTTCAGGATCATCACGTCGTATTTGCCGCTGTCGATCAATTCCAGGGCTTTCTGCGTCACTTCGGGGGCGCTCATTTCGGGCTTCATATCGAAGGTGGCTACCTTGGGCGAATCGATCAGGAAGCGTTCTTCGCCTTGATTGGGGGCTTCCACGCCGCCGTTGAAGAAGAAGGTGACGTGGGCGTACTTCTGGGTTTCGGCGATATGGGCCTGGGTCATGCCCAGTTTCGCTAAATATTCGCCCAGGGTATTGTCCAGGCTTTCGGGGGGATTGACCACCTTGAGGCCGGTGAAGGTGGCGTCGTACTGGGTCATGGTCACATACTGCACGGGGATGAAGCCCTTCTTGCGCTCAAAGCCCTTGAAATCGGGCATGATGAAGGCGCGGGTCATCTGCCGCGCGCGGTCGGGGCGGAAGTTGAAGAAGATCATGCTGTCGCCCGGTTCCACGGTGGTCAGGGGCTTTCCGTCCTTTTCGATCACGGTGGGGATCATGAATTCGTCGGTCTTGCCGTTGTCGTAGCTGTGCTGCACGGCTTCCACAGGATCGGTTTCCCGGATGCCTTCGCCCAGTACGATGGCGTCGTAGCCCTTTTCCACCCGGTCCCAGATATTATCGCGGTCCATGCCCCAGAAGCGGCCCTGAATGGAAGCTACCTGGCCCACGCCGATTTCCTTCATTTTGGCCACCAGCTGGCGCATATAGTCGATGGCAGAGGTGGGGGGCACGTCGCGGCCGTCCAAATAGCAGTGCACGAATACCTTCTTGAGGCCCCTCTTTTTCGCCATTTCCAGCAGGGCGTACAGGTGGGTGTTGTGGCTGTGCACGCCGCCGTCGGACAGCAGGCCCATCATATGCAGGGCGCCGCCATTTTCTTTTACGCTGTCCATGGCCCAGATCAGAGGTTCTTTTTCAAAAAATACGCCGTCCTGGATGTCCTTGGTGATGCGGGTCAATTCCTGATACACGATGCGGCCCGCGCCCATGTTCAGGTGGCCCACCTCGCTGTTGCCCATCTGGCCGTCCGGCAGGCCCACGTCCATGCCGCTGGCGCCCAGCTGGGTATGGGGATACTTCGCTACCAGCTCGTCCAGGTGCGGGGTGCCCGCCATGTAAATCGCGTTGCCCTCGTGACTGGGGTTGATGCCGAAACCGTCCATGATGATCAAAGCTGTCATCTGTTTGCTCATTTTTTCTGTCTCCTTTGCGCTTGTTCCATTCCGCGCCCTCTTTGAACGCCGCTTCTATTATAATAGAAATTTCCCGATCCTTCAAGTGTTTTCCTTATTCTCAAAAATGCGTGACAAAATAGTCTTTTCACACCGCGCCGCGGTGATGAAAAACGCGGGAAACCACGCAAATAAAAGCAGGAAGCGTAACGCTTCCTGCCCCGTAACTTTCAATGGATCTATTGATCCGTTTCCAGACCTTCCCGCAGCATTTCCAGCGCCCGCTTTTCCATGCGGGATACATAGCGCGGCGCTTATTGTAAACGATTGCCCCTAAGAAACGGCTTCTAGTTCGCGGAAGCGGAAATGAATGATGACTTGCTTGTCATCGGTCAGTTCCACGCGCTCGATGAGGCTCACCAATAGTTCCCTGCTTGTGCAGGCGGAAGACAGATACTGCTGCACCAGTTTCCTTGCCAGTTCTTCGGTGGAGACTGGTTTTTCTTTTTGTGCCTCTAGCTGGTTCAGCTTTTCTTCCAGTGCTGTGCGATCCATCTTTACCCGTTTGTAGATGCGGTCAAAGTCTGTCTCCGACAGCAAGCCGTTGAGCCGATCCATGTATACTTTATCCAGATTTGCGCTCAGGTTCGAGATTTTGTTTTGCAAACTCTGGATTTCCACTTCACAGCCATCCGCTTTCCGGGCTTCCTCCACCGCCGCTGCGGCAATGGGCTGCAATCTAGCCGGGCATAAGAAAGCTTGGCACACCTCCTTCACTTTGGCGATTACCGCCTCCGTCACCGTTTGTTCTTTGATGGAGTGGCAGGTGCACACCCCCGCCTTGGTGAAACGTTGATAGGTACGGCAGACAAAGAACAGCCTTTCTTCTCCGGCGGCGTTGGGACGGTTCAAGACCGCCATCGGGTAGCCGCATTCGTGGCAGAAAATCAGTCCTTTCAGCAGGAAATCGTAGGTTCGGCTTCGGGTGTGTTTCCGGCTGCCGATCAGCAGCTGCACCTTGCGGAAGGCTTCCTCATCGATCAGCGCCTCATGGGTATTCTTTACCACCACCCAGTTTTCTGGCGGCTGCGCATGGCATTTCTTGGACTTGTAACTGATCTTCACCGTTCGTCCTTGTACCATATGACCGATGTAGGTTTCATTTTTCAGCATTTCCGTGATACGCTCTGACGACCATTGACCGCAGTAAGCGCCTTTTGTACTACGGGGCAGCCCGGCGTAGACCGCAGGCGTGGGAATGTGCTCCTCGTTCAGCCGCACGGCGATCTGCCGGCAGCTTATGCCCTCCAATGCCATGGCGAAGATACGCCGGACAACAAAAGCTGCTTCCTCGTCAATAACGATCTTGTTTTTCTCCGTGGGGTGCATCTTATAGCCGTACATGGGTTTGCCGCCAATGAACTGTCCCTTACGCTGCTTGTCACGCTTCACGGACTTGATCTTCTTGGAGATGTCCTTAGCGTACATGTCATTCATGATGGCGCGGAAGGGCGTAATATCATTGGCGCTGGATTCCACACCGGTGTCGATGCCGTCCAGCAGGGAAATGTAGCGCACACACTTCTCAGGAAAGTACCGCTCCATGTAATGACCGGTCATGATGTAGTCGCGTCCCAGGCGTGATAAGTCCTTCGTAATGACCATGTTGACCTTCTTGGTTTCGATATCCTCAATCATCCGTTGGAAGGCCGGGCGGTCGAAGCTGGTGCCACTGAAGCCGTCGTCGATGTAGGTATCATAAACGGACAGCCGATGCTGCTGTACGAATTCACTCAGCAAGGATTGTTGGTTGGTAACGCTCTGGGATGGGCCTTCAGTTTCATCCTCCTTTGACAAACGAATGTACAGAGCGACGTGGTAATCCATGGGGTTGCTTATTTCCAGGTACATCTTATCCTCCTTGAAATAAGCGGCCATTCATCGCCCACATGGTAACACAGTTTTCCCTGCCTGTGCAAGGATACTGTTCAGATAAAGCCGAAAAGATTCTTCCAACAGATGGGAGAGGCTCTTTTCGGCTTTTGTATATTCGCAGCGCACCACAGGCGCATCGTTTTTTTTCACACAACCCACCTCCTTAGTTGAACGTATGTCTGGTTGATTGTTTTTTTGCTTGTCCATGGATTGTTTTTTTCAAAATACGCTGTAGATACGGCATGACGTACTACTTGCCATATTCCCCGGCGGCAAGTACAATTCGTTGTACCTGCTGCCGGGGTATTGTTATATCCCACACATTCAGTACGTTTAGATCGGAAACATACAGAACGGTTTCTTTTGCTTTATTGCCGCATTTATCTCATCCCCCGGCATACTTTCCCAAATAAGAAAGTCGGGCGTTTTTACAGGCTGCGGATTGCCGATCCGCATCATAGCCCCACAGTGCCGCTGCTGACCTCAGCTGTCGTACACCGCAGGGACTCCCCCCTAGTCATTAGGAGGCTGTGAAGAAGTATCATTATTGCCTACAAGGATTTTCGCGTGCCAATTTAGCATCATTGGCTTGATGTGTAACGTGGATCGCTCAGCTTTCGCTTTCGTTGCGCCGCCACATCGGTCGCTCCCCTAATAGGTCAACGTGCCTGTAATCCGGACTGTTCTATTGTCAAAATTCGCATCAGCTGTTCTGAATCTCAATTGGTAATTTTACCTTTTGAAAAATCATACCAGGGATTAAGCTGAAAGTCAGTGTTATTTGCAATTGGTGACTAACAATGGTGAAGATTGTCTGGCAAAGAACTGATCCAACTGTTTTCTTTCTCCATTAAGAGAATCAATCGGTGTAAAGCCTCAACCTGATCATCAGATAGGTGTTCAAGCTTGATAATCCTTAGACTATCTATCCCCAGGAGATAATCAGTAGACACCTGATAGAGCTTTGGGAGCTCAACAAGGATTCTGCAAGAAGGTTCATACCTGTTGTGCTCCCAATCTTTAACAGTTTCTCGGCTGACTCTCATCAGTGAAGCAAGTTCAGCTTGTGTTAGGCCTTTTTTTCGTCGCAGACATTTTAGGCGAACACCCAAAGTCTTTGTTTCAGTCATACCAATCACCATGAATATTATATAACAGAATGAGAACGAATGTTGGTGTATTTCCCATCCATCTACGGGGTTTCGTGGTGTATTTCCCACCCATTCCAAATCCAAACTTTTCAGAATGGTCAGCAATTATTGCCGAACAAATTCTAAGCACTTCTGCCAAGGGTGCTTATTAGGTCCTGGAAAGTCATTCCAAGCTCATAAAGTGTGACAGCAATGAACGTCTCTCTGTCTGGTTCCATAAAGCAGAAACAATCATCCTGCCTCATAAACACAATCAGGTCTAAGAGATGCTGGAGATAATGAACATTGGAGCGATTCCTTTTGAGCTTCCCAACAGTCCGGTTGAAATCATG
>JAFXMP010000373.1 GCA_017530275.1 Clostridia bacterium | reverse complement strand
TTTTCCAAATCCCAAAGATCGTATAATAAACGGTCAATATGATAAGCCAGCTGATTGGTGGCTTAGATCGCCTGGAATAGATAGTAATTGGAAAGATATTATTGATGAAACAGGGAAGGTAAGCCAATTTGGTTATGGTTGGGGGCAATCAATCCGTGCGGCAATTTGGGTTGATTTGAACTCATCATATTTTGAAAATAATCATGACAATGACTGGAATGATTTTATAACTAAATCAGAAACGAAGTGGGAATTAGAAAAAAAGGCATTAGAAGAAAAACTTTTGCTCGAAATAAAAGAAAGGAAAGAAGCAAATAAGGACATAATCAAAGCGCGTGAGGAAGCAATTAAAGAAAAAAAGAAGAATGAACACGCTAAACTGAATAAGGCTCTGGAAATCATGAAAGCTGCTAAAAACTGTGAAGACTATTCGCAAGCCTTAGATTTACTCCATTCGATCGAAGGTCGTTCTTATGAATATGATAATGCTATTTTCACCTGCAATGAATTACTCAAAAAAACAAAACAGGAAGAACAGAATAGAGAAAAGCAAAACATTGCCAATTCAGCCATCTCAGAGTTGAAAAGGAAATATGATGAAGATTTGAAGATATATTCAGAAAATGAAACCCTTGTGAATCGGGCAGATGCTGAAAGAAAAACGCTTCTACAATCTATCGAACAGCTACAACATAGTTTAATCAGCACAAAAAATGCTTTATCAAGTTTGCATGGATTGTTCATTAAGAAAAAAAAGGAAGAATTAGAATCAGAAATACAAAGAATTTTGCAGGAAATAAATAATCAAAAGGCCAAATTAGCCGACTTGGAACCTCGCATTAGGGACACAAAATCTCATATGCCTAAAAAACCGGATCAAAATGCTTTGGTTTTTGAAATAGCGAAAATATATCATAATAACAAGATTATAGAAGATGCGATATCTCAGCTAAAATTGCTTAAAGGATACAAAGAGGCTGATCAATTAATTGAAAATTTGCGGGAAGAAAAAAAGAAACAATACAGTACCGTGGGCAATGTGGTAACATTTGGTCATGAGACGGCCTTTGACGGTCCAGATGATGAAATAGGTCATGACGTTGCAGTTGAATGGATAGTTCTTGATACACAAGAAAACAGAAGCTTGTTGTTGAGTAGATTGGCACTGAGATTTTTAACTGTAGCATGTCATCAAGTTTATCATTCCACCCAAATGGATATTACATGGGAAACATGTGACTTGCGAAAATGGTTGAATAAGGATTATATAAATAATGTATTTAGTCCAGATGAACAAAAAGCTATCGTCAGGACATCTGTGGATAATAGTATAGGTCAAGGATATGAATCTTATCAAACGGTTGGTGGAAATAACACGTTAGATCAAGTTTTCTTATTGAGCTATCAAGAAGCGTTTAAAAAGTATTTCGCAACCAATGATGAGAGAAAGTGTTATAGGTACTATGATGATTGGGATGACGACATTCCTTCTAAATGGTACGGGACGCGATGGTTGCTTCGCTCTCCCGGAAAGCAACAGGATCAAGCCATAATTGTAGAATCTACTGGGTCTATGTTTTACAGCCGTGTCTCGGAATATGGGATAGATATTAGGCCCGCACTATGGATTGATTTAAATTCCGCTTATTTTCAGGATATTTGAGATATCAGAATATAGGTGACTACAGAAATTTTCACTTATCCTTCAATATTCGCTATGGATTAATAGCCATAAGATGATATATAATAAGGGTAATCCCAGCATTGCGCGGGATATTGCCAGGAGGTGGATTTATGCTTAATATTTATTTCGGTACCATACCAGAAGCAATTTACAACACGGCAGTGTTTTTCAAAAATACGTATAAAGACAGTTGGATCACCGATCCACTGGCCGCTGAGATTATCAAAGACGTGGATCAATCCAAGGTCATCGGATCAAATGTAATCGAAAGCCCGGTTTTGGGAATGATTACCCCGCTTCAGCTTTCGGGGGGTGTAAAAACGTTGCTGCTGATTGCCAATGATAAAAGCAATAAACACGTTTTCAATGCATCCACTTGTGGAGATAACTGTGCTAAGTGGCTGCTCAAATTAGCCGAAAAGCGCAAGGTGGTCGTCAACCTGCGCCACCTGATGGACTTTGGGGATGAGCCTTTCAGAATCCGTATACTGAACAATGGCAAATACGTCCATAACATGGGTGAGCTGGTGGAAACTGCAGGGGAATATGTTTGAGGTGCGGCATGAAAGGAAGAATAGAAATCCGGGTTTCCAATAACCGTGCAAAGTTTCATTTTACGTTAGAGCGCAATATTACCATTGTACGCGGCGACAGCGGCACCGGCAAAACCACGCTGTATGAAATGATCGCCGAGCATATGCGGTTGGGCGAGGCAAGCGGCGTGCAGGTTTCGTCCCCCTGCCCCTGCGCGGCGCTGACGGACATGGACTGGCAGAACCAACTTCGACAAACACAGGGCAGCGTGGTGTTCATTGACGAAGGCGCTGAATATCTTGCCACTACTGATTTTGCATCCACTGCGCAAGATACAGATAACTATTTTGTCATCTTCAATCGAGAAAACCTTCACGCCCTGCCTTACAGCATAGAGGAGATCTATGAAATCAAAACGAGCAACAAGTATCATACCTTTCAGAAGGTGTATAAACGTCGGGAAGGATATGTGTATGCTGCCGCAAATGGCAGGAAAAAGGCGACGGCTAACGTAGTTTTGACTGAGGATACCCACGCTGGCTTTGAATTCTATCAGCATTTGTATGACGGAACAGCAATTCGCTGCGAAACAGCAGGTTCTAATTCCGGCATTTTCGCTTGGCTGCAGACGCACCATCAGGACGGTGTTTTCGTAATTGCAGACGGCGCTGCTTTCGGTGCGGAAATGGATCGAGTGATGAAGCTCCAAAAGCAGTATCCAGAGGATATTAGGGTGTGCCTACCAGAATCCTTCGAGTGGCTGATCCTGCAATCCGGCCTTCTGCCCATCCCTGGATTGAAAGAAATGCTGGCTGACCCCGGCCAGCACATCGAAAGTGCCGATTTCTTCAGTTGGGAACAGTTTTTCGCAAGCTACCTCATCCAGCATACGGAAGGAAATTACTACGTTTATTCCAAGAGCAGGCTGCACTCCTTCTACACCATTCGGGAGAACGCGGGAAAGATCGTCGCCGTGATTTCGGAGAATATGCCAGAGTGGAAGGAATAAACAAACTCATAAAACCGGCGATGTTTACACCGCGCTACGCGTACATCGCCGGTTTTTCCTAAAGCGGTCTGCTGTTGCTGCTTTTTGTCTTACCCTTTTTAATGAAAGCGTCTCATCTTTCTTCTCTGACATAGAAGATATTACTCTCTTCTGTTTCAAATTTATGCTTGATAGAAAAATACGCATTACAGAAGATGATCTATCCTATGTATTCAATGAATTAGAGCATACATATTTTAACGATTATGAAGTATTACGATCTTGTAAAAGTTGATTTGCAATCATTCCTTATGTCTATTATTGTTTCGTGGAAGGAAAACAAGAAAATGCAAAGCTTACTGCGTACAATACGTGGTTTATCAATTCGCGATTATATGATGTTAAGGATTTTGATCCAGCAAGTATGATTGATGTGTTTGAGAGTATATATGAAATAAGGAAAAAGGTAAGCGTCAAATGATCCAGCGTCAGCAGTTTTCCTGAGCCTGCTCGCTCCAAGGCATCAGTTTTTCCAAGAACTCATCAGTGAAATGATGATTGGCAGCTGTGATCTGCCGGAACAGCCAGCTCAAATAATCAAACACATCCAAGCCGTTGGCCTTGGCTGTTTCCACAAGGCTGTACATATCCGCACTGGCGCTGGCTCCTTTCGCCGTCTGGCTGAACAGCCAGTTCTTCCGTCCAATCACGAACGGACGGATAGCATTCTCGGCCCTGTTATTTTGAGCCGGAATATTACCATCTTCCAAGAACCGGCAGAGTGCTTCCTTTTGATTCCGTGCGTAAGTCAGGGCCTTTTCAAAATCCTTGTTGACTCCTCGGGGATCAACCTGATCGCACCACAAATAGAACCGGTCGATGATCGGCTTGATCTTTTCGTTCCTCAGTTTTTTACGTTCATCCGGATCAAGACTTTTCAGTTTCTTCTCTTCCAGAAGGATTTCCTCGCAGAAGTCGAACCCGGTTTTCGCCTTGCATGGTGTCAGCATCTTTTTATCCGGAGATGCTTCGATGAATTTTCGTCGGGCATGAATCCAGCATCCGCATCGGATTCCGTCGTCTCCTGCCCTGTTATATCCGGCATAACCATCCGATACAAAGCAGTTCCGGTATCCATCCAGGAATCTGGAAGCGCATTCTCCTTTTCGGGATGGCTGATAGTCGAAAATGACAATTTGTTTTTTCTCGTATTCGCCGCTCCGGAATACCCACATATGACTTTTGCCTGAGCTTTCTTCCCTGACGACCTGTACTGGCGTTTCATCACAATGCAGCACATGGGATTTCAGTAACTCCCGGTGCATGTATTCCACGAGAACTTTTCCGTAGTATTTATCCACTTCCAGAATCCAGTTGCACAGCGTAGCTTTTGACATGGGGAATTCAGCCCGTTCCCAGTCTTTCACCTGACGGTCCAGCGGAATCGCCTGTACATACTTGGCGTAAATGACCTGGGCAACGGTAGAGGGACTGGCATAGCTGTGTTTCGGGAACGGATATCTGTATTCCAGGGGCAGCTGGGCCTTCTTAATAATGGTTCTCGGCCGGTTCCTGCATACCGCGCACCGTTCCTCGCTGGCAAACGGACAATGAAAGCATTCCGGCTTTCCGTTTTCGCAGCACTTGCACCTGTATACCCCGCGGTAGAATTCATGCTTTTCAATATGAGCTGGAATGAATTCATATTCTTCTTTGACCAGTTCCTTGCCAATGAGGTCCATTTCACGGCCGCATTCGTCACAGTTCCTTGCCGGAGTGCCCAACAGATAGTCCTGCGTCAGCACCGGGAATTTGGCAAACAGTTCTTTGCGGGCATTCTTTTTCCGCTTATGCGCGGAAACCTTGATTTCCTCAGCCTCAAGGGGATCTGGAACGGCTGAATCCGCAAACTCCTCCGCTTCATTGAACAGGCTCAGCTGTTCACCGGCAGCAGCCGGAACCTGCGGAATCATCTTTTCGCTTTTCTTTCCGAAAAGCATTCGCTGCATATTCTGCACCATGATTGCCAGATCCGCAATGCGAGTCTTTTGTTCTTCCAGACTGGTTTCAAGGGTGATGATGTATTCCTGAACATCCTGATTCAGATTGTCAATTGACGGCCTGTTCAAGCACACTCACCCCCTTTGCGTCGATATATGATATATTCGACACGCAGGGGGTGAAATCCTTTTGGAAATTTGAGTTTTTTCCTGATTTTTTCAACGTTTTTAAAAGAATTCCTTTGGTGGAGAATAGACTTTTTTCTCAATCTCCAAGCCTTCCAGCAGACGGGCGTATTGCGTCCTGGTTAACCGCCGCACTTCGGCTGCTGTTCTGGGCCATTGATACTTGTATCCGGTCAGCACCTTGTAGAGAAGAAGAAAACCGTCTTCTTCCCAAAGGATTGCTTTCATGCGATCTGCCTTCTTCCCGCAGAACAGGTAGAGGCTCTCCGCGTCCGGTTTGATCTGATACTGTTGGGTCAGGATAGCCACAAGTCCATTGATGCTTTTTCGCATATCCGTATATCCGCAAATAATGTACACATTTCTGTAGGCAATGGTTTCAGCCAGCATACTTTGTCGCCTCCAGAAGACGAGCCAGGAATGTGCTGCTGACATTGGCAGGAACGCGGAATTCAAAGCCATTCACCGAAAAGTGGATTTGTTCCTGATCTTCCGGTTCAGGAGCAAGCTCGACTTTGACGATGGCATTCTGCGGCGCAGGAACCGTTGCCAGATTCGGTGACGGCAATGCGGAAAGATCCGCTGCAGGAATTTCCTCTGTGGGAATGAGTTGTGCCAGAATCTTTCTTTCCCAACGGTAATAGGTCGTGAAATCCAGCCCATGCTCTTTGCACCATTCCTTGACGCTCATACCGCTGGAACGGCATTCCATGATCCGCTGCTTCCAGACGGGCATTTTCTGGGCATTCTGGATGTCGTAGATTGTCATGGCAGCACCTCCACTTGCACAGATTAGCGCTGTTAGCGCAAATTCGTACGAATTCGTACTACCATTAAACCATGTCCCTCGCTTTGTTCACAGCCGCCTTATCATTTGACGGATACGGAATAAGCAGATATGGATAGGTGTGTTTTCTCCGATGATCCAGTTGCTTTCGATCAAGTCCATGGCGACCTTCTGAATCTCGTGCTGTAAATAGGCGGCGTGATCCAAGGAGGTTTGTCGGGAGATCACCCACAGATGCTCCTAAAAACTTTCCACGGCAATTATTCCAAGGTTCAATAATACAAGATTGAAGCGAGGTCGGCCAGAGCCGGCCTTTTTTCATTTTTGGACGCTTATAAAGAACCCACCATAGCCGCACAAAAGAATATTTCTGCCGTGTCCTACACGTGGGACGGGCTTTTTCAATTCTTGGTATAAGCTATCCGTGTGTCCCAATATAAGACATTTGGGGGAGGAAATATCATGAAACGGATCGTCGAGACCGCACAGAAAAATATGACGGGGAACGCCATAAAACGCTATCGGGAACAGGCCAACATGACACAGGCGGAATTATCCCACCAACTTGAAACGGTTGCAGTTTATGTTTGCCGTGGCTCCATTTCCCGTATTGAACAGGGCATTCGGATCGTTTCTGATCTTGAACTATACGGTATCTCAAAGGTACTGAATATCCCGATTGAAGCATTTTTTCAAGAATAAAGACTTGCTAAAACGGCGGTTCTGTTCATGATTACAAAGCGATAATCCATTTATCAGCAAACGAATGAGGAGGATTCCTGTGGACGATGCGTACAAAAGACGCTTAGAGGCAATCTACAAATCCCACTATGAGCGTTATCTACGCTATGCCGCCTATCTGCTTCATAATCCAGCCCAGGCCGAGGACATGGTGCACAAGGCGTTTCTGCTGGCGATCGAGAATGAAGAAAAAAGCAGGCAATATCCGGAAGCCTGGATCATGAAAACGCTGCGGAACGTCTGCCTGAACCAGATCAAGCAATATGCCATCAGAAAGCCCAAGGATGACGCCTACATAGAAAGCCAGCCTGTCAGCGAACCGTCTTTTGATGCCGATTCCGACGCAATAATGGCCTTGAAGCAGGAGCTGCCCGAGCAGGACTATCAATTGCTGGATCAATATTGTTTCCAGGGCAAATCCGTCCAGGAAATCAGCGAATCAACCGGCTTGAGCGCAAACACGATCCACGTGCGTATTCATCGCATCCGAAAAGCCGCTGAAAAAATTTTATTTGCCCTTGCTGTAATTATCAACCTCTTTCAGGAAATATAAAGAATGGAGCGTGCAAGAGATGTCGAATAATCTGAACGCGACCCATCCCGAAGACAATCAGGGGAAAAAGAAGCTGACCGCAGAGCAGGTTAAGCAAATCCTCCATCATTCCTCCAAGGAGGTGACCGAAGAAAAACTAAACGAAATATTAGAGAAAGAATTGCAAAAGCCTGATAACGAAGTCGATCTTGAGCTGGTGGATGAAATCCTGGCGGAACTGAACCCCATGGAGGTCACCCCGGATGAAATTTCCGCCAGTTGGACACGGCTCGAGGCAAAAATCAATCAGAACGGGCCAACCGCAAAAGCGGGCACTGAAAAAACAGCCAGAGCACGGAAACGTATCCGAAGACCGCTGCTGGTGTTCCTGCGCCGGGCTGCGTTAGCAGCCGCCGCTGTGGTTCTTCTGTTCTTTGTATCCTTAGGATCAGCAAGAGCGATGAGATGGACTTTCCTGCTGAAGCTGCTCAATCCCATCGCGCAGACATTCGGCATCTCGTTGGATGAACTGAAACCGGATACGCCCCCTGCGGAAACATATTCGTCAACCATGGATGACCAGGATATGCGTCAATTCTCCACAGAGGATGAAATACCCATTGAGTATAATGACTACCGGATCATGCTCAACAACATACCTGAGAGATTCGCGTTTAGTAGCGGTATGTTCTATCCAGGGCAAGCCATGAATACATTTAATTTTGTATATTTATCCGGAGAAGAGTGGCTGTTCTATAACGTGAATATCTTTGATACAGATCAAGTTGGCATCGAATATCAATTTGAAACGACATTGGAAGTACAGGAAAAGCGCCAAATCGGCATGATCGAATTGACATTCTACCATAATGGAAGTGGCGATACACAACTGGTTTCATGGGTTGATCGGAACGCTCATTATTCAATTGCTGGATATATTTCTCTGGAGGAATTGACCGACATTATCAACGCAATAAAATAAAACCAACACGCATGTCTCCAATAAATACGGAGAGGAAGAGAAAAATGTTGAAAAAAAGCGCGTCTTTAGCACTTGCTGTGTGTCTGTTTGCCAGTATGTGCTTCCCTGCTTCCGCTGCTGTCATCATCCCTGATGGAACATTTTCGAGCGACTATTTCATCAGTTATGGTTGCGTCATCAATGACAATGGCGGCCATGTCCTTCACATCACCTTCACCACCACCGGCATGGGCATTTGCGACGAACTCGGGGTGGCGACATACCAAGTTGAAAAGCTTGTTACGTTGGATGATGGGTCTCAAATGTGGGCTGGCATCACCGGCCTGCTCCCCGGCGTCACCTGGCAAAACACCGGTTACTGCACCTACGGCGTGAACTTCCAGGGCATTGCCGGCGAACGGTATCGCGTGCGGGCGACGTTCTTATGCACCAAAACAATCAACGGTGTAGTTGGAACAGAAACAAAGTCTGTCTGCACCACAGGCTGCACGGTGAACTGAGGACTTCCATCATGGATAAATCCAAAGAATACCGGGAGAACAAGGCCGCAAAAAACCTGTTGGCAAAGTTGTTTGCGATAGAAGAAAGCCAGGCGAATGCCGGCATAGAGAAAAAACAGCCCATGTAATGCCGTCGTTTTTGACGTACAGTTTTCCGCGGCTGAAATCCGGCTGGTGGAAAAATGCGTCGCATCCTGCGTTCCGCTGCTTGTCTGCGAGTACGATACCCAGAAATGTTTCGTCTGTCCCAACTGCCACAGCGTCATTGACCGTGAATACACCGCTTTCTGCAACTGCTGCGGTCAAAAGCTGTCGTGGTATGGAACGTTCAGCCATGCTCACCTTCTTGGCGAGGAGCTGTCCGCCAAGCAGCGAAAGAAAACTGGCAAAGCGCCTTCGGGCATTTCACCGCTAATAGATCAAAGCCGAGCGATTCAGGCTGAAATCAATCTGCTCAGGGAACAAATCAGCGAAAAGCGTTCGGAACTGAAAAAGCTGAATGAGGCCCAGGAAGAGAAGAAGCGAAATCAGCTCATGAAAGCCATTTCCCAAAGCGGAAGAGCTTTGGACGACCTGATCCTCTTGGTTGAAAAACTGGAGGCGTAACAACCGACTGACCTAAGGATACAGCCCTGCCATCATTGTGTGGCAGGGTTTTTGTTTGATGGGCATGTTCCGAAGCTTGCGTGAAAGCCTAAACAGCAATTTAACACGAACGGAAGATGTGCCCGAATGGAAGAAATATACAATTGCATAAAAAGCCGACGATTCATCCCCAATATTTGATGATGAATCGCCGGTTTAATCCTAAAGCTGTCAGCCTATGCTGCTTTTGTTCTGCCCTTCTTAATGAAAGGTTCTCATTGATGATATTTTTGAACGGGGCAAACTCGTTGTCTCCAGCCGCCGAATCCACATTGTCGTTGATGGCAATGAAGCGAACGTTGTGTTCGGGAAATACGACCTCCGTGTAGTATCCCGTTTGCAGGTAATCGCGGCCCAGCCGGGAAAGGTCTTTGACAATCACGATCCCGACCTGTCCATCCTCCACCAGATTCAGCATCCGCTGGAAATCCGGGCGGTTGTAGTTCGTCCCTGAGTACCCGTCATCCACGAAGTATTCGCAGTTTGTGAATCCCCGTTCATTAGAAAACTGTCCCAGCAGCGTTTTCTGCGTCTGGATCGAAACGCTGTCGCCGCTATACTCATCGTCACGGCTCAGTCTGCAATACAACGCAGTAATTTTGATCTGTTGTTTTAGCTTCGCCATATTCCGTCCTTTCCAAACAACAGACCCAGATGGTTCGCAGGAACATTATATCATGATGCCAGCCGTGCGCGTAATAGGCGGCCCGGCTGGACGGATAATTGTCCTTCGGCCAATTTCCTCATCATTAAATCCGTTCCTTTTTGGAGCCCTATTTCTTCTTTTTTGGTCTGCTGTTCTGTTTTCAGTGCGGATTGGCTGACAGCTTTCTGCTGCCAGTACCAATTCCGTCCGATTCCAGTTTATCGGAAAAGGAACGGAAACACATTGAGCGTAAATTGAGCCCAAATTGAGAAAAAGGCTTGGCATTGAAAGAGCGCCGCACACATCGGACAATTCTGTCCAATGTGCGTGGCGCTTTTCTTTTTTCCGATCAGCAGATTATTCATCAGTCATTAGCTCTTGGGCGGTATCCTGCGGCAAACCAACCATTTGCAGCAAACCTTCAAGTTCTTTTCGTTTTTCAGCGATCAGGGTTTCATCTCCCTCAAACGCTTTGGAGAAGCAGTAAAGGGAATTCCGTAAACTGGAAATGGCGTGTACCATATCGCCAATAAACAATTGCAGCGTACCTTTCGCTTGCAGCAGTATCCCGTGATCGTAGGAGTGAGGGTTCACGTCCCGAATGAGCTGTTCCGCCTTTTCCAGCCCGATCAATCCCTTTTCCGGCTCTCCCATATCGCCCAGAAGCATGGCATAATTGATGATTTGAGAATAGCTGTCGTGATATCCTGTCAGACCAAATTGTTCCAGAATACGCATGGCGGTCTCCATATGCTGCTTGGCCAGAGCATATTCGTGCAGCATACGGTATGTGCCGCCAAGATTTGCGTTCAGGTTGGAAGCCAACAGGGCGTTATCCTTGTTTATTTCCGGCAGCATGGTCAGCGCTTGTTTCATCAGTTTAATGCTTTCCTGCGGATCGTCTGTCATTTGCGCCTTGCAGTCCAGAAGGAGAGCACGGTCTCTGGCGGTTCCATCTTTGATTCGCGCGCTCAGTTCATTCAGGATTTTCTGCATACCGGTCTTATACTGGTATTTTTCCAGATATTGAAAAGTGTCTTCAAGAAGAAGCAGATAATAGGGCATATCATCCTTCTGCGCATACTTCATCGTGCAATCGACGATCTGATAAATCAGCTTATAATCCGGCACATCCACGCCGTGAAGCTGGCAGGTAAACCGAAGCGGCTCCAACAGCATCTGACACCGGGAAACGCTGGTTTCCAATTCAGCCCGGCATACCGGACGAAGCATGTTTTGCAGCGCTACCTTGCTTCCGGGCAACTGCTTCAGCAGGCCCAAATCGATCAGATCGTTCACGTCGTTCAGGTCTTTGAAGCCCATCCAGAATCCCAGCAGCCGCATGGGGATTCCCGCAGCCGGAACCAGTACCATGCACCGCAGGATATCCTGCTGGGTTTTAGAAAGATTGTAAAGGCCGAACAAAGCGTGAATGTGATCCTCAAAGGTGTCTTTTCGGGCTTTTCCGTCCTTGACGATCCGTATTTTGTCTTTTGATCCGATTTTCGTTCCGTGGATGCAAAACATACCGGCGACGACTTCAGGCGTCATCATCCCGCGGCCGAACAGCCGCGCGACCAGTTCCAGGATCAGGGTATGGTATTGCAGCAGCATCATAAATTTTAAGATGAAGGAACGTTTCTTTTCCGCGTCAGGATAAAACCGTGCCACCATTTGAAACAGCGCTTCGTCGTCGGCGATCCTTTCTATGCGCAGAATCTGTTGGCCGGGCCAGTGATTCCGCGTGGTGAGGATGATCCGGCAGCGGTAATGCTGAAGGAAGATCAGAAAACGTTCTTTGATGGAGTGCACGTCGAAGTTGTCGATGATCAGCAATGTATCTTCTTTCAGTGTTCGCAGAAAACGGTCATGCCGGAAGAAGCGCGCTTCATCCGTATCGGAGGGAAGATCGTCCGCAAAATACATGTCGGTGATATCCCGCCGCAGATCGCCGGAATACATGATGTAGATGCTGTTCGTGTATTCTTTTTTGTGTTCTCTGGCGTAGGCTTTTGCGATTTCGCTTTTCCCGATCCCCGCCACGCCTTCCAGAAAAACCACGCGGTGGCGGATCAGTGCTTCATGCAATTCCTTCAATTTTAGAATCCCATTATACACGAATATCCGGTATCTGTCTGCTTTTTTTCAATTTTCACTCAATTTGCGCTCAATGTGGTTTCCTCCCTTTTTCGATAGAATCAACTGTGTGAAGAACCAGCACCATTCGCCATAGAACGGTGCCGATCTTCCGAGAGATTCTGCGAAAGGGGGTATTTTTTTGAATGAGATTACAGCCAAGCAGGCTGTACCGATGGCCGCGCCTTATCATCGAAAAATCGGGAAAGTGATTTTTCAGGTTTCCGCCTTTGGAAATCCCCAGGCGAAAGAAACCGGGCAGGAAATGATTCTGCGGATGCTGGAAAACAAGCTGACATTTGAAAAACAGGGAAAGGAGGTAGCCTGCGCATGAATGAGATTCACAGCACCAATCTTCGGCTGAATATGGGGAAAGAATCACACCGCAAGGCGTGGGAGTATCTGCAAACCATGGATAAAGGTCAGTACAAATCCTACAGCAATGTGATCGCCATGGCTCTGGTAGAGTTATTCGAGAGAAAAGCTAAATTGCAGGACGATCCCTATTTTGAAACCAGGGAGCGGGAAGAACGGTTTATCCGGCAGATTATCAGCGAAGTGGAAAAGGCGCTGGATAAGGTATTGCCCGTCTATCTGGCCGGATTCATGTCGGCGTATCCGGCACGGCAAAAAGC
Source organism: Clostridia bacterium (assembly GCA_017530275.1). The sequence goes on along the minus strand of JAFXMP010000373.1, from coordinate 2,713 downwards.
AACGATGATCCAGCCTAATTTATGAGATTGCGGAAGCATTTTTGAAGGACATGGGGTTGTAACTGCTTCTGTCAATCGGTGGGCGATTTACTGTCACTTTTACGGAGTGGCAGTAAATCCCCGCTTTTCCCTGTCAGACCGGGAGACGCCGAGAAGGAGGTTTTCTGCTAATATGGAGCTTATTTCTGTCACGATTATGAGGCCAATCGGAACAAGAAACGGGCCGTTTTGGGGTGAAAGCCACGAAGAAGGTTCACGTAAAGACACGAGAGACCTGCCAGGAAGAACCGAGAAGCCGGGGACACGCTCTCAGGTCACGGAAGTGCACACTTCTATACAGGTGTTCCACCTGTAAGTGCGCTCTGCGAGGCCCCTGTCCGCTGTGTCCGAACACAGCAGACAGGCGGATCGGAAGATGCTTTCGGTGTTTCTCACCGGCATCCTCCGATCCCTCCAAGGGCTGCGGCCCTTGCGCCGCTTCGCGGCTATCCCATGAGCAGGAACGACGAAGAAAGAACGACGAAGGAGGAAACCCACAATGAAGAAAACGAAAGACGAATTACAGAACGAATTGGTCGAGGCCCAGCGGCAATACGACCAGGAACAGCACCGCCAGCAGCGATTGCAGAATCGGAAGGAATACTTTGAAACCACCGCCAGGAGGCGGCGGAATCACCGGCTGATCACCAGAGGGGCAGCCATGGAGAGCGTTTTCCCCGAGATCAAGCCCTTGACGGAACGGGAGTTTTACGAACTGGCCGAGCAAATGGCGGATACTCCCGGCATCCCCGACCTGGTTCACCGTGCCGCTTTTCGTCATGAGGCAGGCGAAAAACAACCGGAGGCCGGATAATGGCACTGTATCACTTTCACGTTGACCAGATCAAACGGAGCGCCGGGCAGAGCGCCATAGCCGCCGCAGCCTATCGTGCGGGGGAAAAGCTGTACAGCGAATACTACGGGGAAACAAACGACTATTCCCGAAAGGGCGGTGTTCTGTATACCGAAATCCTGCTGCCTCCCAACGCTCCCCCGGAATACAAAGACAGACAGACCCTTTGGAACGCGGTGGAGAAGGTGGAGAAAAACAAGAAGGCACAGTTGGCATATAGCTTCGATATTGCCCTGCAAAATGAACTGACCATGGAAGAAAACATCGCGCTGGCCCGGCGTTTCGTTCAGGAACACTTCGTAAGCAAGGGCATGATCGCCGATCTTGCCGTGCATGAACCGGACAAGGGAAACGGCATTCCCAATCCCCATTTTCATGTGATGACCACCATGCGGCCCTTGAATACTGACGGCACATGGGGCAACAAGCAACGCCGGGAATATGCGCTGGACGAGAACGGCGAGCGCATCCGGGATGAGAAGGGCGAGTATGTGTTCAACGCTGTACACACGACCGATTGGCATGAGCCTGAAACCCTGGAGCATTGGCGGGAAGCCTGGTGCAAAATGGTGAACGCTGAATTTGAACGAAAAGGCATCGCAACCCGCATCGACCATCGCAGCTATGAGGCGCAAGGCATTGAGAAAATTCCTACGGTGCATGAAGGGCCGCTTGTACAGAAGATGGAACAGCGAGGCGTTCGCACGCAGAAGGGCGACCTGAACCGCTGGATCAAGGCTACCAACCGCCTGATTGCCTCCATTAAGAAGAAACTGAAATCACTGGTGGAATGGATCGCCGCTTTGAAGGAAGAACTGGTAATAGCAAAGGAGCCTGATCTTGCTGATCTCCTAATTCGGTATCACGATATGTGCAACGCCGGGGCCAGGAGTCAAAAAGCGAAAGCAGGCAATCTGAAAAAGCTGGCTGCCGCTTATAGCTTCCTGAAAACGAACCAGATTTTCACCGTAGAAGAATTGGAACGGCAGACCCATGAATTGTCTGCTGCTGTGGATGATCTTGTTGCCCAATCCAAGGCCAACACCGCCCGAATCAAGCAGCTTGATAACATGATCACCTTTGCCGAACACATCCGCCGCATCCAGCCTATCATTGACGAGATGAACGCTATTCATTGGAAGGGACGCCGGGAAAAGTTCCGGGCTGCCCATCAGCAGGAAATCGATCTGTACTACACATCCCAACGCATCCTGAAGGAGAAGCATGGTGTGAAGAAGATCAACATTCCCGGCTGGAAAAAGAACAGGCCGCTATCCGCCATGAGGAAGAAGAACGGACTGCTCAGTATAAACCCCTTCGGGAAAAGCTGGAACAGATGCTGAACGTGAAATATTGGGTGGAAACTGCAAAAAGGCCTGATCAGGAGAGGAATGAGGCCTTTCGCCGAAAAAAGAAGCAGGTGATCATAGAGTAGGTTGAATGATGGAATTAGCTGGTTTTCGGGTAACCATTTCTCATTATGTCGCTCGTTCCTTATATGCACCATATGGTCACATTTATACCTGATTTATAAAATTCAACGATTCTCCTATAAAATTAAATTTTTCTCCCCCAAAAACAGGCAGAGGTACTCAAATTCGGCGGCGAATAAAAAAGGGTGAAATTCCAACTTCACAGAGCAAAAAACGGCGATTTTTGCATACCCCCCTACGCAGGAACCCTTATATTTCAAGGTCACTGAAAAAGTCAGTTCTTAAAAAGGACTGGCTTTTTCATATACAAAGAAGTACAATTGAGGAGAAGAAGGGCGGTGGGAGAATGCTGAAAGAATACAGGCAGACAGAAATGGAGTTATCACCC
>JAFXMP010000372.1 GCA_017530275.1 Clostridia bacterium | reverse complement strand
TCAATCTCCTTGGATTCCTTGGCTTTGGCCGGGTAGGGGTAGAAGCTTCTTTCAATTTACTGCCTCAATGAGGCTTGTTTGCTTTGCCTTCCTTTGGATTGGTGGGCCATTACTTGCTCCAAACTTTGTTTTCACACTATTCTGCTCCTTTTCCAAAATCTGCTCGACAGGTTCGTTTTCCATCTGCTGGCGGTACTCGCATTGACAGACCTTCGGGTCACGATTCAGCGCGAGAGAAGCCTGACGCATTTCCTCGAAGGATGACGCCAGGAAATCCAGCGCCTCCTGTGTGGGAAGATAGTGCATGTGATAGCCGTACTTCTCTTTATACACCAGCCCCGCTTCATGCAGAATTTTCAAATGTTGGGATATGGTCGCTTCCGTAAACCCCAGTTTCCTGGAAAGCGACCGGGTACAGTGCTTCCGGATCAGCAGCTGCTGGAAGATCATGAAGCGTGTGGGATCGCCCAGCGCTTTTAAGCAGGTTGACAGTTCCATCTCAGCCCTCCAATTTGCCAAACGCCTAATCAATACATGAGTGATTATATCACGGGCATATGATTAGGTCAATACCAAATCATTTACTTTTACCCCAAAAATGCCTTAGTAAATTCCCAAAGTAAGTTCCACAGTAAAAGTTACTTTGGGAATTTACTATTCTTTTTCGACACGCTGAACGTCGCATCATGCGGCGCTTTCATTTTGTCCATAAGGCGGTGATTGCCGGTATACTGGTTTTCTTTTTTTTTCATTTTTGCTCTTGTCTTCTGCGAAAAATAGAATATAATATAGTTTGAGGCGGCTAACCGGCTTGCCTCTTGATATTGAGAATCCATGATATGAGGTGTCCTTGTGAAAGGTTATCACTCTGTTCAGGAAACAGCAAAGCGCTGGGGTATATCTATGCGCTGGGTGAATCAGTACGCTTTGGAGGGAAGAATTCCCGGCGCGGAGCGACTGAGCAGATCCTGGGCGATTCCGGAAGACGCAGTCAAACCGGAGAAGCACAGATCCGGGCTTAAGCCGAAAGAAACGGCAGAAAGAAGCAGCAGGACAGAATAAGCAGATAAGCACGTGTGGTGCATTTATTTTTTGAAGATGAGTTAGCCTTTACTAACATACGAGGTGAAGATGATGAAAGTACTGGTTTATGGCTCCGGCGTAATCGGCTGTTATCTGGCGCATGTTCTTTGCGCAGCCGGCAGCGACGTAACGCTGCTGGCCCGCGGCGAGTGGAAAGAGCAGCTGCAGCAGAACGGATTGAAAATCCGCCATCATCTCCAGCGGAAGACCACCCTGGATCACCCGAGGGTGATCGGCGGCATCGAAGAAGATGACACCTATGACGCGGTGTTTGCCGTCATGCCATACAACAAAATGCGTTCGATCCTGGAACCGCTGGCGGCCATTCATGCTCCCATCGTTGTGCTGGTGGGCAACAACATGAGTCCCGCCGCTATGCAGCGGGAGATTATGGATCATTCAGTATGTGAAAAGCAGGTGCTGTTCGGCTTTCAGGCCACTGCGGGCAAGCGGGATCATGAAAAGGGCATGCTGATCTGCGAACGGGCAGGTATCGGCGCCATGGACATTGGCTGTCTGCATGGCGAAGCTGACCCTTCGACAAGATCCAAGCTGACTGCCCTGTTTGGCAAAACCGGCTACCAGCTCCATTGGCAGCCGGATATGGAAGCCTATCTCCTCTGCCATTTGGCGGCGGTGCTCCCCATCTGCTATCTGGCCTATGCCTGCGATGGGGATCTGACCGCCTCCACGGGGAAGCAGCGGAAGCTGATGCGCATGGCCTCCCGGGAGGCGTACGCCATGCTGAAGGCGCAGGGAATCCCGATCCTGCCGGAGGGTGACGATCGATACTACGCCCCGGGGATCAAAGGCGCAGTCATGCAGTTCCTGTACTTCGGCATGGCCAAGTGGAAAACCGCCGGGGATCTTATTGCCTGTGAGCATTGCCGGAACGCCTTTGAGGAGATGGAAATGCTGGACGAGGGCTTCGAGAAAGTGCTTGCCCGCAAGCCCGAATTCCCCATGCCCAACTGGCGGGAACTGAGGGCGCAGATGCCGGGATGGGATGCAATCCGAAAGCAATACGGAAGCAGGTGATGGTATTGTATATTCGCGAATACGGCAATACGCATGCAGGAAGTGAGACATGGCCATGATTGGAAGAATCATCGTTGAAATCCTGATCCTGTGGGTATGCTATGCAGCCTACATGGCTGTTCTTGCGCACAGGCGCGGCCCCGTCGGTGGCATCTTCTTCTATCCGCAGGCCATGATCGACCGGGTCAAGGCCCTGGGCCTGATTACTGAGGAGGAATTCCGGAAAAGAAAGCGGTTTGCCTTCATCCTTCTTATCGCCTGGATGCTGGTGATCCCCGGCGTCATGATCCTGTGGGTGAACGGCGCGAGGAGCTGGTGGGACTGCTGCTGGCAGTTCTACGCGCTCTTTCTCGGCGCGGAATTCTTCGATTGGCTGTTCATCGACACTATCTGGGTGGCTCTGTCCGACTGGTGGCTGATCCCCGGTACAGAAGATCTCAATGATACCTGGCACAGCGTCCATGTGAAGCAATGGAAGATGGTGAAGCTGATTCCGTTCTCGGTGCCGCTGGCGGCGGTGGTGGGCGGATTGTATTGGCTGATCGGAAAAATGATGTAAAAGGAGGCTGCGGCATGATCACAACGCTGGCCGCCCTCGCGGCAGTCTGCCTTCTCTCACTGGCCTTCATTCTGGTCATCCCGCATTTCGCGTCCACAAGGGCATTCATGAGTTTTCTGCCCCGGGACATCCGGGAGGCGGCGAAAGCGCATCCTGATCCGTCCGCCGGCAAGCAGGTAATCGGATATCTGCTCACAGTTCTGGCGGCGGCAGGATACGTGGGGCTGCTCTTCTTTCTCGGCGCGGACGGCCTCCGGCGTGGCTATGGTTTCTGGCTGCTGTTCGGGCGGTTCATGCTGTTTATGTACGGCTACAAGCTGTTCGACATTCTGGTACAGGATCAGTACATCGTGATCACAAAGAAGTATTTTGTCAGCTTCTACCCGGAGACAAAGGACTGCAGAAGCTGGAATAACCGCAGCTTCAATACGAAAAACCAGGTGATCCGGCTGATCGCGTTCCCGTTTGTGTGCGCGGTGATGGCGTGGGTCACGCTGATCATCGGGAGGTGATTGTATGAACGGACCGAGAATCATCCTGGACGGACTTGCGATGTCCCTGCTGTTCAACGCGGTGGCAGGACTGGGCTTTCTGCTTCTGCCGCAGGCGTACAGCACCATGTTTCCCAAGGAAATCAGACAGGCGGCGGCTCCTTTTGTGGAGAAGAAGGATGTCCGCACAATGAAGCTGATCCTGTATCCGCTGTATCTGGTGCTGTTCGTCTATTGGGCGGTCAGCGCGCATTTCGCGCGCATGACCGGCTTCTGGAATCTGTTCTGGGCCGGGTATATCGAGATGACTATGGTGAGCCTCTCTGATTTCATCATCCTGGATTGCTGGCTGCCGCCGAAGGCAAAGCCCTATATCAAAGGCGCGGAAAACTGCAAGGCGTGGGAACGCCGGGAGTGGCTGAAAACGCTGGCCATCCCGGAGCATGGCCTGCTGTGGACGCTGATTGTCTGTCCCATCGCAGGGCTGGCGGTGGCAGGCTTGAACATGCTGTTCTGACGGAGGAGCGCAAAATGAAAAAGTATAAACCGGAAGCCCTGGTGGCTGTCAGCCGATATAGGAAGTACTTTCCTACGCTGCCCGTGGACATTCAGCGGGATGTGTACAGCCGCATGAACGTTCTGCTGGAGCAGGAAAAACGCTGGTGCGACAAGGGTAACTATAAACACATCGCGCAGATCCTGACTTCGATTGCGCTCTACCGGGTGCTGCAACGGCACGGAAAGACCGAGGAGGAGGCTTTCGCCATTGTCTCCACCGAAATGTGGAAAGCGCTCACGCCGGATACCTTCCGGAAGCTGGCGCGGCACAGCTGGTTCATGCCGGTGATGAAAAAGATCCTGCCCTTTGGCTTCCGGCATGGCTCCGGCACGGGCTGGCGATATGAATGGCACCTGGACACCGATCCCAAAGACCGCTTCCATTTCGAGTGCCGGGAGTGCCTGTACCGCCACATCTTTGAGGAGCAGGACTGCATGAAGCTCGGCGCGATGTTCTGCCATTCCGATGTGATCAACTTCGGCTCTCTCCCCTACACGGATTTCAAACGGACGAAAACCTTATGTCAGGGTGGGGACTGCTGCGATTTCGACTTTATCCGTCACAAGACCGACGCCGGAGACGGCTGGGAAAGAACAAAAAGCGTTTGATAGGAGGAAACGTCATGAAACCTGATTACAAGAACTGGATGCCCAAGGGCATGATCTGGTCTTTTCTGTTTGCCGCTTTGGGCTGTGGGATCGCAGCCGCGTGCTTCAGGCTGCTGCCCGACGGTACGCTGAAAACCGTGCTGACAATTGCCTTCGTCATCCTGGCGGTAGTTTTCGCGGGTCTGACCGTCTGGTCTGTGCTCATGTACCGCGCCTTCGACTACAACGGCAAGCGGCAGATGTCCCGGCAGATCATCGAGGGAACCGCGGCCTGTGTGGACTTACCGGAAGGCGGCAGGATGCTGGACGTGGGCTGCGGAAGCGGCGCTTTGGCTATCGCGGTAGGCAAGCGGAATCCGAAAGCGGAGATCATCGGCATCGACCGCTGGGGCAAGGAGTACGCCTCTTTCAGCAAAGCGCTGTGCGAAAGAAACGCGAAGGCCGAGGGCGTCCGCCGCATTGCCTTTCAGCAGGGGGACGCCACCCACCTGGATTTCCCGGACGAAACCTTCGACGCCGTGGTCAGCAACTACGTTTACCACAACATCCCCGGCGACCGGCAGCAGTATCTGCTGGAAACCCTGCGCACCCTGAAAAAGGGCGGCACTTTCGCCCTGCACGACATCTTCTCCAAATCCAGGTATGGAGACATGCAGGCGTTCGTGAAAAAGCTCCGGGACATGGGCTATCAGCGGGTAGAGCTGATCGACACCACGGACGGAAAGTTCATGAAGAAATCCGAGGCAGCCTGGATGGCGCTGGGCGGCTCCGCGCTGCTGACGGGCAGAAAGTGAGGAGGCACACAGATGGCACGGAAGGATTCGGAAAACCAGAAGAAATCCATGAGCAAACTGTTCCGCGGCAGGGCCATCTTCAAGCCGCTGAACACCGGGCGGATCGACGATCATGTGGCCTGCGTGCGGGAGTGGGTCGCCAACATCTTCTTTTACACAAAGAACGGCGTGACCATCATGATCGACGCCGGGTACAACTATGAGCGGTTGCGGGAGAAGATGGGCTGGCTGGACATGGATCCGGCCTCCATCCGGCATATCCTCATCACCCACCAGGACACGGACCACGTGGGCGCGCTGGAGCGGGACAGCGAGTTGCTCTTTAGAGACGCGACGATCTATCTCAGCGAGATCGAGAACCGCTATCTCACCGGCGAAGCGCGGCGCAGGGTCATCCACAAGCTGTATCCGCTGCCCATGGTGAAAACAGACAACAAGCGTGTGCTGCTCACGGACGGGCAGATCCTGCACATCGACGGCATCAAGATCGAGAGCATCCTGGTGCCCGGCCACACTTGGGGACACATGGTTTATCTGATCGATGACGAGTATCTCTTCACCGGTGACACCATCTGGTTCGGCATGGACGGCGGATACAGCTTTATCAGCACCCTGGCGGAGGACAACAGGCTTGCCGTGCGTTCCCTGGAAAAGCTGGAAAAGAACCTCTGGGCAAGAGGGGGCAGGATCAAAGTGATCACCGGCCACACCGGCTGGACGGACGACCTGGATTTCGTCTTCCGGCACAGGACAGAAATCTGCAAGCCCTTCACGAAGAAATATACCGACCCGGAAGCGCCCTATGACGGCTATATCGAGGACGATGACACTGAGGAGAAGGCGCGGACGATTCCCCTGGCGAAAAAGAAGCAGCGGATTGGATGATTGGGAGGACAGAAATGCATATGCAGATTGCGGAAGGCATCCTGATCCCTTTCCTGGGCACGAGCCTGGGGGCGGCGATGGTGTTCTTCCTGAAAAAACAGATATCCTCCGGCGTGCAGAAGGCGCTGACCGGCTTCGCGGCTGGGGTCATGGTGGCGGCCTCTTTCTGGAGTCTGTTGCAGCCCGCACTGGAGAGCAGCGCCCACATGGGTTCGCTGGCCTTCCTGCCCGCAGCGGTGGGCTTCCTGATTGGCATGGGCTTCCTGTTGGCTCTGGACATACTGACCCCGCACCTCCATATGGATCACAAAGCGGAGGGTCCGCGGAGCAAGCTGAAACGAACCACAAAGTTGATCCTGGCTGTCACGCTCCACAATATTCCCGAGGGAATGGCCGTGGGCGTGGTGTACGCGGGCTTCCTCGCCGGCGATACCGGCATCAGCGCCGCTGGAGCCCTGGCTCTGGCGTTGGGCATCGCCATTCAGAACTTCCCGGAGGGAGCCATTGTCTCCATGCCGCTGATGGCGGAGGGTATGTCAAAGGCGAAGACCTTCTGGATAGGCGTACTCTCCGGCGCTGTCGAGCCTGCCGCGGCCCTGCTCACCCTGCTGGCTGCCGGACTGGTGACTCCGATCATGCCCTATTTCCTGGCCTTCGCCGCCGGGGCTATGATGTATGTGGTGGTTGAAGAACTGATTCCCGAGATGTCGGAGGGAAAGCACTCCAATATCGGCACCGTGGCCTTTGCACTGGGCTTTGTCGTGATGATGATTCTTGATGTTACGCTGGGATAAAGAATCGTAGAGACGGATACTGCGACTGCGGTTATAAAAAGAAGGCGTTATCATGATCGCTCTGCAATTAATCCTGTTCTGTGCGCTGTTCACCCTGATGGTGAAGCTGGCCGTTGGAAATAACGCCCTGAACGCCCTGTACTTCTATCCGAAGCCTGTCCAGGAACGCGTTTATGAATTGGGCCTGACAGACCGGAAAACGGTGGCGAAGAAGCGGAAACGCTTTATGATTCCCTTCTTCTTGGTCATGCTGGCAGCTTTGCTGTTCATCATCGGCCTGTGGAACGGCGTCCGCGAGTTCTGGCCGGCATATGGACAAGCTCTGCTGTTCCTGGAAGTGATGAACTGGTATGACGGAATCGCCATCGACCGGCTGTGGGTGGGACACAGCAGACTGTGGATCATTCCCGGCACCGAGGACATCCCCTTTGTGCAGACCTGGCGGCAGGTATTGAAAAAACGTGGAATCCTGACGCTGATTTGGCTCGCGGGAGCAGCCGTTGTCGCCGGGCTCACGGCGGTCATCTTCTGATATGTCAATAAAAGACAACCCATAGGTTCTTGGCAGCAAATGGGTCAAATGATAAAGAGGTGAGATTTCTCTTTGTTCTGGGATCGAGTGGCCGTTGTATATGACATTTTCGTCAACGTCATTAACGGAAAGACGCACAGAGCGCTTCGGCAAATCGTAAGCGCGCTGATTCAGCCCGAAGATTCGGTGCTGGAATGCGCCTGCGGCACGGGACTGCTCAGCGCGGTGATCGCCCCGAAGTGCAAGGCGCTGACCGCTACGGACTTTGCGCCGAAGATGCTGAAAAAAGCCGAAAAGAACTGCGCCGCGTTCACGAACGTGACCTTCCGGCAGGCGGATATCCTGTCGCTGGATTTTCCGGATAACGCCTTCGACAAGGTGGTCGCCGGGAACGTGATCCATCTGCTGGATGAACCGCTGAAAGCCCTGGACGAATTGAACCGGGTGTGCAGGTCGGGCGGGACGCTGATCATCCCCACCTACATGAACAGGGATCAGAAAGGCAATACCAGCGGCTTTGCCTCGGTGGTCGGGAAAGCAGGCGCGGATTTCAAACGTCAGTTCACCGTGGAGAGCTACCGCCAGTTCTTTCTGGACGCCGGGTACCGAGATGTACAGGTAACGCTGGCCGAAGGCCGCATTCCCTGCGCGGTGGCCGTGATGACGAAGAAGTAACGAATCATCGGATAATTGTGCATCAGATAATTGTCAATAGAAGGCCATCGAAGACATACGCCGCCCTTTACAGGGACGGCGATACCAGATATAATAAGGCCTGTATGAAGGAAACCATGGTTCCATCCCCGGACGCATACCGGATTTTTTACCATGCTGCATCCTGCGAAAGCTTTATCTAAGGGCAATACCACACAAACGGACGGCGCGTCTGGCACATGTCTTTTCCGGTCTGACTTTGCTTCATTCCGGTCAACGTAGCGCTGCTACGTCTCCCTTCATTCAGCTTCATCAGATCAAAAAATCCATGCGCCATCCGACCACCCTTATTGTGCGGTATTGCCCTAATCAGTCAGTATCCTGCACAGCAGTCAGCCCAACATGACCCGCATGATCCGTGATTGATGATTGCTGGCAGAATCTGTAAAGGAGTTGGACATTCAATATGAAACTATTGATCGCTTCAGATATTCACGGTTCCTACCGGTACTGCGAGAAAATGCTGCATGCCTTCGATCAGGAGAAAGCAGATCGCATGCTGCTGCTCGGAGACATTCTCTATCATGGTCCGCGAAATGATCTTCCGGATCAGTATTGTCCAAAGGATGTTATTTCGGCACTCAACGAGAGAAAAGAAAAAATCCTTTGCGTTCGGGGCAATTGCGATACCGAAGTTGATCAGATGGTTCTGGCGTTCCCTGTCATGGCTGATTATTCTCTGATATGCATCGATGCGCTTCGAATGTACGCCACCCACGGCCATATTTATCATCCGGATTGTCTGCCGCCGCTGCAGAATGGCGATATATTGCTGTATGGGCACACACATGTTCCCGCATGGGAAAAGCGCGGGAAGAATCTGTGCCTTAATCCAGGATCCGTGTCCATCCCCAAGAATCAATCTCCACGTGGGTATATCATTTATTCTGACGGGACATTTAATTGGAAAACACTGGATGGTGACGTATACCATACGCTGACTGTACGTCCATGCTGAAACCAGCAGCGGAAAGATCCGAAAGACTGCGAAGGCGCCGTCTGTGGCGGAGGTGGATTTCAAGCAGGAGTTTATACAAAGGTGATAATAGATAAAATTAGCGGCGTTCTATGGCCTGAGACGCAGCGAGTGCATTGGCTTGCGGTGGAGTGCCATCGACTTCGACGAAAATACGCTGACAGTCAACCATACTGTCACCACGGTTGAGGTAGACGGTCAGGAAATTGATCTTGCTTCTGATACAACCAAGACGAAATCCAGTCTCAGGACGCTGCCGCTGGTGCCTGCTTTCAAAGAATTGCTCCTTCGGAAGCAAGCCGAACAGAAAGAACTGCGGAGGCTTTGCGGAAAAGCGTACTGTACGGACTATCTGGATTACATCTGTGTGAACCAGCTTGGTGTAAGGACAAGCCCTTCGTATATTACAACCGCTTTCCCCGAATTTCTGAAACGTCGCGGATTGCGGGTGATAAGATTCCATGACCTCCGTCACCCCGATGTCAAGCAAGCGACAAAAAAATGAGTATTTAATCGAATTTCTTAAAACCATGAGAATAGATACACTATTGAAGGTACATTACTCTCCGCTTCTATCAGCGAAAGCATCCTGGAGGGTGGTTTCGATTTCTATCCGGTTATCATGAAAAACATGAACTTTGCTGACAGTGCGCTCCGCTAATTCCTGGTTCAAGTCTTCCGAAGTGCTTGCAGCTTGGGCCAGCTTTTTCAACCGGGCTTCCTCATCATATTTAGCGACAAGCTCTTCTGTTGATTTTCTCATGCCGGCCAAAATGCTTTCGACCATCTCGAGGTAATAATCCAACTCTGTTTTTTCAGCCTGATACTCCTCCATCGTGATCTCCTTTCTGATATATTGTTCATACAATAACCGTTTGCTGTCTTTCAGGGAGAGCAGCTTTTTTTCTTGTTCAGCCTGCTCCATGCTGGAAAGCCGGATTTTGTCTGAATTCAGGTCAAGACCGCTGATGACAGAAACTTGCGTTTTTATACTTTGAAGAACGGTTTCTTCCAATTCGGACGCCTTCATCTCCAGCCCTCGACAGGCCATCGTGGCAATTCCCTGGGAATGACGGCAATAGTAAATGATGTGATTCTCTCTTCTTTTTCGGGAAAGAGCGTGTCCGCAGTAGCCGCAGAACATTTTGCCTTTCAGGAAGTAATCATGCTGCTGCTTTTGAGGCAGATGATATTTTCGTATGGATGCGTTTGTCCGGTTGAACAGGTCCGCATCTACAATGGGCGGGTGATGATCGGGAATTTTGAACCATTCGCTTTCATCCTTTTTCCGTACTCTGCTGCCGCCAATTTCCTTCACTGTGTATCTACCAATGACATAGGTGCCGATATACCGTTCATCCGCCAAGATACGAAGTACAGTAGAACTTGACCAAATCCCGTAAATCCGATCAACCGAGTATTTCCAATCATTGGCTTTCACGCGGTATTCCCCTGGGGTGGGAATGCGCTGTGTATATAAACGTCTGCTGATTTCTGCGGCGGTGCAGCCATCCGCCGCCCATTGGAAAATCTGCCTGACGATCGGTGCGGTTTCCGGGTTGGGTTCCATCCTGCCATCGGCGCTTTTCTGATAGCCGTAGGGACATATCACACTCTGGTATTCCCCCCGCCGCATTTTGGCATACTTCGCGCTGCGGGTTTTCATGGACATATCCCGGCTATATGCCTCGTTGATCAAATATTTGAATGCGACCTCAATTCCTCCCGTGGTTCCCTTATAGTTGTCGGAATCGTAATCATCGGAAATGGAAATAAAGCGGACATGGAATAAGGGAAATACCTGCTCGATGAAATAGCCTGTTTCCAGGCTGCTGCGCCCGAAGCGGGACAGGTCTTTCACAATGATGCAGTTGATTTTTCCTTCCTGCACCAACTTCAGCATTTCCTGCATAGCGGGACGTTCAAAGTTGGTGCCTGTGTGCCCATTATCGATAAACTCCCGGATTTCAGCCTGATCCCATTCCGGCAGTGTCATGGCCTTTTCCCGCAGGATGGACTGCTGGTTGCCGATGCTCATGCTGTCATACTTGGAATCTTCTATGGAAAGGCGAATATACAGGGCAATCCTATATTTATCCATGAGCAGCCTCCCGGATCAGTTCATCCTGAAAGCTGAACGCGATATGGAAATGATGATCGTGGAATACCTCGATGCGGGTGAACAGGCCGCCAATCAAATCTGCCGTCAGTGTATGTTTTTCTGTCAACTGGGCAGCCTGGCTTTCCATGGCTTTTTGCCGTTGCCAAGCTCTATCTGCGTTCGCTTTTTCTTTCTCCAGAGCCGCGATACTTTGGGAAAGCGCCTGCGTATGTTCCTCCATATCCGCTTTCAGGCTCAGGTATTCTTCCCGGCTGATCAGCCCTTCCACCATATCTTCATACAAACCCTGAATCAGGCCGCGATCTTTTTCCACCGCTTTTCTTTTTTCGGAGATTTGACTCAGAATTGCCGCCCGCTGCTGCGTATATTGTTTTTCCTGCTGCATCATGGGAATGGAATGGCCGACCACCGTATCCAACTCTTTTTCAACGATCACCGTCAGAGATTCGTTCAGCTCTTTTTCCGTGATATAGACACCTTCGCAGGTTCCTTTTGCCACACGGGTGTTGCTCAGACAATGGAACAGGTAAATATCGTCGCCTTTGCTTCTGTGGCTGCGCTGACGGTGAAGGGATTTCCCACAATGGCCGCAGAAGATTTTCCCTTGAAAGGCATTCGGCGTATAGGGTATTGGTGTTTTATCAGTGTATTTCCCAGCTACCTGCTGCCGGTATGCCTGTACCGCGTCAAATACTTCCCGGCTGACCAGGGCGGGATGCGTGTCGCGGACGATGATGTAATCCACCGGGCTGGCGGGCATTTGCTGATGATCCACCGTTTTGGACTTTCCCTGAACCAGGTCGCCGGTATAGGTCCGATTTCGCAGGATCATGGCCACCGTGCGGGTCTGCCATTTCTCACTGCCGGTTTTGTACCGCTTCCCCTCATACCCATGTTCCTGCTTATAGATGTTGGGGGTGACGACGCCCGCTTCGTTCAGGCGAAGGACGATTTGATTAAGCCCCATTTTCTCATAAGCCCATTGGAAAATCTGGCGCACCACCGGCGCGGCCCCTTCGTCCACAATCAGTTTGTGGCAGTTCTTCGGGTCTTTCATATATCCATATGGCGCGCGAGCCCCCACAAACTCACCGTCCAGCATGGCTTGGTGAGCCTGGGCTTTGATCTTCCTGCCGATGTCCAGCGCGTAGGCTTCGTTGATCATGTTTTTCAGCGGCAGCATAATACCGCCGTGAAGCTGGTCAGCGCAGGAGGAATCAAATTGGTCGGTGACGGCAATGAACCGGATATTCCGGGTCACGAAGTATTGCTCGATATAATAGCCGGTGTCGATAAAATTGCGGCCCAGGCGGGACAGGTCTTTCACGATCACGCAGTCAATGCGTCCTGCCTCGATTTCTTCCAGCATCCGCTGAAAACCGGGCCTGTTATAGTTTAGGCCGGATAAGCCGTTATCAGTATAGGTGCCGATGATCTTGAATTCCGGCTTGTCCGCCAAATAATCCTGAATGATCAGCTGCTGATTCTCCAGGGAGTTGCCGCGGTTATTGTTGTCCTCCACAGATAAACGCAGATAAACGGCAGTGCGGATAAAAACCGACGCCTTCATAGGTGTTTCAATTAAAACATTTTTTCTGCTTTTTCTCGCCATATCAAACGGCCTCCCTTCTCATCAGCTGTTCGGCAAACGCCGCCGCTTTTCTATATTCATCCTTGTATCGGAACTCAATGTGAATTTCTTGTTTGCTGATTACTTTGATGTACTGAATCAGCTGCACGACCACCCGCCGGCCAATGGTTTCCATTTCCGCGAATTGGAGAAAATGGCTGATCCAGCGGTTTCTGTCGCCCTGGTTCTCCGCCACCGCTCTGATTTTTTCCTCCCATTGAGCAATGGCTTTTTTCAGGAGATCGTACTTCTCCGTGTACTGTTTTTTATAGGTAAGATAATCTTCTTTGCTCAGGCAGCCGTTGACCAGGTTTTCATACAAGCCCATTTTATATCGATTGATTTCTTCCAACTGACGGCTGCATTGTTCGATATGCTCCTGATATTCATGGATCAGCGCCTGATTGATGCGTTCCTGGCTGAAGCTGGTCAGTACATCTTCCAGGGAAGCGACGTTTTCAATCTGTCCCCGCAGGCTCTCCTGCACGCAGTGAATCAAATCGGCTTCTTTGATCATGGTGCCCGCGTCGCATCCGTTCTTCTTTCCGGTGCGGCAATAATAGAAGTATTCTTCTCCTTTGTATCGGACGGTTTTCCGCGTCATTTTCCCGCCGCAGCAGCCGCAGATCAGGACGCCGGAAAAAATATAGGCGGCATCTGATTTGGGGGAAGTACGGGTATCTATATTTTTCAGCCGCTGCACCAAATCAAAGTCATGGCAGCTGACAATGGCCTCGTGGGCGTTTTCTACTCGCAGCCATTCAGAGGAGGGCTTAGCCTGCCGGACTTTAATTTTGAAATGCGGCGTGGATTCCCGGCCCTGAACCAGGGTGCCGGTATAGGTTTCATCCTGTAAAATGCGCAGCACCGTGGTGGCCGACCATTTGCAGTCTTTCTGATCTCCGTATCCACCCTTGGCATAGGGTTGGCCTTCCGCTTTCTTATAGGCCATGGGAGACAGCACGCCCATCTGATTCAGTTCCTCCGCGATATGAAGGGCGCTGTATCCTTCCAGCCGCTTGCGAAAAATCTCTTTGACCACATTGGCGGCAAAAGGGTCGATCTCCAATTTCTTGTGCTGATGTCCCGTTTTGATATAACCGTATATGGGGAAAGCGCCCACATAATCGCCATTTTTCCGTTTGGCCTCCAAGGCGCTGCGGGTTTTGATGGATATATCCCGGCTATACGCCTCATTCATGATGTTTTTCACGGAAACGGTCAGATCGTCCCCGTCTTCCTGGAGGGTGTCAAAATGATCGTTGATGGCGATGAACCGGACATTGTACGCCGGGAAGAACCGGCGAATGTACCGGCCCGTTTCAATAGATTCGCGTCCCAGGCGGGACAGGTCTTTTACGATGATACAGTTGGCTTCGCCACGTTTGACCATCTCGATCATTTCCGTAAACGCGGGACGGTCAAACAGGACGCCGCTGTATCCGTCGTCGATTTTTTCGGCAACCGCTTCGATCTCCGGGTGTTTGGCGATGAAATCGTCGATCATCCGGCGCTGGTTGCCCACGCTGTCGCTCTCCACGGTTTTGTCCTCCGTGTAGGAGAGCCGAATGTACTTGATTGCCTTGTAAATTTCCATGCCAATGGCGCTCCTTTCTTACGGAATAACCGTGCAGCAAAAGGAGCCGCTTGCTGCGTTCCATCCCTTTTCCGGCTCCTATGGTAACAGCAAAATGAATTGTGTGCAAGGATGCGGATTCAGTGCAGCAGTCCGGCAATACAATCCTCCAGGGAAACGCCATTGGCCGTAAATCCGACATGAACGGTAAACTGGCCACATTTGAATAGGTAAGGATTCTTGATCTGCCGTACAAATTCAGAAATACGCTGCTCCCTGGGCAGCGCTTTATTGACGCGCACATCCCGGATATCCACCAAAGCTTCCACATTCGTCTGACTTGAAATCTGTTGTTTCTGCATGATGATTTCCTTTCTGTCTTTGAGGCTGGCACCAGGCGTACCGTCGAAGCGATACGCCTGATGCCAGCGGTTTATGTAAAGTTTCGATTATTTTTTTAGCGTTCATCAGGTGCTTCTTGTCATGGATGCTTGCAGGCAGCGGCTGGCACACCGCAGCATAGCCCCACCGTACCGATGCTTTCCAAAGGCTGTCGCGCACAGTCGGGTCTCCCTCTTTCGAGAAGGGCCTTTATCGTTAGGAAGTCTCATTATCATTCGCCATGGCTTGGATTGCCTTGCCTGCCAAGCAAGGGAATCGGGAAGAATATCAGAAATGGATAAAGCCAATGCTGAAATCATTCCGCCGCCAGGGTGATCAGCGTTCCTGCAAGCATTCGATATGCAGTTTTCAAGATTCACGGAGCTGTTATTGAAGGGGCCGCACTCGATAAGGGAGGGTCAATACAGAAATGATTCCTGCCATAGTACTGGCGTCTTCTCCCTGCATTTCTGACCACTTATCGATTAAAAAATCAATCTGCTGATCTGTCAGCGGTCCTTTCGTTGAAGGCAAACAGTCCTGGAGTTTCACACAGCCACCGTATCTGCCGCGAACTGTGTTAATGGGATAGAAGTGCGTCATATCGGCTAAATCGTATTTGATCGTTCTGACACTGACGCGAAGTTCTTCTGCCAGTTCAGCCACAGTCACTTCTCTGCGGCGAAAGACGATCAGCCACAGCCGGGTTCGTCTTTCATCCGCACGCATTCAGCCCGCACCTCCTTTCCACGAAAAAAGCATAAATCTTAAAGGTGCAAAATCCTTGCACCTTTAAAATCAAAAAAATTATTAAATTTTCGTAACAATTAGAAACGATAAGAAATGACAAATTTCGCACAAAAAAAGCCTCCTGCTCATGTTGAAGTGAATCATTGCGTTCAACATGACCAGGAGGTCCGCGGATATGAGAAATATGTACTTTTTTGTCGAAGGTAAAGGTTAAAGCTGTCTTTCCATGATCGGGGGAGGAAATATAGCCTTTCGACGGTTTTCTTCGTTTTCGGCATCTTTCAACGGCATTCCCAAAAATTTGATAAGGAATATCGTTGAAAAATGTCGAATGAAAAGATGCAGACGGCCTATTGACCATCTGCATCTTCTGAAAACATAGCAGCTTGAAGCGTAAATACCTTTTTCGTTTCCTTTTAGGATAGTATTTTCCTCCGTGTATACCAATCACCTATATGTGTTTTTAAGTAATTCTTATTTGGCCGATCTCTGATTCTCCAAATAAAAGCTTGCTGAAGTGAAAAGGTTGCTTCCAGTGCAGAAGATGGTAGGTGAGGGATTGGATATAATGTCCCCGTGGAACTGGACCAGCAGTAGCGAAAAAAAGGTGAACATGGTAGAATGAAAGACGAAGGAGAGGAAACCATGAATTACCAGCACTACAGTCCAGAATTCAAAGCCAAGGTCGTCCTGCAGGTGTTGCAGGGAGAAAAGGAAATCGGGGAACTGGCGCAGGAATACAGCATCAACCCGAACCTGATCCG
>JAFXMP010000042.1 GCA_017530275.1 Clostridia bacterium | reverse complement strand
TTGCGGTAGCCGGAGAGCATTTTCAGCGTGGTGGGCAGATAATAATCCATGAAGCGGCGGATCTGCGGCGCTTTCTGGGGCTGCTCGGCCACGGTGTGGAAGATGCGGTTGGCCACGTTTTCCATTTCGTTGATCTGGCCGGTCAATTCGGCATCCGGGATCTGATCGTTTTCCTGACGGATCTGGGAAAGCAGCTCCTGGCCCTTTTCCACCAGGCTGTCCACCGCGCTGTCGCCCGTCTTGGGAATGGACTGCTGCACAGGCGCTTCATGCGAGGTATCCAGGCCCTGGGCCATGATGAAGATGACCCGCCCCACCAGCAGGGCGATGCCGCCCGCGATCAGATAGTGCTGCCACCGATACAGATTGAAAATGAGCGAATAAATCACGATCACCACACCCATGGCCAAAAAAGAAATCACATAGGCTTTGGCGTTGTTCTTTTTTTTCTGCTGCATTTTTATCTCCCCTTTCCATGGTCTAATACGGGAAAAAGTATAGCAGGTTCGGCCTGAAACGCAATCCTTTTCCGCCCAATCATACATTTTTCCCGCCGAAAGCGTCAAAACGGCGCTTTTGCATAGAGCAAGTATAGCACATTCCCCGCCGGTTTTCAATGTCCCGCGCCACAAAATAGCGCGCTTTCGCGCAGGGGCGTTCAGGCGTTGAAAAAAAGCGGCGTTCGGGAAATATTACAAAATTGTAGCAATTTTGCAATACGATTGTAAGCAAAACACTCTGGTAATTCTTTGCGTATAATGTGATAATATTATATGTACAAATATGCTTGAAAACGCCCAATCCTTCCTTGCTATCGAGGGGCTGCCGGAAAGGATGGGCTTATGTCTGCGTTTTCGAGGGCGTTTTACGCCTGCCTGGAAACGCGGCATATTCTTTCGCACGCGGCATATTTTTTTCTGTCGGCCTGAAACGCAGGGCCTGACGGCAGCCGCCCCGTCTGCCTGGAAGGAGATGGTTTTTTGCTCGCTTCCGCCTTGTACGCAGAAGTCTATCTGATCTGCATCATCATTGTGGTGCTTTTATTGCTGTGGAATCGAAACAACGTTTCCCGCTCCACGATGGAGCAGTGGCTTTCCAGGGTGTTCGTTTCGTTCCTGATCTGCTTTGGGGGCAATTTTATCTTCACCCTGCTCAACAGCGGGATGATCCCGCTGCCCCGGAAGCTTCCTTTCACGAGGCTGCTTAAGGACGTATACTATATCGGCCTGGTGCTGGGCGTGTTCAGCTGGTGCGGATACGGCGAAACGCTGCTGAACCTGGAAAACAGGAAACGGTCAGGCTATCTGTATCTGCTCCTCGGCATTATCCCGCTGGGCATCATCGTCGCCAACCACTGGAACCAGCTCCTGTTCACCGTAACGGAGGATGGAAAATACACCCGGTTTTCCTACTACAGCTTTTTCATGCTGTTCCTGATCGGGGCTTCCTTTGTGGTCGCGGTGCGGCTGACGCTTTCCTCGCAAAGGGAGTTTGACCCGAGCCGGCGCGCCCATAAGCTGATCGTCGCGTCCTTCCCGCTGTCGCTGCTGATCGCGTGGATGTTCTCCGCCCTGACGGAAAGCCTGCCGGTGGTGTGCGTCGCGATGATGCTGGAGCTTCTGTGCCTCTACGTGGGGACGAACCGCCAGCAGATTTCCATGGATAAGCTGACCCAGGTGAATAACCGCCAGAATCTGACCAGCTTCATCAACTATAAGCTCTACGACCACGTGAGCCGGCTGTACCTGCTGATGATCGACGTGGACTACTTCAAAACCAT
>JAFXMP010000371.1 GCA_017530275.1 Clostridia bacterium | reverse complement strand
CAGGAAGGGATACAGGCACAGCAGGGCGAACACGGTGAGGAACATGTAGCTGAAAATCTTGAAAATCAACTCGGAGATTTCAAGCTTTCTTTTCATTCTTAAAACCCCCTTAATACAGGCTGACGTTGGACGCCTTGCGGGCGATGGTATTGGCGCCGATCACCAGCAGCATGCCCACCACGTTGTTCATCATTTCCGCGGCGGAAGCCAGGCCGCTTTGGTTCTGGTCGGTCTTGATGCGCCAGGAGAAGGTGGAAATGACTTCGGAGGTCATGTGGTTGTCGGGGAACTTTTCGTTCAGCAGCAGCACTTTTTCATAGCCGATGGACAGCATAGAGCCGATGTTGGTGATGAGCATGATCACGATGGTGGAAAGGATGCTGGGCAGCACCACGTAGCGCATCTGGGCCCATTTGTTGGCGCCGTCGATCTGGGCGGCTTCGTAGCTGGTGGGCGAAATGGAGATGATGGCGGCAAAGAACACGATGCTGCTGTAGCCCGCGGTTTCCCAGATACCGCTGACCTGGTAAATGGCGCGGAAGTAATTGGGATCCTTGAGCAGGCCGTTCTGGGCGCTTTCCTGGGAAATGAGCCCCAGCCCCGCCAGCGCCTGGGACACGATGCCCGGAGGGGCCCCCGTGGCGGAACTGCCCTGACGGATCAGCATGATCACCAGGGAGGTCATGACCACGGTGGACATGAATTTGGGCAGGTAAGTGAACACCTGCAGGCCGCTGCGCACGATGTCGGACTTGATTTCGTTAAAGAACAGCGCCAGGAGGATGGGCATGGGGAAGCCGAACAAAAGCCCGTAGAAGCTCAGCAGAAAGGTGTTGCGCATGGCGCGCCAGAATTCCGTGGACAGGGTGGAAAACGTGCCCGTGCCAAGCAGCAGGCCTTTAAAGTTGGAAAAGCCCTTGAAATACTGATCCGCCACAGGCTTTACCACGTCGTCCACCTTGAAGGAGCCCAGCAGCTCGTACATGGGCATGTAACGCCAGAACAGGAACACCAGCAGCATGGGCACCAGCATGAGGTAAAGCCGCCAATCCTTTATGATGGTGCGGCCGACGTGGAGCCAGTAATGCTTTTCCACGTCGTCCCGGACGGCCTGCTCCGGGTTTTCCCGATAGGTGCCCGTGGCTTTGTCGAGGATCAGATAATCCCCCGCCCGATTCTTCATCAGTATCCTCCTCTTTCCTTTTCCTGCTCCTCCCGGAGGCGCAGCAGGTAATGGTTTTGATTCTCAAAAACGCCGTCCAGCCGGCGAACGATCCAAAGAAGCACCAGGGTAAACAGGACGGTGATGACTTCCGTGGTGAAAAAACCCAGCGCCGTGGTAATAGGCGTGCCGAAAAACAAAGACAGAAGCGCCCTTCCTAAGAACATGAGCGTCATGACCACCAAGCCGAACAGCCAGGTTTTCAGAATATCCTGCCGGATTTTTTCGCTCCCCAGCGCTTTCAGCACGGCCAGCGCCCCCAAGGAAAACAGGTTGCCCCCGCTGTAAATCACGTATTGCCGGACATTCGCCCCGGAAAACATGCAGAATACCAATCCGCCCAGCGCCGCGTGAATGCCCGCCCAGGGGCCCCACCGCATCAGCACCACCGCCACGATCAGCGGGATCACCGAAACGGTATAGGGTTCTCCCGGAAACCAGCGGGTGGAGGCTGTAATGATGATTCCCTCAAAAACGAACAGCATCACAGCAAACAGCGCAAGATCGATGGCTCGGTACCGGTTCAGTCCCTTGGAGCCCTCCACGCCTTCACCTCCCGGCGGAATCCCTAAACGAAACACCTATAGATAGATTTATTATACATTTTTCGAGCGATTCCGTACATATCAAAAACATCTTGGCTTATGCACAAAACGGATATCATGTTTCATCTGCGGAAGCGAATCGGAAGCCGTAAAAATCGAAGCTGCTGCCCGGCAGGAACACGAAGCTCACTTCGCACAGGCCCGACGGGGTATCCAATTCAAAGGCCTGTTCTCCCCTTTCGCTCTTTTGGAAAGCGCAGGTGGTCACCGCCGTTTCGCCCTGTTCATTGACGATACGCACCGACACGGTGTTAAGGTCCAGCCCGGTGGCCCCATCCAGGATCAGCCGGTATTTGTCACCGTCTCCGAAATCCATGGAACGGAACAAAAGCGTCACGTTGTTGCCAATGCGCTTGACAGCGTTTCCTTCCTTTATAAAGCTGTCTCCGTAGAGCTGATCCGCTTCTCCCGCGCAGGTATACCGCAGCGCCCTGGACTGGCGGGTGAAGGAAAAGCCCTTTAAGTGAATTTTACAGTCGAGGGAGAAGGTCAGGGTATGCACGCCACGAAGCGCTTCCGGCAAACGCCAGGTCTCCGGCTGGTAGGTGTTCCAAATGCTCTTTTTCTGATACGGAAGTTCGGCGATGAGCCGTCCATCCCGGCCGGGTACACCGTCCCAGAGCTTCAAGCGGTACAGATCGTCGTTCAGGGCGAATATGGGCAGGGTGATTTCATTGGACCCCGCCGGGCCAAAATCCACGTTGGTGAAACCCGCCGCGCTTTCCCCGTCCCGGGCAAAGGCAATGCCCTGTTCGTTGCCCGCGCCGATGTCGCCCACGCGGATATCACACAGGGAAGCCGCGATAAAGCCGTAGGGATCCAGGCCCACCGGGCCGAAGCCCGACGCCGTGATTTCTAAGGAAGAAATCACCCGGGCATGAGGATAGCCGTTATGAGCCGTTGCCCTCAGGTACGCGCTGCCGTCCCCCAAAGCGGAAACGACGATCCGATTTCCGGCGCATTCCACTTTCGCAAAAGGCATCTCCACACCCTGGGCGTTCACAACCCGGAAGGAAAGCGGCTGGTCAAAGGCGTTTTCCGGCAAGACGGACACTTCCATCACCACTGCGGGATGATCCGGGGTCAGCACAGTGGAAGAAAGGGCTTTCAGACCGATTTTTCGGATAAACATACCGTCGTCTGTTTCTTCACGCTTGCACAGGACCGGGAAGGGCGGCTGTTGAACAGCGCAGCTTTCCCCTGCCGTCAGCGTCATTTCCGCAGGTTGGAGGCCGGGACTGGTCACCGTCGCCCGGATCGTTCCTTCCTCCTGCGCGCCGATCATGATCAGCAGTTTGCCGGAAAACAGGCGGCGGCTGTAGGTTTTATAGCCGTCCCGGTCGGTGCTGTCGCCGTTGTCCAGACCCAGCAGCACGCCAGGGCCGTCGATACTTACATGCACCCGGTTCACGGCGTTTTCCACGGGATTGCCTGCGCTATCCCTGGCTGATACGGTCAGGAAAGCCATTTCGCCCCGGCTGACAGCCGTTTTTCCCGTAATCGTCAGTGCTTCCGCTTCTCCGAAAGAAGTCTTTACAGTTTCGCAAAGCGCAGCGCCCGTTTCGTCATACGCAACGGCTTTCAGCTCGCCCTTTTCATAGGGCACCTGCCAAATAGGAAGGCAGGCTTCCAGGTCGCGCCGGTCCACCCGCTTTTTCCCCAGGGAACGCCCGTTCAAAAACAGCTCCGCGAACGCACCGTTGGTCATCACCGGCACGTCGATGATCTGGCCCTCGTTCCAGTCCCAGTAAATGCCGATGTGAATCATGGGCTTGTCCGTCCACATGGCCTGATAGAAATAATAGGCGTCCTTGGGGAAGCAGGCGGTGTCCGTCTGGCCGAAATAGCAATTGCGGGTGTGATAGGGGGTGGGTTCGCCGATGTAGTCAATGCCCGCCCAAATGAACTGGCCCAGGGAATATTCCGTATTCAGGTCGTCCGAAAGCAGCCGCCGGATATCCTTGGCTCCCCAGCTGGTGTTGCTGTTGAGCAGGGCGGAGCACTGTAAGTCTTCATCCGAAAGGATATCTTCCTT
>JAFXMP010000370.1 GCA_017530275.1 Clostridia bacterium | reverse complement strand
TCTGTCCATCCAGCCGCTGGTGGAGAACGCCATCCGATACGGCGTGCGCTCCCGAAGCAGCGGCGCTGTCGTGATCCTGACCACCGAGCGGCAGGGGGAAGCGATCCGGGTGATCGTGGAGGATAATGGCATGGGCTTTCCTAAGGCCATGACAGCAGAGCAGCGTGAACACAAGGCCCATGGGTTGGATAATGTGCGCCTCCGGCTGGAATCCCAGGGTGGCTCTCTTCATTTGAACAGCGATGAAAACGGTGTTCGTGCGGTAGTGCTGATCCCAATAGGAGGGAAAAAAAGTGATTACGCTGACGGTTGACGATAACCCAAATGTCCTTCAATCCGTGCGGGACGGGCTACTTCGGCTGGATTCCAACGGAACCCATCGGATCGCCGCTTCCGGGGACGAGGCGCTGGAGCTGGTGGCGCAGTTTCCGCCAGACGTGATCTTTTTGGATGTGGAAATGCCGGGCCTGAATGGCTTGGAGGTCGCCCAGTGGCTGAACACTTTCCGGCCCCAGACCAACATCGTCTTTATCACCGGCCACGCGGAGTATGCCCTCTCCGCTTTGGAGCTGTACGCCAGCGGCTTTCTGCTCAAGCCTATCTCGGAAGAACAGCTTGACGAAGCGCTGCGGCACCTGCGCTATCCCGTTTCCACATCAGCCAGAGCGTTTCCCAAACGGCTCAAAGCGCAGTGCTTTGGACAGTTTGAAGTCTGGTGCGGCGACAAGCCCGTTGTTTTCCAGCGCAGAAAAACAAAAGAACTCTTTGCCTACCTGATCGACCGAAACGGCGCGCTGTGCAGCATGGGCCAACTGATCAGCTTTTTCTGGCCGGAAGCGCCGGGAGATACTGCCCACGCGAGCCATCTCCGTATGCTGATTGCCGATCTGCAAACCACGCTGACCGATTGCGGCTTCGGTGAGACACTGGTGCGAAGCCGGGGAATGCTGGGAGTCAATCCTTCCCTGCTGGACTGCGATTATTTTCATTATTTGTCGGGCAGCCCGGAGGGAAAGCAGTCCTTCCATGGGGAATACATGAGCCAATATTCTTTTGGAGAATCCACGCTGGCCAAGCTGATGGGGATGAGGGAATGAATCGTACAAACTTACTACGAGCTATTCAGGTTTCCCGGCTTGAACGCCTGACACCAAAACAATACGAGATTGCCAGAAATATGCTGTATATCGGAATCTTGAAAAGAACGTGCAGGATCGTATGCTGGCGTATTTGGATCAATAAGGAGGAAATCACCATGAAGAAAAACGGAACAATCATCGCGGTCATCATTTCCATCGTCAGCCTGTGCTGCTCGGCGGTATGCGCCGGGCTGCTGCTGACGCATATCAACGCGGCAAACGCGCCCAAAGCGGACACGGGCAAAAGCGTCCAATACGTCCTATACGTGGGCACCAACGATAAGGACACCTATAAGATGGAAATGACCCAGGAGGAAGCCCGGAACATCGTGGATACCGTGTGCCTTAAATACTTTGAGGGCTACACCCTCCAAGAGGCCACCGGCGCGTGGACGGACGAAACGGGCGCCATCACCCATGAGTATACGCTGGTCTGTTACTTCGACGGCGCGGACAAGGCCACGGTGTATCAGGCGGCGGACGAGATCATCAAGGCCCTGAACCAAAACACGGTGCTGATCGAGGAAAGCGAGATCACCATGGACTATTACAGCGGAAAATGAACAGGAACGGTCCAGCAAAAAACAGGAGGATCAGGAAAATGAAAAGGATTTTCGCGCTGCTGCTGGGATTCGTTCTGCTGTTTCCTTCCTGGAGCAAGGCCGCGGAAGCCAAGCGTGCTGAACAATCGGATGATACCTTGGATCGCGTGGTGATCCTGAGCCGCCACAACATCCGTTCGCCCCTGTCGGGCAGCGGTTCGCTGCTTGGAGACATTACGCCCCACGAATGGTTCCAGTGGACGTCCAATCCCAGCGAGCTTTCCCTGCGCGGCGCGGTGCTGGAGACCCTGATGGGCCAGTATTTCCGGCTGTGGCTGGAACAGGAGGGCCTTTTCCCGGAGAATTACCAGCCGGAGGAAGGAGCCGTCCGCTTCTACGCCAACGCCAAGCAGCGTACCATCGCTACCGCGCGGTACTTCTCCGCCGGTTTGCTGCCTGTGTCGGCGGTGCCCATCGAAACCCACGTAACCTATGATACCATGGACCCCGTTTTTGAACCGTCCATGAACTTCGTTACGGAGGAATACATGCAGGACGCCATCGCTCAAATTGCCGAAAAGGGGGGCGAAACCGGGCTGGACGGTATTCTTTCCAGCCTGAACGAAGCCGTTTCCCTGCTGATGGACACGGCTGACATTGAACAGAGCGAAGCCTATCAAGCTGGGCAATACGGCGATTTGCTTTCGGGGGAAACCGTTCTCACGCTGGAAACGGGCAAAGAGCCGAAAATGACCGGCCCCATTAAAAACGCCACCAGCGTGGCGGACGCCATGATCCTGCAATACTATGAGGAACCGGACAAACAGAAGGCCGCTTTCGGCCATGACCTGACGGACGAGGACTGGCGGCTGATCCATTCCATCGTGGATACCTACAGCGACATGCTGTTCTGCTCGCCCCTGGTTTCCGTCAACGTGGCGCACCCGCTGCTGGAAGAAATCCGCGCCGAACTGAGCGCGGAGGGCCGGAAATTCTCTTTCCTCTGCGGGCATGACGCTAACGTCGCCAGCGTGCTGGCCGCGTTGAATTACGGGGATTACCTGCTGCCGGAAACCGTGGAGCAGCATACGCCCATCGGCGTGAAGCTGGTGTTCGAGCGCTGGGTAAATGATGAAAACGAAGCGTATTATAAAATCAGCCTGATTTATCAGAGCACGGCGCAGCTCCGCTCCATGGAGCAGCTGACCCTGGAGAACCCGCCCGTGATTTACCCGCTGCATTTTGCGGGCATGGACGCGGAGGGAAGGATCGCCGAAGCCGACCTGTTCAAGCTGCTGGACGATACCATTTCCGCCTATGACGCGCTGGTAGAACGATACACCGCCGAAAAACCGATGGACGACGCGGCGTAAAAAAACGATAGGTATTTAGGAAGAAAAGACTATGGACAGGAGGATCAGGAAAATGAAAAAGATTGTCGCGCTGCTGCTGGGATTCGTGCTGTTGGCAAGCGTCTGCGGCGTTTCGCTGGCCGAGGCCTCTCAAAAAACCGTGGTGGGCATCGCCTGGCGGGCCGATACGGATTCGGAGTTCTTTACCAACGTGTGCCGCGCCGTGGAAGCGGCGGGCGGCGAATGGGTGATGCTGAATCAGGTGTTCTCGGCTGATTTAAGCTACGACGCGGAAGGCCGCCTGACCGAAGGAAAGACGGAAATCAACATGCTGGACGAAACCGCCGCCAAGTATGTGAATGCAATACCTGGCACGGCTCCAACGCGGCGGAAGCCGTGGGAAACGTGAGCATCGTTCTGTTTACCGGCGGCGAGGACATCAGCCCTACCCTGTACTATGCCCCCGAAGAATGGCACGGCATCGAGGCGGAAATCGACTACAACGCCGAGCGGGACGTATCCGATTATTTGACCATGGCCTACTGCTTAGACTGTGATATTCCCCTCATGGGCTTCCGCCGGGGCGCGCAGATGCTCGGCGTCATTTCCGGCGGGGAAGTCATTCAGGACATTCCCACCTGGTTTGAAAATCAGGGCGTCGCGTATGACTACACCCACCGCAACCAGAAGGCCACCCCCGAAAGCTACCGGGATTACGCGCCCCATACCGTGCAGGTGGCGAAAGGCTCCTGGCTTTCTGACATCGTGGGCACGGATACGCTTACCGGCTGCCCCTCCTGGCATCATCAGGCGATCAAAAATGTGGACAACACCCGGCTTACCGTGACCGGTTATACGGAAACCAACGGCATTCCCATGATCGAAGCCATTGAAAGAACCGATAAGACCTTTGCCATGGGCCTCCAGTTCCACCCCGAAGCTGCCGTTGTGAAGAACTTGGACGGCGCGGCGAACAAGGGTGACTATATGGACTATGAAACGGCATTGTCCGTGTTTCGATATATCGTCGAAAAATCCTGGCTGACTTTGCCTTCCTGGAGCAAGGACGCGGCAGCCAAAATCGCCATCATGGACTATATCGCCGCCATCACCGATGAAACCAGTGAAAGCTACATTCCCGTTGCGGACCGCGTTGCCGTGTTCGATTTAGACGGCACCCTCATGTGCGAAACCTATCCTCGGTGCTTTGAATACATGGTATTTGTGGACTATGTCCTGAACAATCCCGATTACACGCCTACGGACGAGGTTCTTGCCGTGGCGCAGGAGATCGTGGATACCAAATGGCAGGAAAAGCCCTCGGGCATCAGCACCCGGCAGGCCGCCGCCGCCCCCCTTGCCTATGCGGGCATGACCCCCGCCGAATTGGGCGACTACGTGAAGGGCTTCATGGATTCCCCGGCTGAGGGCTTCACGGGCATGACCCGGGGTGAAGCGTTCTACCTGCCCATGGTAGAGCTGGTGGACTACCTGCGGGACAATGATTTCACCGTCTACATCGTTACCGCTACCGAACGCAACATCGTCCGCGCCCTCGTGAAGGATACGCTGGGCATTGCTCCCGCTTACGTCATCGGCACGGAATACGGCTACACCGCCACGGGCCAGGGTGATACCGCCGACGGGGATTACACCTTCCAGGCCACAGACAAAGTGGTATTCGACGGCGCTTATTACGGCGAAAATGCCAAGATGTCCAAGGTGGACGCCATCGTGCGGGAGATCGGCCAGCAGCCGGTGCTGGCCTTCGGCAACAGCTCCGGGGACGTAGCCATGTGTGCATACGTGGTGACAAACAATCCCTATCCCGCCCTTTCCTACATCGTCCTGGCTGACGACGAAGCGCGGGAATGGGGCGATTATGAAAGCGCCCAGGCCAAGATCGCGGGCTACAGCGCGCAGGGCATCGGCACCATCTCCATGCGGGACGATTTCGCCACCATCTACGGCGACGGCGTGGAAAAGGACGCAAGCGCCGCGGTTCAGTGATTCACAAAAGGATTTCTTCACGTTTTAAAGAAATAAACAAAACAAACATCATTTTTCTGGAGGGAAATATTATGAAGATCACCACCTTTAACCCGCAGATCATCACCAAGGACGCCGCGCCCATCGTTCAGCTGTTTGAAGAATTAGGCTTTGAAAAACGCCACGATCAGGAAGGCATCAGCGAACTGAAAGTGGAAGGAATCCGCATGAAGGATTTGAATGGCTTCTATGTGGACGTTTCCCAGCCGGACGTACCGCTTGAACGGGATGTAGCCGCCATCCGCATGAACGTGGACGATTTCGACACAGCCTATCAACTGTTGCTTTCCAAGGGATTCAGGAACTACTAAGGGCGAGCGCATCGTTGAACCCCCCACCTCCAAGTCCGCCCTGATGATCGCGCCCTCCGGCTTTTCTATCAATCTCATCCACCATATCAGGAAATAAGGTAGCCCCAAGCAGGCCATTGCGAAGCCGGGGGAATCATCCGCCTGTCCCTTTCGCGGGCGATTTCCCCGGCTTTCATGGCATGAACACGCATACGATGACCGAGGTGGCTTTTCTATGAAGAAAAAGCGCTTCGAGATCAGTTTCTGGAATAAACCGCCTGATCCCCGCTGGCAGGAAAACCAGGATGGTTTGTCGAAAACAGCGTTCAGAAACCATGTCGAATAAACAATCACAAAACAGAGAGGGTGTCTTCCATGAAAAAAGGAGTTCTGTGCGTTCTGCTGTTCCTGCTGCTGTGGTCAGGCGCTGCCTGCGCGGAAAGCGCCCTCACCAGCCTGGAGCAGTTGAATGCGACCGGGATCACCATTGGCGTAAGCCAGGGCAACGTTGCCGAACTGATTCTGAAAAAAGAGCTGCCCTTGGCGACAGTCAGCCAATTCAACGATAAATTCATGGGGTATACAGCCGTGGCTCAGGGCAAGATCGACGCCTTCGCCTATGACCGGCGGCAGATGGAGATGTCCATCGAGAACGGGCAGAAGGGCGTTCATCTGCTGGAGGAAACCCTGAACGAAACGATGAAGATTGCCGTGGGCATTTCGCCGGTTTCCAAAATCCCCGATCTGACCGGCAAAATCAACCGGTTTATCGCGGAGCTGCGGGCGGACGGCACCCTGGACGATATGTTCGACCGCTGGGTCGTTCGGGCCGATGAAACCATGCCGGACATTCCCCGGGCGGAAAACCCCTCGGTTCATCTTATTGTGGGCACTTCCGGCATCGTGCCGCCCTACAGCTACTATGCGGGAAAAGAGCTGAACGGCTACGACATTGAATTGGCCTATCGTTTCGCCGCCTGGCTGGGGGCGGATGTGGAATTCAAGGTGTACGATTACGGCGCGATCTTTTCCGCGGCCATCGCGGGAGATATCGACTGCATCATGGCCAACCTGGAATATACGGATGAACGGGCGGAGGAAATGCCCTATTCGGATCTTCTGTTCGAGGTGAAAATCGGCCTGATGGTGCGGGGGGAGGCGGCCCCCGCCCCGGATGCCGCAAAGCAAAAAGCTTCCGCCCTGGACGCCCTGAACGGCAGGCGCATCGGCGTTGCGACCGGCACCACGTTCGACGCCATTGTATCGAACGCCCTGCCCGACGCGAAACTTGTTTACATCAATTCCTCCGCTGATCTGATTGCCGCTCTGGAGGCTGGCAAAATCGACGGGTTTGCCGTAGACGAACCTGCGGCGAAGCAATTCTGCGCCGTGAACCCGCTTCTCACCGTGGTGGATGAATACCTGGATACCTTTTCGTTCGGCATTGTGCTGCCCAAGACGGCAAAGGGTGACGCACTGTTGGAAGAGTTAAACGCCTGGCTTATTCCAATGAAAGAAAGCGGCGCGCTGGAACGGGTGATCGAAAAGTGGGCAGATGGTCCGGAGGAAGGAAAGACCCTGCTGGACTACGCTTCGTTCCCCGCGACCAAGGGTACGCTGACCTTGGCTACGGAGGGCGATTATGTGCCCATGACCTATTACCGGGGCACTGAAATCGTCGGGGCGGAGATCGATCTGATTGCTCAATTCTGTGAAGCCAACGGCTATGGGCTCAAGGTGCAGGTCATGAACTTCGACGGAATCTTGCCCGCTGTCCAGACCGGCAAGACGGATTTTGCCGCTGCCGGGATCTCCATCACCGATGAGCGCCGGGAGAGCGTCAATTTCTCCGTGCCCTATTATTCCGGCGGCACAGTGATGGTGGTGCGGAAAGATACTGATTCAGGCACGGAGCAGGCCGAGGGAACCGTCCGCTGGCAGGACTACAACGGAAAACGCCTGGGCGTGCTGGTGGGCCCGCTGATGGAGGACGCCGCCAAAGAATATTTCCCGGACAGCGAATACCTGCTGTTCAACAGCTACCCAGACTGCATCGCCGCGCTGCTCTCGGGGAAGATCGATGCTTACCTGGGGGACGAACTGGGAGCGTTCGCTGTTCATGCGGAAAACCTCGAAATTGACTATATCCATGACCGAATTACCCAAAATAATTATGCCTTTGCATTCCGGAAGAATGATCCTAAGAGCGCCGCCCTGTGCGCTGAACTCAATGATTTTCTCGCCATAAGCCGGGAAAACGGCACCATGGAAGATCTGGAAAACATCTGGTACGGCATTGATGAAGAAAGAAAGGTCGTGGATATGTCCGATCTGACCGGTGAAAACGGCACGATCAGGGTCGTGACCACCTCTACGGACATGCCCTTTTCTTACATCAAGGACGGCAAAAACGTGGGCTACGATATTGATCTTGTAGTTCGTTTCTGCCGGGACAGGGGCTACGCCCTGGAGCTGGGCGACGTAGCTTTCGATGGTCGTATTCCGGCGATCCAATCCGGCAAATATGACTTCACCACGGATATGAACGTAACGCCGGAGAGGGAGGAACAGGTGCTGTTTTCCGATCCTACCGGCTATGGTGGCATCGTTCTGGTGGTGCGGTCATCGGATCTTGGAGAATCGACCGTCAGCGAAGCAGGCGTATATACCAGCGTGTCCCAGTTAGACGGAAAACGCATCGGTGTGCAAAGCGGAACCAACTTCGATGCTATGGTTCAAGAGAATCTCCCGTCTGCTCAGATCGATTATTATATTGGGAAGGCCGACCTGGTGGCGGCGCTCACAGGGAAAAAGGTCGAAGCCTTCGCGGTTGACGAACCAGTGGCTCAGATTCTGATGCATGAAGACGAACGCTTAACTTATCTGCATGAATATCTGGACGACTATGTGTTTGCCTTTGCATTCGCGAAAAATGAAGCGGGAAAAGCGCTGAAAGATCAGTTTAACGCTTTCCTCGAACAGTTGCCCGATGGGACGCTGAACGCGCTGGCGGCCAAATGGTTTGACGAGGACGAGGACGCGAAGCCCATGCCGGACATCACCGCACTGAAAGCTGAAAATGGAACGCTGCGACTGGCGACAGAATCGGGTTACGCGCCGTTTGAGTACATCCGCGACGGTCAAGTCGTGGGCTATGACATGGAGCTTGCCGCTCTTTTCTGTGAAGCGAATGGCTACGGCCTTGAAATCGTAGATATGAATTTCGACGCGATCCTGCCTGCGATACAGACTGGGAAGTGTGACTTTGCCGCGGCGGGCATCGGCGTTACGCCGGAACGGGCGGAAAGCGTGCTGTTCTCTGAACCAGACTTCTCCGGCGGCATGGTGCTGGTTGTGCTAAAGACCGAAGCTCAGCCTACTGCGCAGACAGCGGAAACCACAATCTTTTCTTCCCAGGCGGAATCCTTCTGGGACGGCATCGTTTCCAGCTTCAACAAAACTTTCCTGCGGGAGAACCGCTGGGAGCTGTTCGGAAACGGCGTGCTGACTACCCTGCTCATCACCGTCCTGTCCATCCTGTTTGGGACAGCCTTGGGCTTTCTGGTGTTCATGCTCTGCCGGAACGGGAACATCGTCGCCAATAGCGTCACCCGATTCAGCATGTGGCTGGTGCAGGGCATGCCCATGGTGGTGCTGCTCATGATTTTGTATTACATCATCTTTGGTTCCGTGGCCATCAGCGGCATTTTCGTGGCGGTGATCGGGTTTACGCTCACCTTCGGGGCTTCCGTGTTCGGGCTGCTGAAAATGGGCGTTGGCACCATCGACCGGGGCCAGTACGAAGCGGCTTACGCCCTGGGCTACGCCAACCGGCGCACCTTCTTCCGCATCATCCTGCCCCAGGCCATTCCCCATATCCTGCCAGCCTATAAGGGCGAAATCGTGGGCCTCATCAAGGCCACGGCCATCGTAGGCTACATCGCCGTGCAGGACCTGACCAAGATGGGCGACATCGTTCGCAGCCGCACGTATGAAGCGTTCTTCCCCCTCATCGCGGTGACGGTGATCTACTTCGTGCTGGAAGGGCTGCTGGGCTTCCTGGTCAGCAAGATACAGATTCGCATGAATCCTAAAAAGCGCAAGCCCGAATCTATATTAAAGGGGGTGAATGTTCATGATTAAGATTGAGCATCTGAAAAAGGTCTATCCCAACGTGACGCCTCTGAAGGACGTGTCTGTGGAAATCAACGATGGAGACGTGATCTCCGTCATCGGCCCGTCCGGCACGGGAAAAAGCACCCTGCTGCGCTGTATCAACCTGCTGGAAAAGCCCACAGAGGGCCATATCTGGGTGGACGGAACCGACGTGACCGATCCCAAATGCGACCTGGGCAAGGTGCGGCAGAAGATGGGCATGGTGTTCCAGTCCTTCAACCTGTTCGGATATCTGACCGTCATCGAAAACATCATGCTGGCCCCCATGGATTTGTTGGGGAAAAGCAAGCAGGAAGCCTATGACGAAGGGATGCGCCTGCTGCGCACAGTGGGCCTTGCGGAAAAGGCTCTGAACTACCCGGATGAGCTTTCCGGCGGCCAGAAGCAGCGCATCGCCATTGCCC
>JAFXMP010000369.1 GCA_017530275.1 Clostridia bacterium | reverse complement strand
TGAATTGGAATGTGCGCATTTTGAGCATGGACAGGGCGACCATCGCAGCCGTGACTCCACCCAGGATCAGATAGGAAACGTGCAGCCGGGGCAGCAGATCGTAGCCAAAGTTGTGCATGGTGTAGGTGGCATGTTGGAGCGGCGATAGCCACACTGACAGCAAGTTGGCGTAATACCGCATTTCCGTGGGCAGGTTCAGCCAAGTCATGAACCGATCCGGCGTCAGCACGAATCCAGCGAAGTTCAGCACCAGCGCTGCAATGATGCCCGCTTTCTTGCTTTTCAGCACGGTGAACAGCAGTTGGATCATGGAAAGCAGCAGCACATACTGGAACAGAAGCCCGAAAATCTGATAACAGCACCCCCAGGGGGTGGTGAGTTTCACCGTCTTGCGCATGACAGTGAGCGCCACCTCAAAGCCGGCGGGTGAAAAGGACAGCATGGTGGCGGTTTCGCTCCAATGGTTCGCCGTGAACACATTGCAGCCGATGCACATGGCCATGGAGGACAGCAGGATCATCAGGCAGTAACTGAAGGTCAGCACAAACACAGTGATAATCTGCCCGATGAGCCAATTTAGCTTTGTAGTGCGGAAGATCAGGTAACTGGCGGGCGTATCGATCCGGGGAAAGGCCGAGAGCATCAGCATCATCACCAGGGCGGCGTACAGGATGCTGTCTCCATCGGCATAGCACCAGACGAAGGGTTCCACGATCTGCACATTGGTCAGGTACGTCCGGCTGATGGCCATGGTCTTGTCCGTCAGCAGCCAGCACAGCAGGAAGCCCAGCAACAGGCTCATATAAAACCGGGGATTTTTCCGCAGGCTGTACAGGTTCCAACAAGCGCAGACGAAGGGGGACGGAGTTTTGCGAGAGGAGGCTTTTGTGTCAAAAGCCCCCTCTCGCGCTCTCCCGAAAACCGCTTTTTTAGGCATATCTTTTGACACCTCGATTCAGGAAAAGGACTTGGAAGGAAAGAGTAATCGCCTGCAAAATCAACAAAATCCAAGTCGCGCCGGATACCCATTGCATGGGGTTCAGCATCGCCGCGTCCGGGAAAAAGCGGGTGCCGATCATCATGAGGGCGTAGCACAGACACAGCGGGGCCAGGTATGCGGCGGAGGCCGTTTCCGTTGCCAGCGCGATTATACAGCCCACCCCGGCCCAAATTCCGCCGCACAGCATCCGATTGAACAACAGGGGCCAGAAGTCCCCTCCTTTACCCCAGGGAAACCATTGCCCGGCGATGCCATACATGAGTCCATTCAGGATCAGAAACAGCAGCCCCACCGCCGCCCCTTGCAGCAGCATCCCGCTGACCACGCATCCCGTGGCCTTGCCGATGATCCAGTTTTTTCTTCCCGTCCGGAATACCGCCGGGCGGATGGCTCCGCTCTTGATTTCATGCAGTGCCTGTGCCGCGAAGGGCAGCGCGGACAGGGCAGGCAGGGTCAGCATCCCGAAATCCCCTTTCATGCCCAGTGCCAGCAGGTCGCTCATGGAATACCAGAAATTTCCTTCTTGCCATTCGATACTTTCCAGATACCCAATCAGCCCATAGCTGGCCTGCCCAATGGACAGGTACAACGCCACTGTGGTAGCCATCAAGGCCGCAAGAAACCAGCGCCCCGCGATTGCGCGGCGAAAATCAGACAATATGCACTTCATAAAAGCCTCTTAGTATCCGTAATTCCGATCAATGATCGTGCCGTCGATGGCGTTTATGGTCAACAGAGCGTTGTTGAATTGATCATATGTTTCATCGCTGATGGTTCGGTAACCAAAGAAATCCCATACAGGGATCAGTTGATACCGAGCAGGCTGATCCTTCCGCTGCACGGTCATATAGCCCAGCTCGATGCGGTCGATATACAACGCATTATTCCCAGCGGCTTCATATTTTTCATAGCTCATAATGGTCATGGGCGAAATCATGCCGAAGATTTGCCAGATTTCGGGGAAGGAAAGAAGCGAGACTTTCTCTTCTTCCATGATCGGGCTTTCAATGGGAAATTCGTACCGCAGGCCGAAAATGCCATCCGCGTCCAAATCCACATACAGCTTTTCATAGGGCATCGGTAGGGAAAAGCTGTTTGTTTCCCGATTCAGGTACCGTTCATACGCACCTTCCTGAAACACAGGCGTGATGAAAACTCCTTCTACAGGCCGGGCATAATAAAACCGATAGCCTGTCTGACCCTGAACGCGACCCACCAATCCATCACTTTGATCGGGGTCGGTTCCGTAGTACGCCATATCTGGCCAGAGCGCCGCGACAAAAGCATCAGCAATCTCCCGTGCCTGATCTTCTGAACCGGGATTGCCGCTTCTTCCGCCGTTTTCATGATAGATTTCAAACCGATTCCAGCGATAGTAATCAGCACCCGCTACCAGTGACTTTTCGCTGGTGATGAGCAGTTCATGTAACGGATCAACCTCTTCTTCGGCGATGGCAAGCACATCACAGCCCACAACCAGCCCATTTTCGCCTTGCTGTTGATCCAGTATCAGCTCATCTGTTCCAGAGTTCGCATTCATATAATTCCCTGGCCCAAAGTACAAGTCGGCTCCCTGCTTTGCTTCCTCCAAGGTAAAGGTTCTGGCGGTCACCTGATAAGTGCTGAGACAGGGAGCATCGGGGATCAGCACATCAGCATCCACATAGATATGCGTTCTTCCCGAAGGGCTTTGAAATTCACCGGTGATATGTTCCGGCGCATTTACATTCTCACGGACGGTTTCTGCCAAGGCGGCCGGGCAAAGAAACACCAGCAAAAGAACAAGCGTAAGGATTCTTTTCATGCGCACACCTCCTCAATACCCGTACTGCCGGTCAATGACTGTTCCGTCGATGGCATTGATCGTCAACCAGCTATGGCAGGCCCAGTTTTGGACATAGCTGCCGTTGAAAGCGACATTGCCATAGAAATCCCATACAGGAATCAGCATCAGCGTGTCCGGTTGATCGGGGCGAATCACCCGGAGATACCCCAGGCGAATATCTGTAATCCACGCCCTGGCTCCCGTGCCCTCCCGTTCATAGGAAGCCAAGGTCAGGGGCAGGATGCTTCTGGCAACCTGCATCACGGAATCAAACGGCAGCAGGGAACAATCCTTCTGGAGCGTGCCCACAATGTCATAGGGCTGATACCAGTACAGATCCTGCACTTCCTCGTCGTCGATGATGATGCAGAGCGATTCCTCCCGGCAGCTTACGGAATAGTTATAGGTGGCCAGCCCCGATTTGGCGAAGTTGCAGGGCAGGTCATACACCGGCGCGTAATAGAAAACCCACGCTTCCCGGAGGCCGGTCGGATCGACGTCCGTGCTGTACTGGCCGGGATGAAGGGATTGCCTGGCATTTTCCGTCTTGATGCCGCAGCCCGCGTAAACCATATGCGGAGCGATCCGGGCAACGATTGCTTCCGCCTGTTCCTTTGCTTTTTCCATGGAAATGCCACATCCGTTTGGTTGCCTTCCATCCGTAGGCGTAACGAGCTGTGTCGCGCCCTCCACATCGTAATGCGGGAGAGAAGTATCCAGCAGCTGCTCGTTCCAGCGGGAATAACGGATGAAGGTATTTTGCATCATGCCATTGGTCAGCCGATACCCTTGCACATTCATGACGGAAACGGACACGGGAAAGTAGAGCCCGTCGCCTTCCTCGACCGTTCCAAAACTGGCTTGATAGATCGTGCTGACGCTGCCATCATAGGCGGTATGAGATTGTGTGAAATATTCGGTGGAGCCTGTCCATTCGCGCCCGCCGAACAAAACGTCGGCGGTCCGCGTCATTTCTTCCGCGTTGAACAGACGGGGAGAAACCAGATAAATCGGTATCTTGTCCACATTGGGCACGGTAACGTCCGCGTTGATCGATACCACTGTTTTGCCGGCATTCGACTGAAATGTGTCTGTAACATGCGCCGGGGCTTTAACCTGGCTTTGCACGTCCGCCAAGGCTGCGGGACAAAGCAGCAACAGCGCAAGCAGAAAGGCAAGCATTCTTTTCATGCGTACACCTCCTCAATACCCGTATTCCAAATCAATCACCGTACCGTCCACGGCATGGACGGTCAGCAGCGGCCTGCAGCCAGCATCGGGATCGTTCAGATCATTTCCATAAAAGTTCCAAACAGGAGTCAGGGCGAATGTCAGCGTATCCCGCTGGAGCACCGCCATATAGCCCAGATCAATGCGATATACAAGCAGGTGAATATCTCCCCGCACTTCCTCCACCTGGTATTTCAGCGGCATCGTTTGCCGGGCAACGGCAAGGATGTTTTCAAAGGGAAGCAAATTTTGTTCCACACGCTCATAGCCGATAAGATAGGGAGATGACCATTGGAAGTTTGTGACCTGCCCTACCCGATTGATGGCCAGCAACACTTGTTCATATCCTACAGCTGGTATGAACAGGTCGTCCCGAAAGCTGGAGGTATTCATCATGGCCCCATAGCAGGGAAGCAGCGGCGCGCCGTCGATCACACGGGTATAGGCCAGAGTGTAGGAAAAACCCGTACCTTCATACTGCCTTCCTTCCGTGATCAATTTGTCGTCGGGGATATAACCTCTGGATTTTCCAACCGAAAACAGCGCGAAGGGCTGATCCGTCAGCGCACTCATCAGCTGATCGCCGATGGAAACAGCCTGCGCCAGGGACAGGGGATGCCCAGCAATATCCTCCGTGATTTCCGCGTCCGGAAAGGGCGAGGAATA
>JAFXMP010000368.1 GCA_017530275.1 Clostridia bacterium | reverse complement strand
CGGATGTCCGCCCGGTTGATGGTGTCGATCTTCTCCAGCGTGGTGCGGTAGCTTCCCGGCTTTCGGAACCAGTCATGGGTCTGCTCCAGCCCGTCGATGGAAAGCTGATATTTCTCACATCCAAGCATCTTCATCCGCTGGCAGTTTTCATCCGTCAGGTGGAAAGGATTGCCCATGATGGTGAAGGGAATCCTTTTGATTGCCAGCAGTTCCAGCAGCGGCCAGAAATCCTTATGCAGGATGGGGTCGCCGCCGGTAATATAGAAATAAGGCAAACGGCCATACATTTCACAGAAATCCTCGCAGTTGGCCACCACTTCCTGCATCTGTTCCCAGGTCATGCTGTCAAGCTGTTTACAGGTATTCTCCGCAAAGATATAGCAATGCCTGCAACGCTGGTCACAGTCGTCGGTGATGTGCCATTGGAAAGCGAAATACTGTTTCATGATCGGATGCCTCTCTTGATTTCAGGATCGCTCCGACAGTGCGAACCGTCGGAGCATGGGGATTACTTGTCGCTCGCCCCGCAGGCGGCTCCACAGTTCGGCATTGTCGCCTCGTTTCGCTATCGCTTACGATGCTCTGTGCCTCACTGGGCTTTCAGCTCGCTGCATCCCGCACTGCGGGCGCTCGCTTACGCCCCACAAGCAGCGGGCTTCTTTTCTTCAGCAGGCTTGTCAGCAGCACCGCAGGCGGCAGGCTGTTCGGCGGGTTTGTCAGCAGCGCCACAGGCTGCGCCGCAGGCAGCGGGCTTCTTTTCATCTTCTTTGGCAGGCTTGTCGCTTGCCCCGCAAGCAGCACCGCAGGCGGCGGGAGCCATCTGCACGTTCCAGGAAGCCAGATTGTTAAGAGCCATGTGTTCGTCCTCCTTGTCAGATTCGGAAGAACCTTCCGTGCATTCATCATAAGGGATTATAACAGATCGCACAAGTACGCACCTTTTTGTAACTACCCCAGTTACCAAAAGGTAACTATGTAATAAAAAAGTGCGTACTTGTATTTGGCTTTTCCTCTCTGCTATGCTGTATGCGTCGGCAGGAAAGCCGATGAAAAAACTCGAAGGAGACGAAACAAAATGAAAAAGATGATTTCTCTGCTGCTGGCCGTCCTCATGGCGCTGTCCCTGCTGAACGTGACCGCTTCCGCTGAGGAAGAAAACTGGGCCTATGGCGTGACCATTGAAGGCGTGGGCACCATCTATTACGCCAAAGCCTACTTTGCTATCGAAGATATCACCAATCCTCTGACCGCCCAGCCCTATACCGCCGATGAAATCGCCGCTATTGTGAACAGCGCTGGAGCCGAAGCGGAAGGCTACGTGTTTGATCTTCCCGCTGACGCGCTGCTGGGCATGGGAGGCTTCTGGTACGACGCGGAAAACGCTGCCGCTATCGTGAGCCACGCTGACCCGCTGGCTATGAACGAAAAGGGAGAATTTGCCACCCTGGAAGGGGAAGACGTGGCGGCTCCTATTGTGAATTGGGCCTATGGCGTGACCATCGAAGGAGTGGGCACTATCTGGTATGGCCGGGAATACTTTGCCCGTGAAGGCATCGTCAATCCTCTGACTGCCGCTGCCTACACCGCTGATGAAATTGCCGCTATTGTGAACGGTGCTGTGGAAGGCGCGGACGGCTATACGTTTGATCTGCCTGCCAGCGCTGTGCTGGGCATGAACGGCTTCTGGTATGATGCTGCCAATACTGCCGCCATCACCAGCCATGCCGACCCGCTGGCCCAGGGGGAAAACGGTGTGTTTTCCACCGCTGACGGCGAGGAAGTCGCTTCTCCCATTGCGGAATGATTTCTGCATGATGCTGCACCCTGGCGGAGCGATCTGCCAGGGTTTTCACATTTTTTTGAATAAATGCCAGTAATAGAATAGTGCGTACTTACAAAATCGACTGTATTATGTTATGCTGTGATTGCCGCAAGGAAAACGGCAGGGAGTGACTATCATGGAAAAGAAGATTCAAGAACTCAAAGAACGAATTAGACAGAAGGATGCCATCATCATTGGCGCGGGCGCGGGCCTCTCTACCGCTGCCGGGTTCGTGTACACCGGAGAACGGTTTGAACGTTATTTCAGTGATTTCAGCCGAAAGTATGGCTTTCGCGATATGTATTCCGGTGGATTTTATCCCTATGATACCCAGGAGGAATTTTGGGCTTACTGGAGCCGGTACATCTGGATCAATCGGTACATGGATGCGCCAAAAAGCGCCTATGCCGATCTCTTCCGGCTGGTACGCGACAAGGATTATTTCGTGATGACCACCAATGTGGATCACTGCTTCCAGAAAGCGGGCTTCGATAAGAAGCGCCTGTTCTATACCCAGGGCGACTACGGGCTGTTTCAATGTACAGAACCATGCTGCAAAAAGACCTGGGAAAACGAATCTATGATCCGCAATATGATTCTTGCTCAGGGCTTCATCATCGGCAAACACAATGAACTGACGCTGCCGGAAGGTAAAGAAGCGGCAATGAGCATACCATCGGATTTGCTGCCCAAGTGCCCTAACTGCGGACGGCCCCTTACCATGAACCTGCGTTCCGATGACAAATTTGTGGAGGACGCGGGCTGGAAGAAAGCAGCGGCGGCATACGAAGCCTGGCTGAGTGCCCACCAAGATAAACGGGTGGTTTATTTGGAGATCGGCGTTGGTTATAACACCCCGGGCATCATCAAATACAGCTTCTGGCAGCAGGTGTATCAGAACGAGAATGCCACTTATGCCTGCCTGAACCTGACGGAAGAACCCGTGCCCAAGGAAATCAAAGGACAATCCATCGTCATTTCCGGCGATTCCGCCCAGGTGATTCAGGAGTTGGTTTCATGATCATCAACACCGGTATGCGCACGGACATTCCGGCTTTCTATGCCGATTGGTTCGTCAACCGGCTGAAAGCGGGCTTTGTCCTTGTGCGCAATCCCTACAATCCCCACAGCGTTACCCGATACCGCCTGACGCCTGACGTGGTGGATTTGATCGGTTTCTGCACCAAGAACCCCGCACCCATGCTGCCGCACATGGAACTGCTCCGTCCCTTCGGGCAATACTGGTTTGTGACCATCACGCCATACGGAAAAGAAATCGAGCCCCATGTGCCGGGTAAGCTGCAAGTGCTGGACAGCTTCAAGCGGCTGTCCGACATTGTGGGCATGGACAGCATAGGTTGGCGGTATGATCCCATTTTCATCAGCGACACCTATCCTGTCGATAGGCACATCAAAGCCTTTGAATACATGGCAAAAGCCTTATCAGGCTACACCCAAACCGCTGTGATCAGCTTTATCGACCTGTATGAAAAGACCAGACGCAACTTCCCGGAGGCGCACACCGTCACCTCTGAACAACGGCTGACCCTGGGAAAAACCTTTGTGGAGGTCGGCAGGCAATACGGCATGACCATCCGCCCCTGCGCCGAAGGAAACGAGCTGGCCCAATTCGGCGCGGACTGCGGCGGCTGCATGACCATTGCCACCTATGAAAAGGCGCTTCATCAGCGTTTGAAGGTACCGGTGAAACCCGCCACCCGGAAGGAATGCGCTTGCTACTTAGGCGGCGATATTGGCGCGTACAATACCTGCGGCCACCTGTGCCGGTATTGCTATGCAAATTACGACGCAGATACCGTTCAAAAGAACAGGACGGCCCATGATCCACATTCCCCGTTGTTGATCGGTCACCTGACGCCCGACGATCAGGTGCATGACGCAAAGCAGGAAAGCTGGATCGACCGGCAGACCAGTATGGATTTATGTTGTGACTCATGAAACAAATATAGATTTATATCATCAAATTTCTGGCATCTTGAAAAATGATGAACTTTCTGATAACTCTCTCCGTACCCGCTTCCAAAATGCGCTTCCTGACGGTAAACTTTGTCTGCTGAAAGGAGGCGCATTTTGTTATGGATCAAAGCATTCTTCTACAGATTTACAGAGGAGAGTACGCCCCTTACAGAAGAAAAGATCAGAATTCTTCCGGCTATGACAAGCTCATAGCGCTGCAGGAAGAAATACTGGCCGCCTTGCCCGAAGAAAAGCGGCCATTAATGGATTCTGTTCAGGACGAAATAAACACGCTTATGATGGATGAAGGTGAGTCAGCTTTCATCGAGGGCGTCTCCTTCGGCGTCCGGCTG
>JAFXMP010000367.1 GCA_017530275.1 Clostridia bacterium | reverse complement strand
CGTAGGCTCGCTGGCTTTGCTACACCGCTTCCTCCCCTCCTGCCGTTGCCGGCAGCAGCTTGCGGTTCGCTACACTTGGCGGTAAATACCCGTGGCAGGACTTTCACCCGCAAGAATCGTGCCATGCCCGGCACACAAACAGACGAAAGCCCCGGCGCATGCAAGGCCGGGGCTTTCGTTCGTTCATCGTCAAGCGGGCGTGGAAACGCTATTCCTCAATGACGCCCATTTCCAGCATATCCTTGAGCACGGCGTCCAGGTCCCTCCCGCAGGTTTCTTCCTCCACATCGTATTCCTCAAGGATGGCGGACGCAGGTTTGTTGGATCAGTTAGCCGCCAGGTTGGCCTGAACAGCGGCGATATCCTCCGCGCTTACGCCGATAGTGGTCAGGTAATCCACGGCGGCGGCCTGGAGGTCGCCGTCAAAGATGCTGGTCATGCCGAAAGCGGCGGCCAGGCTCTTCTGGATATTTCTGGCAGCCACGATGTCATACTGCTCGGTGCCGGGCTGTACGCCGTAATAGTTGTAATAGGTGACCATGTAATCGGCGATGATTTCCTCGGCGGTGGCGCCCATCAGCGCCTCCAGCACTGCGGAAACAAACTGCCCGGTCCTTGCCCTCGTTGCAGTGCACCAGATAGGGGCCTTCGTTCCTGGCGATGAAGCGCACGCCCTGGGCTAGTCCAGCCTTGAACTCGTCGGCGGCGAAGTCTACGCCCAAGTTCAGGCAGATGACGGCCTGCCCCGCGTAATAGGAATCGGCGAAGCCCTCGTAGCCCTTCATGGTTTCCTCGTTATCGGCCAGGTTCACGAAGGTTTTTACGCCAGCGGCAGCAGCGGCGGCATCCGCTTCCTTGCTGCGGTTGATTTCAGGGTTCACGGGAGAGGAGGAACGGTACAGCTTGTTTTCGCCCATGCCCGTAGTGGTGACGGCGCGGAAATTGGCAAACTGTTCGTCGGTCAGGTCGGGATAGCTGGCCCGGTCTTCGCTGCGGGTGAGCTGGTGTATCAAGTACTGGTCATAGTAGCCGCCCTTTTCCTTCATGGCGATGGTGACAGCCACGGGTTCTTCCACCTGATAGTGCCACACGTAGCCGGGATCGGCCTCGATCTTTTCCTTCACGGCGATGCCCGACGTGGTGGCCAGGTCGCCCATGTTGATAGCCAGGATGACGCAATCCTCTTGGGTATCTTCCTTGATCACCACGCGGCAGATCATGGTGCCCTGGTCCACGTCGGAATAGTTGCTGCCCACGGGCATTTCGTAGTCCGCGCCGTTGATGGCGGCGGTCACGATATCGCTGTAAGCATAGCCCTGATTCAGGAAATCGCT
The DNA here is from genome assembly GCA_017530275.1 of Clostridia bacterium. The sequence continues at coordinate 38,727 of JAFXMP010000367.1, read as the reverse complement.
CCCCCGCTGGGACAGCACCAGATTGCCATACTTCTGAATCTCCGTTACGGTGATCTCACCCTCTGCCAGGGCGGGAATCATAAAGGCCAGCAGCAGGCATACGGAAAGCAGCAGGGAAAGGATTCTTTTCACCAGAAATCGACCCCGTTTCATATATTTATACGTCTATCATAATGCAAAAGCAGCCTTTCCGCAAGAAAAACTTTGCGCGCCTTACAATTTTTCCCGGTATCAGAATTTACAAGGAGGGGAAAGTATGGTAGAATTTTTCTGAACGGCTGATGTTACGAAGGGAAGGCGCGTGGGCGTGGAAAGCAATGTGCTGCGGCGGCTGCTGGCCCCGGAATACCTGGTGAAGCGGGAGCACCGTCAGGGAGAGCTTCCCAATGGAAAAACCGCTTATGGGGATGTGATGCGCATCGCGCTGCCCTCCATTATCGAAATGGTGCTCATGAGCCTGATCGGCACGGTGGACACCATCATGGTGGGCAACGAATTGGGGGCGGAGGGGCTGTCCTCCGTGGGCCTGCCCACCCAGCCGAGGATGGTGCTGTTGTGCCTGTTTTTCGCGCTGAACGTGGGCATCACGGCCATCGTGGCAAGGCGCAGGGGCGAAGAAAGGCAGGAGGAAGCCAACGCCACGCTGCGCAACGCCCTCATGCTGGCGCTTGGCATGTCGCTGCTGCTGGCGCTGCTTGCGGACGTGTTCGCCGTACCCCTCATGCGTTTAGCCGGCGGGGACAGCGCCGAAAGCGAAAAGGTGTTCCTGGACGCGGTGGATTATTTCACCATCATGAACTACGCCCTGCCCATCAACGCTTTATCGATGTGCATTTGCGCCGCCCAGCGGGGCATCGGCAAAACGAAGATCACCATGTGGGTGAACATGGGCAGCAACCTGATCAACGTGTTTTTCAATTACTGCCTGATCGGCGGGCATTTGGGGTTCCCCCGGCTGGAAGTGCGGGGAGCAGCGCTGGCCTCGGTGATCGGCATGTGCGCCGGTTTTCTGATGGCTCTTGGCACCGTGGTGGCTGGCGGAAAATACAAGGGTTATCTCCATCTTTCCCGGCGTGACAAGTGGCGTTTCGACAAGGAAAGCATGCGCTCCATCATCAAGGTAGGCGGCAACGCGGCCATCGAACAATTGGGCGTGCGCTTCGGCTTTTTCGTGTATGCCCGCATCCTGTTTTCCCTGGGCACCACCATGTACGCCGCCAACCAGATCTGCATGCAGTTTTTGAGCATCACCTTCACCTTCGGCGATGGCTTGGGCGTGGCGGCCACGGCCCTGGTAGGCCAGAATTTAGGCCGGAAGCGGCCCGATCTATCCATGCTCTACGGCAAGATCAGCCAGCGGTTCGCGGTGATGATCTCCCTGGTGCTTGGCGTGCTGATCGTCAGTTTCCGCTATCAGATCGTGAGCCTGTTCATTGGGGAAAACACCCTGAACGCAAGTCAGGTGATTTCCTACGCCGCCAGCACCATGCTGGTCTTGGCGGCTATCCAGCCCTTCCAGACCAGCAGCGTGGTGCTGTCCGGTTCCCTGCGTGGCGCGGGCGACAACCTGTATGTGGCGTTGGTCGCCACCCTGTGCGTTTCCGTAGTGCGGCCCATCATGGCCGTGATCGCGGTGAACGTGCTGCATCTGGAGCTGGTGGGCACCTGGATCTTCGGCCTGTCCGAAATCGTGCTGCGCTTTGCCTTCTTCTACCCCCGATTCGCCAGCGGAAAATGGAAGGATAAAAAAGTTTGATCCCCAAAACGGAGAAGTTTTCTGGGGGGAAACCATTCTTTGGGGGCCAAAGAACGTTTTCCCCCAGACCCCCTTCCAAGAAAGCCATAAAAGTTATCGTTTCTTGCCACTTACAGGTGGTCTGCCATATAGAAAATATTCTGCGAAAGGAAGAGATCAAAATGCCGGTTTCTGTAACAGTGTGGAATGAAGATTGCGCCGCGGAAAGCAAGCAGGAGGTACTGGCCGTCTATCCCCAGGGCGTGCTGGGGGCGGTGGCCGCCATCTATGAAAATCAGCCGGAATTCACGGTGCGCACGGCCTGGCTTTCCCAGGAGGAAGCGGGCCTGACGGAAGAAGTGCTGGACGATACGGACATACTGGTATGGTGGGGCCACTGCAAGCATTCCAAAGTGCCCGACGAAATCGTGACAAGAGTGCAGCAGCGCGTGCTGCGGGGCATGGGCCTGCTGGTCCTGCATTCCGGCCATGAATCCAAAATCATGCAGCGGCTGCTGGGCACCCAGTGCTCCCTGCGCTGGCATGAAAACAAGGACAAGGAACGCATTTTCGTCATCGAGCCCGCCCATCCCATCATGCGGGGCGTGCCCGCCTGGTTCGAGCTGGAAGCGGAGGAAATGTACGGCGAACGCTTCGATATCCCCGCGCCGGACGCCCTGCTGGGCATTGGCTGGTATGAATCCGGCGACGTGTTCCGTTCCGCCTGCTGCTTTAACAGGGGCTACGGCAAAATCTTCTATTTCCAGCCCGGCCATGAAACCCTGCGCTCCTACTACAACCCCAACGTGCAGCTGATCCTGCGCAACGCCGCCCGCTGGGCCGCCCGGGACCGGGCGCTGGATCGGCCGCTTGGCAGCGAATTCGCCCCGCCGCTGGAGGAAAAAAAGTAATCCCGGCCGCCTGTTCCGATCCAGGCCGAACCTATCCCCATTATTGCTTTGCCGTATATACGGTATCTTGCGCCTTCCGTTTCCGAAGGCCATTGCATTTATCCAGAAAAAAGTATATAATAGGGCACGGAAAAAGGACATTTATACCGTTCCCGCCCCGTTTTCAGCCTCGTGCGGAGCGCTTGTCCTTACAAAATCTTACTGAAAAGGAGTTTTGCAGCATGAACATCGTTAAAAAAGCAAACGGAAACGAACTGACCATCGCCCTGGAGGGCCGTTTGGATACCACCACCTCCCCCCAGCTTGAAAACGAGCTGCGAACCGCCCTGAACGGGGTAACCGAACTCATTCTTGATCTGGATAAGCTGGACTACATTTCTTCGGCTGGCCTGCGCGTGCTGCTCTCCGCCCAGAAGGTCATGAATAAGCAGGGCAAAATGGCGATCCGCAACGTGAAGCCCGAAATCATGGAAATCTTCGATGTGACGGGCTTTGTGGACATCCTGAATATCGAAGCATGACACATTTCCGTCCTATCGAGCTGAACGACAAGCCTTGGATGGACGCCTGCCGGGATGTGCGGCGGAACCCGTTTTCGTCGCTTTCTTTTCCTTGCCTCTATGCCTGGAAAAACACCTACGGTTTCTCCATCACAGGGGACGAGGATTTTTTTGTCGTTTACAGCCAGCATGACCGCGCCTATTACTGTCCCTGCGGCAAACAGGAAAAATGCATGGCGTTCATAGAGCAGACGTGCCGGGAAGAAAAAAAACCGCATTTTCTGTACCTCACCCGAGAACAGGGCGAGCATCTGAAACAGTGCGGGTTCCATCTCATTCTGCGGGACGACCTGAGCGAATATATCTCCTCCTCGTCCGCTTTGGCGCTGACGGAAGGGCATCACATGTCCAACAGCTTCAAAATGAAGGTGCGCCATTTTCAAAGAGACGTTCCGTACACGGTGTGCCCGCTGACGGAAGCGGAGCTTCCTTTCCTGCGGGATCTTGCCCGGATCGCGGAAGCCGAATCCCGTGGGATCATGGGAGATTGGAACGTGCTGGAAACGGAATTGGAGTCCTTTCATGCTTTGGGCATGTGGGGGATCGGGCTGGAAACGGCTGACGGCCGCAGGGCGTTCCTGCTGGGATATGAAAACACGGCCGAGGAATTCACCATGACCATGACCAAGCACGCTCCTTCCCTGCCCATTCAGGTCACGGCAGTGCTGGTTCATGAAATGGCCTGCCGCTTGAAGGATAAGTATGCCCTGATCAACTTGGAAGAGGATTTGGGCTTATCGGGCCTCCGGCGGGCAAAAATGCTGTACAGCCCGGTGGATCGGCTGAACGTATACGAGGCGATCAGGTGAAGAAAAACTTGTGGATCCCCCGACAGATGTTTTACCGCGTGCTGTGGCCCGCGCTCATATCCGCCGTTGCATTGGCGGTGGCGGATACTGCCGACGCGCTGGTGGTAGGCGCTCAGGTGGGCGAAAAAGGCCTGGCCGCCATCGGCATCGTTACGCCGGTATATATGCTTTATAACCTGATCGGCTACGGTTTCTCCACCGGCGGCTGCGTCACCCACGGCAAATTGACCTCCGCCGGCCGGAATTATGACGCGCTGTGCCATTTCCGCGTCCTGACAGTTTGGCTGCTGGGTATTTCGGCGGTAATCGCCATCGCGGGCAATCTGCTGATGATACCCCTGCTTTCCCTGCTGGGCGCGGACAGCAGCCGGCCAGAGCTGCTGGCACTGTGCGAAAGCTACGCCCGGCCCCTGGTTGCCGCCACGCCCATCTTCATGCTCAATTTTATCCTGTACGACTTCGTGCGCTGTGACAGTAACGCCCGCTTAGCTTCCCTGGGCTTTTCCTTAGGCTGCGGCGTGGATTTGGGCTTGAATCTGCTGCTGGTGCTGGGATTGGGCATGGGGGTACAGGGTTCCATCATTGCTACCGTTTCGGCGCAGGCGGTCAGCGTGATCGTGCTGAGCATTCATTTATTCACCAAAACAGGCGTGCTGCGTTTTAGGGATATCCTGCGGGCAGTAGCCGATCCGAAGGAAATCCGACGCGATGTAACCACTTCCCTGACCATCGGTTTTTCCACTTCAATCCGCTATGTGTTTCAGTTTCTGTTCCTGCCCCTGGGGAACCGCCTGCTGCTGAGGGCCGGGGATCTGGGCATCATCGACGGGGACCTGTATGTGGCCGTGTTCGATGTGGTGATGAACGTTTCTTACGTGGCCTTTTCGGTGTATCAGGCTTCCTCTGAAACCATGCAGCCCCTGGCCTCCGTTTTCTCGGAAGAGCACGATCGGGCCAGTCTGAAATGTGTGCTCCGCCTGGCCCTGGTTTGGGGTCTGATTTTGGGCGCGGCGGCAGCTGGACTGCTGGCGCTGTTCGCCGGACCGGTCTCCGCTTTCTTTGGCGTCACCGAAGCTTTTTCTCAGGCCGTATCCATACCTGCTATCCGCATTTTCTGCCTGAGCGTACCTCTGGCCGGGGCTCTCATTATCCTGACGGGCTACTATCAATCCGTGGGTGAAAGCCAACTGAGCAGCCTGATCACGCTCATGCGCAGCGCTTTATTCCTGCTTCCGGCCACGTTCGTTTTCGGCCTGCTTTATCCTGAAGGATTCTGGTGGCTGTTCCCTGCCTGCGAGGCAGCTTCCCTGCTGTTGTTAGGCGCGGCGGTCCGTTTCCGGAGCAAAAAGGCAAAAGAGCCGGATATTCCCGTGTTCAGCGCCGTGATGGATAACGGCGACCATGAATTGCAGCGGGTGCTGGAAGGATTGGAACGCTTCTGCGAAGAGCAGGAATACCCCATGAGAAAGGCTATGCAGATTCAGCTGGCCGCTGAGGAACTGTGCCTGGTCACGCTGGAAAAGGCATTCACCGGCAAACCGGAAGAGTATATTCAGCTCACCCTGTGCGAAGAAAAAAACGGTGATTTTTCTCTCCGCATCCGCAACAGCGCGCCGTATTTCAATCCTTTGGATATGAGAATGGGCCGCATGCAGCAGGACGCGAAAGAGGATTTCCTGGATTCCATCGGCGTGATGATGGTAAAGAAAAAATCCAAAGCCCTGTACTACCGCAACTATGAAGGCTTTAATGTGGTCCTGGTGATCATATAACGTCTTTTGCAAAAGGAGAGACGGGTATGGCGAAAACCGAAAAAGGTTGGATATCCCTGACGGTCAAGCTGAATGTGCTGATTCTGGCGATTACCATTCTTTTGGCTGGCGGGCTCACCGTGATCGCGTATCAGGTCAACAGCGAACGGGTGGACCGATACTATAAGCAGACCACCTCCGAAGCCGCAGCCGCCGTGGCCGCTTTCATGGACGGGGATTATCTCGTCCGTCTGAAAGAAGAAATCGGCTCGGATGATTTTGAAAATATTCGCTTTTCCGCCCTGCAGGCGGATAATGAAAGCCTGATCCGGCAGTGGCTTATTGACCGTGATCTGTATACCGGCTTTCAGGCAATGTGCGAAACGCTGAATATTTACCGGGAAAAGCTGGACGCGAAATTCATTTATATCCAGTCCGTTCAGGGAAACGTCAGCGTGAATCTGGTCGACCCGGATGAGGACCTTTTGTATATAAGCAGCTACGAAGAATCGCCGGAAGAATTTGTCGCGTATCAGAGCAACGTGCATATCGATCCCACCGTATCCACCACTGAATATGGGTGGCTGTGCTCCGCGTATGAGCCCATATTGGATTCAGAAGGCAATTCAGTCGCGCTCCTGGGTGTGGATATCGACATGAACGAAGTGATGGATGAACGTCAGGTGTTCCTGATCGATATGCTGCTCTTCGCGGCCGGACTGATGATCGTGGCCGTGGCCGTGACCATCATGCTGATGCGGAAAATGGCCACCAAACCGCTGTCCATGCTGTCCCAGGCCGCCATGGGGTTTGTGGATGAGGAAAAGGTTTACACAAAGGATGATGTGATCTGCCTGCCCATCAGGTCCAAGGACGAAATCGGCGATCTGTATCGGGAGATACGCACCATGCAGGGCCGCATGGTGGAATATATGGACAACCTCACCCGCATCACCGCCGAAAAAGAACGCATCGGCGCAGAGCTGAACATCGCCACCCAAATACAGGCGGACATGCTGCCCAGGATTTTCCCGCCCTTCCCCGACCGCCACGAATTCGACCTCTACGCCACCATGGACCCGGCCAAGGAAGTGGGCGGCGACTTCTACGATTTCTTCCTGGTGGACGACGATCATATCTGCCTGGTGATGGCGGACGTATCCGGCAAAGGCGTGCCCGCGGCCCTGTTCATGGTGATCGCCAAAACGTTGATCAAAAACCGGGCTCAGATGGGCGACAGCCCCGCCGAAATATTATCCAACGTGAACGAGCAGCTGTGCCAGGGCAACGACGCGGAGCTGTTCGTTACCGTATGGCTGGCCGTGATCCAGATTTCCACCGGCCGCGGCGTGGCTGCCAACGCGGGCCACGAGCATCCCGTGATCAAACGGAAGAACGGACAGTATGAACTGGTGATTTACCGTCACTCCCCCGCTGTGGCCACCATGGACGGCATCCGCTTCCGGCAGCACGAATTTGAACTGCACCCCGGCGACAACCTGTTCGTTTACACCGACGGCGTACCGGAAGCCACCAATTCCCACAACGAGCTGTTCGGTACGGACAGGATGCTGTCGGCCCTAAACCGTGATCCCAACGCAAATCCGCAAGAGCTGCTTAAGACGGTTCGCAGCGACATCGATGCTTTTGTAGGCGGAGCGCCTCAGTTCGACGATATCACCATGCTGAGCTTTCAGTATGCGGGAACGGAGGAAAAAAAGGTGAACGAGCTGACCCTTGAAGCCAAGGTGGAAAACCTGGATCAGGTACTTTCCTTTGTGGACGGCCATCTGGAGCAATTGGATTGTCCCCCGAAAACCCAAATGCAGATCGATGTGGCCGTGGAAGAGCTGTACGTGAACATTGCCCATTACGCGTACAATCCCTCCATAGGATCAGCCACTGTCCAGGTGGAAGTGCAGAAGGATCCCTTGGCCGTGTCCATCACCTTCATCGATCACGGCGTGCCTTACGATCCGCTGAAAAAGCCCGATCCCGATGTAACACTGTCCGCCGAGGAAAGGCAGATCGGCGGCTTGGGCATCTTTATGGTGAAAAAGAGCATGGACGGCATGGAGTATGAATATAAGGATGGAAAGAATATCCTGACAATTCATAAAAACATCGGCTGATCCAGCGCATATGAAAAAACCTCTGTTCTCGGTTTTCGCACCGGAACGGAGGTTTTTTGTGTATTCTTTATTCTATTTTGTCGTCAGCAGCTCCCCGTATCCCGGGAAGGGCCACAAACGCTTGTCCACGATGGTTTCCGCTTCGTCCACCGGGCCGCGCAGGGCCTGCATGCGCTGGAATATGCTATCCCGGCAGTAGCGGGCCTGGGCCAGGGCATCTCCTGCGGTTTCCAGGCCTAAAACAGCCTGCTCCAGCGCCTCCATCTGTTCGCCGATCCTGTCGATCAGCGCGGCCAGACGCCGTACCAGCTTTTGTTCATAAGTCAGCTCCAAATCGGCGCAGAGCTGCCGCTTGGAGGCCGCGTCCCGGGCCGCCTGGCCGGAATAAGCCAGGATCGCGGGCAAGATTTCCTGATTCACCATATCCAGCATGGTATGGGCTTCGATAGAAATCACCTTGCAGTAGTTTTCCAGCTGAATATCATACCGGCTGTAAAGCTCCTGGCGTGTGTATACCCTTTGACGCTCGAACAAAGCAATGTTTTCTTCCGTGATCAGCAGGGGCAGAGCGTCCGGGGTGGAAGGCAAGTCCAGCAGGCCCCGCTCATGGGCTTCCCGCTTCCATTCGTCGGAATAATTGTTGCCGTTGAAAATGATGCGCTTGTGGTTCGTGATGGTGTCCACCACGATTTGCTCCACCTCGGCGCGAATGTCCACCGCCGCCTCTAATTTTTCCGCAAATTCCATCAGCACGTCCGCCACGATGGTGTTGATCACCACATTGGCTTCGGCAATGGACATGGACGAACCCAGAGAACGGAACTCAAATTTGTTGCCGGTAAAAGCGAAGGGCGAGGTGCGGTTCCGGTCGGTGGTATCCTTGGGGATGCGGGGCAGGGTGGTAACGCCGATATTCATTTCCATCCGCTCCCCAGCGACATAAGCGCTGTGGTGCTCGATGGCGTTCAAAATGGCTTCCAGCTCGTCCCCCAGGAACATGGAAATGATGGCGGGCGGCGCTTCGTTGCCGCCCAGGCGGTGGTCGTTGCCCGCCCCGGCCACGGAAATGCGCAGTAAATCCTGATGCAGGTCCACCGCCTTGATCACCGCCACTAAGAACAGCAAAAATTGGGCGTTTTCGGCGGGCGTCTCCCCCGGCTCCAGCAGATTCACGCCGGTATCGGTGCTCATGGACCAGTTATTATGCTTACCGCTGCCGTTGACCCCGGCAAAAGGCTTTTCGTGCAGCAGGCAGGCAAACCCGTGCTTCCCGGCTACCCGCTTCATGATTTCCATGGTGAGCTGGTTGTGGTCGGTAGCGATGGTGCTGGTGGTGAATATGGGGGCCAGTTCATGCTGGCAGGGGGCCGCTTCGTTATGCTCCGTTTTGGCGGACACGCCCAGCTTCCACAGTTCTTCGTCCACCTCGCGCATAAAAGCGGCTACCCGGGGCTTCAAGTTGCCAAAATAATGATCGTCCAGCTCCTGGCCCTTGGGAGGTCTGGCTCCAAACAGGGTGCGGCCGGTATAGATCAAATCCTTGCGCTTATAATACAGGTCCCGGTCAATGAGGAAATACTCCTGCTCCGGACCCACGGTGGCGTTGACCTTTTTCACGTCCGGATGTCCCAGCAATTGCAGGATGCGCCGGGCCTGGCGATTCAGAGCTTCGTTGGAGCGCAGCAGCGGCGTTTTTTTGTCCAGGGCGTGACCGCCCCAGCTGCAAAAGGCGGTGGGGATGCAAAGAGTGCCGTCCTTGATAAAAGCATAACTGGTGGGGTCCCAGGCCGTGTAGCCTCGGGCCTCGAACGTGGCGCGCAGGCCCCCGGAGGGGAAGGAGGAAGCGTCCGGTTCGCCCCGCACCAGCTCCTTGCCGCCGAATTCCATAATGGCCCCGCCGCCCTCAATGGGCGAAAGGAAGGAATCGTGCTTTTCGGCGGTGATTCCCGTCATGGGCTGGAACCAATGGGTATAATGGGTCGCGCCTTTCTCGATGGCCCAATCCTTCATGGTGTTGGCTACCACGCTGGCCACCTGGGGATTCAGGGACTTCCCTTCCGCAATGGTGCGGTGCAGCGCCCGATAGGTTTCCTTGGGCAAACGCTGCCGCATCACCGCGTCGTTGAACACCAGGCTTCCGAACGTTTCCTGCAAGTTCATGAGAACCTCCGTCCACAGCGCCGCGAAAAACACGCCGCCGGTAAAATATGCTGAAATTATATGCCTTTTTGTCTGAATGTGTCAAGAGAAAACCGCACGGCTTTTTCTGCCGTGCGGCGTCGCGTTCTATGGAATGATCAGATCAGCCGGGCCCGGACCACGTCCTTGAGCTTGCCCAGAGCGGCCAGCAGGGTATCGTCAGGATGCTGCACCAGTTCCAGCACGGTGACGGCCATATCTCCCCGGCTCTTGTTCAGCATGTTCTGGATGTTGATGCCGCGGCCGGAAATCAGGCTGGAAATGCTGCTCACCACGCCGGGCACGTTTTTGTGGATCAGCAGCACACGGCTGCCTTCAGGGATGCCCAGCATGATCTCTGGCAGGTTCACGCTGTTGCGGATCACGCCGCGCTCCAAATAATCCTTGAGTTCATTGGCGGCCATTTCAGCGCAGCGGTCCTCGCTCTCCGGAGTGGAAGCGCCCAGGTGAGGCAGGCACACCACCTTGGGGGTATCCGCCAAAGCGGCGCAGGGGAAATCCGTCACATAGGCCGCCAGCTGTTCTTCCGCGATGGCTGCCTTGATATCGTCGGCTACGGCCAACTCGCCGCGGGAGAAGTTCATGATGCGCACGCCTTTTTTCAGGCTCTTGATAAAGGCGGCGTTGATGGTGCCCCGGGTGGAATCCATGAGGGGGATATGGAAGGTGATATAATCTGCGTCCTTCACAGCGTCTTCCATTGCGTCGGCCCGATGAATGGCCCGGGACAGCGCCCAAGCGTGGGCCACGGAGATGTAGGGGTCATAGCCCACCACTTCCATACCAAGGCCCTGAGCAGCAGCGTTGGCAACCAGCGCGCCGATCGCGCCCAGGCCGATGACGGCCAGCTTCTTGCCCCGCAGCTCGGGACCCACGAACTGGCTCTTTTTCTTTTCCACCAGCTTTTCCAGTCCCGGCTCGTCTTTGGATTCCTTCACCCAGGCGATACCGCCCGCGATATCGCGGCTGGACAGCAGCAGACCGGCAATCACCAATTCCGCAACCGCGTTAGCATTGGCGCCGGGGGTGTTAAAGACTACGATGCCCTTTTCGGAACACTTGTCGATGGGGATATTGTTGGTGCCCGCCCCGGCCCTGGCGATGGCAAGCAGGGATTCCGGCAACTCCATATCGTGCATGGCGGCGCTGCGCACCAGGATGGCGTCGGGGGTGGGTTCCTCGTTGGACACCACGTACTGCCCGGCGGACAGCACTTCATGAATGACAGGCGAAATGGAATTCAGCGTTTTGATCTTATACATACGGCTTCTCCTTCATCCGTTCACTTCAAATTCTTTCATGACGGCTATCAGCTTTTTCACGCCTTCCATGGGCATGGCGTTGTAAATGCTGGCGCGCATGCCGCCCACGCTGCGGTGGCCCTTCAGGTTCACCAGGCCCTTGGAGGCGGCGAACTTGACGAAAGCGGCGTCCTTTTCCTTATCACCGGTAACGAAGGTGACGTTCATGATGGAACGGAATTCCTTCTGGGCGGTGGCGTTGAACAGGGCGCTGTTGTCCAGATAATCGTACAGCAGCGCGGCCTTTTCCTTGTTGACCTTTTCGATGCCTTCCACGCCGCCCTGCTCCTGCAGCCAGGCCATGCACAGGCCCGCGACGTAAATAGCGAAGGTGTTCGGGGTGTTCAGCATACTGCCATTGTCCGCCTGGGTGGCCCAGTTGAGCACCTTGGGGCAGATGGGAGAAGCGTGGCCCAGCAGGTCCTTCCGCACGATCAGCACACACAGGCCGGCGGGGCCGATGTTCTTCTGCGCGCCGGCGTACACCACGCCGAATTTATTGATATCGTACACTTCGCCCAGGATGTTGCTGCTCATATCGGCTACAAGGGGCGCTTTTCCTTCGGGCAGCACGGTGTAGTGGGTTCCGTAAATGGTGTTGTTGGTGGTGATATGCAGGTAATCCGCTTCGGGATTCAGCTTGCCTTCCCATTCGGGAATGTATACATAATTATCGTCCCGGGAGGACGCGACCACGTTCACTTTCAAATACTTGGCCGCTTCCCCAGCCGCGCCGTGAGCGAAATTGCCGCTGTCGATGTAGTCCGCTTCCCCCTTCACGCCCAAGTTCATGGGCACAGAAGCGAACTGCATGGTGGCGCCGCCATGGAGAAACAGCACTGCGTACGTTTCCGGAATGTGCATCAGGGCGCGGAGCCGGGCCGTGGTATCATCGATGATGGCCTGATACATGGGGCTGCGATGGCTCATTTCCATCACGTTCATACCCGTATCGCCGTACACCGGCAGGGCTTCCTTCACCTTTTCCAGCACAGGCAGGGGCAGCGCAGAGGGGCCGGGAGAAAAATTATATACACGTTCCATCGAGAAAAATCCACCTTTCCATTTATTGGGTCAATTTTTGCCCGCCGGGCATTTTTTGACCGTGCGCATATCATACCACGCCTTCCCGTTTTTGGCAACCGTTCTTTCCATGAAATACAACGGAAAAACAATACGCGCCGAGAAAAAAGCATCTGTTTTCAATCCACCATATCTTGTATATGTCGCATCATGTCGAACGAAATATGGTGTCTTCGACAGCCTTCGACAGGTTTTTCCCTTGCAAGTGCTCATTCGACGGCGTATGCTGTATATGGACGGCAAAATGTCCGAAAATTCCACAAAATGATCCTAAAGGAGGTTCCTCCCCATGAAACAGCGTTCGTCCTATGAAATCATCATGACCCTGCGCCGCCATATCGAAGAAGCTTATGCGCAGAGTAATCTTCCGGTTGCGCTAACTTTGAGCCGCCAATTGGACAGCATCCAATTGCAGCAATGGGCGGCGTCGCTTACCCGCGCATCATAATCCAAAGAAACTGATTTGCTCCGTTTCGGCTTGCCGGGGACGGATGCGGGCATCCTCTTGCCGGACGGAGGCTGGCAGTTCATCCACGAAAGCGGATGGGTCGTTTCCGCAGGTCAGGATCAGGCGATGCTTGGCCCGCGTGATCCCTACGAACAGCAGCCGCCGTTCTTCTTCCACATCCGTTTCCTCTTCCTGCCGTTCAGCAGGAAACCGCCCCGCATCCAGCCCGGCCAGGAACACGCAGGGGAATTCCAGTCCCTTGGCGCCGTGCAGCGTCATCAGCCGCACCGCGCCGGAGGGCTTTCCGCCGCTCAAGCGGGTAATGTCCCCTTCTTCTCCCAAACGCAGGGCCGCGAGAAAATCGGGCATGGTATCGAAGAATACGGCGGTGTTCCAAAGCTGCTCCACCGTCCTGCCCTTCACGCCCGTATCCTCCGCCAGCGCCTCCAGCAGCCTCCGGGGCTTTTCCTTCCGCAGCAGCGGCCCATACTTTTTCACCGCGTCCAGAAAGGGAGAAAGGCCGTCAAAGGAGGAAAGCGCCGCTTCAAAGGCTTCTCCCTTTAAGCCAATAGCTTCTTCCGCCCGTGCGGCCAGTCCGTCCGGACAATGCCAAAGGCCCTTTAGCGCTGTGCGCAGGGCGGGCAGGTTTTCCGGCTCCTCCAGGGCGGTGAAAAAGCCCAGCAACGCCTGATTCTTTTCATCCGCCAGAAAATCCCCCCGGCCTGATACCGCGCAGGGAATGCTGTCGTGGCGAAGGCACCTCTCTGCCTGTTCCAACTGCCGATGGGTGCGGCACAGCACGGCGATTTCCGAAAAAGCGCATAGCGCCCGTTCTCCCGCTTTGGCCTCCAGCATGTCCACGCCGCCGGTGAGCCGGGCGATTTCCTTGGCGATCCAGATATACTGCCCCTGCTCATCCGCCGCCCGTACCAGGCGCACTGGTTCTCCAGCGGGCACGGTGGACGTCAATTCCCGCTTCTCTCCCGGATTTCCGTTGATCACCGTCAAGGCGCTGTTCAGGATCTCCGGGGCGGAGCGGTAGTTATGCTTCAAATGAATGATCTTCGCATCCGGCCTGTCCTCAAGCAGCGCGTCAAAGCACTTTGCGTCCGCGCCCCGGAAGCCGTAAATAGATTGATCGGGGTCGCCGATCACGAACAAACGCCCGTTTTCGCTCCAATGACGCACCAAAGACCGCTGCACAGCGTTGATATCCTGATATTCATCGACCAGCAGGTAATGAAAGCACGGCTTATCCTGGACGGGAACACGCAGCGCTTCAAGCAGCACATCATCCAGGTCCCGCACACCCATTTCTCGCATCTTCTGTTGGTATTGTTCCCATAAGCCTTCCGGCAAGCCGGGCGTTTCCAAGCCGCTTTTCCGTACGGAAATCAAGTTCAGGGCGCTGGTGGAAGACATCTTTTCCCCGCGTTCGCTTAAAATATCCGCCATAGTGTCCCGCGCCATTTCCCGGGAAATCAGCGGCTTTTTTTCGATCAGATTCAGGCAAATGGCGTGAAACGTGCCTACGGTCAGCCCTTTGACGCGTTTTTTCCCCAGTCGTTTTTCCAGGCGTTCCAGCATTTCCCGGGCCGCCTGGCGTGTGAAGGTCACTGCGGTGATTTCCTTCGGAGAAACGGCCTTTTCTTCGATCAGCCAGGCAATGCGGTTTACCAGGGTGCCCGTTTTTCCAGTGCCCGGTCCGGCGATGACCGCTATCGTGCCGTCTTCCGCGTGAACGACGGCTTCCTGTTCGGGATTGGGGCGCGTCTCCGTCAGGTTATCCAGTATTTCTTCCTGCGCGGCGGTTGGCCTTGCAGCCATTGCCGCTTTTTTTGCCGCTGTTACGGGAGCAACGGACAGCAGGGTGGTCTGTCCCAGCAGCGTTTCCTTTTCTCCTGGCTGGAACACGCGGATCACGCCGTATTCCCCATCATATCCGCCCTGACGGATTACGTTTCCCGCCCGCATCCGCCGCACGGCTTCACCCAGCAGGAACCCGCCCGCCGCTTGAATATCTTCTATGCTTCTTTCCCGCAGGACGGTAAATTCCGATCCCAGCTTTTGGAGCAGGTCAAAATACGCCTCCTGCGCCTTTTTGCTGGCTGCGGAAGTACCAAGGACCTCTCCCAGCAGCTCCGGCAGGGGGATCAGGCTTTCAAAAGGCCTGTCCAGCTTCTCCGGTTCGGGCCGGTCCGCCAGCGCCTCCACCCGGTTCAGCACACCGATGGTCACTTTTTTCCCGCATACCGGACACACGCCGCCATTGCCCAGCGTCTCCTCCGGCGTTAAGCGGCACTGGCAGTTCCGGTGCCCATCCAGATGATACTTTCCTTCCTCCGGGTAAAACTCAAGGGTGCCCCCAAAGCCTTCTCCCGTATCCAAAGCCCGTTTCAGCGCATGATACCCCATTTCACAGGACAGCAGATTGGCTTCCCGGCCCAATTTCTGGGGAGAATGGGCATCTGAATTGGATACCAGAATATGCCCATCCAGGGCGGACAGGCGGCGGTTCATGGGCGGATCGGAGGAAAGCCCCGTTTCCAGGGCATGCACGCAGGGCGTCAGATCGCCAAAACATTCTTCTATTGTGTCAAAGCCGGAAAAGGCCCCGAACAGGGAAAAATGGGGCGTCCAGATGTGCGCCGGAACATATATCGCCTCCGGGCAGGTATCCAGGGTGATTTCCAGCAGGAGCCGGCTGTCCAGCCCCAAAATGGGCCGGCCGTCGCTGTGCAGATTGCCAATGGCTTCCAGCCGGTGAGAAAGGTTTTCCGCCGCTTCCAGCCCCGGCAGGATGATCACATGATGCACCTTGCGCGTTTTCCCATCCCGCTTGTATATGGTGCTGATTTCCCCGGTAATCACGAAACGGGGCTGTACCGTGTTCATGGTATCGCAGGGCAGGCGGTATTCCTCCTTCAGGCGGTATATCCCGTCCCCTTCTTCATCCAGCATTTCCCACAATTCCTGCCGCCACTGGGGATGGGTAAAATCCCCCGTGCCCACCAGAGAAATGCCCTTGTTTCGCGCCCAAAGGTCCAGATGCGGCGCGTCGCATTCTCCGCTGGTAGCCCGAGAAAAACGGGAATGTATGTGAAGATCGGCAATGTACATGAATGATCACTCCTGTTTCGCTTTTGTAAAAAATCCCCTCCGCAGGCGGAAGGGACAGGATATTCTATAGGATGGCAGGGGAATCACATTTCCCTCATTACAGCAGCAGGTTGCTTTCGATCAACAGCTGCTGCGCTTCCACCGCCTCAGAACCAAGCACCACGATTTCATAATAGTTATCTTCCGAGGAAACGGTGCGGTAAACCTGCTTGCTGCGCGCCAGAAACCCTTCCCGCTCCAAGAGCGACAAGATTTCCTTTGCGTGCTTTTCACTGTGCGCAATGTGGATCACTTTCCACTGCGCTCCCTGAGCCACGGTTCACCCCTCCCATCATCAGCGCAAATCCGTCTTTTTCAGCGATACCATTCGCTGTATGACCTTGATCATTATAATTTGTTCGTCTTTTATATGGAGGATCAGATTTCCGTATCTCCATCTTCCTCCACGTCCAAGAGGTCCTCTCCGGCTTCTTCAGCGATTTCTTCGATTTCGGCCATGGCTTCTTCCTCCGTCAGGCCTTCTTCCCCGGCATACTCCGCCACGGATACCTCGTCCGGCCCATCATCCGTTTCAAGCTCGCCGTCCTCCGCGTTCTGATATCCCTGGGCCGCTTTTTTGGCGGTATGGGCGGGCTGCACACGCTGAACGTCCGCCAGGGGATAATCTTTCTGCTCGGTTCCGTCGCCCTTGGGGATGCGCACCCGCACGGTTTCCTTCAAAATATTCAGGTCCACCACCATACCCACGCCGTCCGGCGTGATCACTTCCTTGCCCACCCGGGGCATGCGGCGGCGGGTGGCTTCGTAGTGGTCTTCCTCATATTTGAGACAGCACATGAGCCTGCCGCAGATACCAGAAATTTTGGTGGGGTTCAGGGACAGGTTCTGCTCCTTGGCCATTTTGATGGAGACGGGCTGGAAATCGCCCAGGAACTGGGCGCAGCATACGGGCCGCCCGCACATGCCAAGGCCGCCCATCATTTTCGCCTCGTCCCGAACCCCGATCTGGCGAAGCTCGATGCGGGTATGGAAAGCCGTCGCCAAATCTTTGACCAAGGCGCGGAAATCCACCCGCTTATCGGAAGTGAAATAGAACAGAATTTTGGAATTGTCAAAGGTGTATTCGCAGCCCACCAGCTTCATTTGCAGCTTGTGCTCCTGCACCTTTTTCTGACACAGGGCCAGAGCGTCCCGTTCCTTGGCGCGGTTGTCCGCGTCATGCACGGCGTCCTCCGCCGTGGCGATGCGAATCACCTTTTTCAGCGGCGGGGTGATCAGTTCATCGCTGACTTCCTTTACCCCGGTCACCACTTCCCCGTATTCTATGCCTCTGACCGTTTCCACGATCACCGCGTCTCCGGCGGTGGGCCAGAAGCTGCCGGGATCGAAATAATATAATTTGCCCGCGTTCTTGAACCGAACGCCGATTACACTTGCCATTTTACCGCTTCCTCCGCAATGGTCTGCAAAAGTCCTTCCGATAATGCCGCCCAGCCTACGTTGGCGTTTCTCTGACGCCGGGCTTCAAAAATGCCCTCTATGATCCTGCGCAGGGCCCGCGTCGGCGCGTCCTGCCAATGAGGCGGTAAATCATCCGCGCCTTCCACGCTATTGGACGCGCGGGAACGCAGCAAAACGCGTACATCCTGTTCTAAGATATCCAGCAGCTTGTCCCCATTGTCCTTCTGGTCTTTCAGCGCCTGAACGGCGGCAGGAAGATCAGAGATCGACCTCACCGATAAAAAACTGCGCCGCACCGTGTCCCGCGCCTGCCAGTAGGTTTCGTCCTCCTGCATCTGCAGGGCCTTGCCCAGGCTGCCTTCGCAGAAGAATGATAGCGATTTTGCCCGCTCCGCGGGAACGTGCTGCTTCAGCAGCGCTTCCTCCACCCGCTTTTCCGCCCAGGGCTGCATGCGCACGCTCCGGCACCGGGATCGGATAGTGGGCAGCAAGGCCGATTCCTGATCACACGTCAGGAAAAAATACGTGTCATCCGCCGCTTCCTCCAGGGTTTTCAGCAGGCAGTTCTGGGCCTGGGGCGTCATGCGCTCGGCGTTTTCAATGAGTACTACGCGATTGCCGCCTTCCAGGGAATGGCGGGACAAGGCGTCGATCATTTCCCGCAGGGCGTCGATTTTGATGGTCTTTTCCTTGGGGGCCGGGGCGGGAAACAAAGCGTCGGGATGGGTGCGGGCCATAAAACGGCGGCAGTCCCGGCACACGCCGCAGGGCTTGTCCCCTTCCCCCCGGCACATGAGCCCCTGGGCCAGCAGCCGGGCGGCTGTTTTCTTCCCGATGCCCGCGTCTCCGCTCAGCAGCGTGGCGTGGGGCATACGCCCCGCCAGAAAATCATGCCAAAGGGCGAGAAGCGCATCGCTCCCCGCCGCGCATTCCCGCAGGGTCAACCCCCCGCTTTGATCAATACTTGACAAACTGATCCACCGTTAAAACGAATACTGTGGCCCCGCCCACCGTGACCTCGATGGGATAGGAGGCGTACATGCCGGAAGAGCCGCCCATGGTAACGGGCGACGTGGCAATCTGCTTGCGGCTTTTGCATACCTTTTCAATAATGGACAGACACTCCTGAAAACGGCTGTCTTCCACGCCCACCAGCAGCGTGGTGTTTCCGGATTTCAAAAAACCGCCGGTGGTGGCCAGCTTGGTCACGCCAAAACCGTCGTTCATCAAATGGCTGATCAGGCGGGACGCGTCTTCATCCTGCACAATCGCAATAATCAGTTTCATTGCGGTTTCTCCTTTCACTGTTATATGCCTTGGAAAATCCCTTTCCTGCCCCTATTATATAACATTCTTCCCAAAATATCAACATCCTGATCTTACGGCGATAATCACGCCGCCCGCGCTGTCCCCGCTGATTTCCCATGCCGCGCCTTCCGGCAGCGTAAAGGAAACGGCCTCCCCCTCGGGCACGCGGATGATCCAGGCCACAGCGCGGCCATTCCGGTTCAGCGCCGTCTGCCCTGTCCGCCGCAGAAAAAGAAGATAATCTTCCAAATCCATATCCAGGGCATGCATGGCGGCAGCGTGCACCGGCCCCACATAGCGCAAACGGATGCGTTCACCGGGTCCTTCCGGCTTCTTGTCCACGATCAGGCCGAAGCGCCATGCGTTATCCAAGAGCCAATCGACGGTTTCCTGATCGGAAAGGATCATCACCGCCATATACCCCGAGCCGCCGTCCACCTTCACGCTATCATCCGGCAGTTCCATCCGCAGGCATCGCAGGGCGAACACGATTTCAGACCGCAAAGAGCCTTCCGGTTCATCCCGCGTCAGCGTCCCTACTGCCCATATTCTTCGTGTCACAGTGATTGTTTTGCCGGAAAGAGAACCGGAAAACGGTTCCACGGTCCACACGTCCACCGTTTTTCCCGTTCTGACAGAAAAAGCGAAGCAAAGCAGGCAAAAAACCAGCAGCATCCTCCGCACGATCAAAGCAATCGCCTCCCGTATACCAGTTTTATTCCCAGTATACAGAAATTTATGCTTTTCAACGACCCAAAAATCACTTATAATATGATCATCAAAAAAGACGGAGGAAACAGCCATGAGCGTGACCCAAAAACCTTTCGGCATCGACCAGATCGGCCGTCAAATGACCCTGTACACCATGACCAACAAAACCGGCGCGTCCATTTCCGTGCTGGATTTCGGCGCACATCTGGTATCCATCAAGGTGCCGGATAAAAACGGCCAACTGGCCGACGTGTGCCTTGGCTACGATACCCTGGAAGAATATGATCAGAAGCCCAGTTACCTGGGGGCCACCGTGGGCCGCTTCGGCAACCGCATCGGCCAGTCCCGCTTCACACTGAACGGCGTCGAATACACCCTGTTCCCCAACGACGGGCGCAACAGCCTGCACGGGGGCCGGGAGGGCTTCGATAAGAAATGGTGGAAGGGACAGGTGCTGGAAGCGGAAAACGAGGACGCCGTGCTCTTTACTTATGTAGCCCATGACGGCGAAGAAGGCTATCCCGGCAAAATGAAAGTCCAGGTCACCTTCGCGTTTGACGACGCCTGCCGTCTGACCATCCGCTATCTCGCCCAGAGCGACAAGGATACCGTGATCAACCTGACCAACCATGCCTATTTCAATCTGGCTGGCAAAGGCGACATCTTAGGCCACACCCTGCAGGTGAACGCCGACTGCATCACCGACGTGGACGATGAATTGATCCCCACCGGGGAATATCTGCCCGTGGACGGCACGCCGCTTGATTTGCGCGCCCCCGCCCGCATCGGCGACGGCGTTGAGCGCCGGGCGGAATGCCACTTGATCGACGGCGTGAACGGCTACGATATGAACTTCGTATTGAAGGGCGAGGGCTTAAAGGAAGCCGCAGTCTTGCGCGACGAAGGCAGCGGACGGGAGATGCGCGTGCTCACCACTGAGCCCGGCATCCAGGTGTACACCGGCCAGGGCCTGAACACGGTCGGCCACGAAGGCGCGCACTACGGCCCCTTCGCGGGCGTGGCCCTGGAAACCCAGCATTTCCCGGACAGCCCCAACAAGCCCCAGTTCCCCACCACCGCTCTGAAAGCGGGCGACACCTACGAATCCACCACCGTATACGCTTTCAGCGTCAAATAGGCAAAAAGATTCCTCGTTCAAACGGAACAAGAGCGCTCCCGAAAAACCCTTTTCGCATAAAGAATAACAGTATGAACCGAACCCCTGCAAGCCGTCGGGAAGTATTTCGATCCTGATGGCTTTTTCTGCTCAAAAACAATGATAAATTAGAGCAGTGTCGCGCTGAAACCCGAAATAATAGAAAAAGAAAGAAGGTCTTGAATCGTGCAATATGATGTTATCGTACTCGGAGCAGGTACAGCCGGGGCGGCGGCAGCGATTGCCGCGGCAGATTGCGGCGCGAAAGTATTGGCCGTCGATCAATTTGGCAGCGCGGGCGGAAGCAGCACGCTTGGCCTGGTTACGCCGCTCATGTCGCCGGGGATTGCCGGAAAACCCCAATGCTCCTACGTAGGGCTGGAGATCATCGACCGTCTGTACCGGGAGAACGCCTGCGACGGAGACAAGAAGTGCTTTTTCGATCCCGTGATGCTGTCCGTGGTGCTGGAGGAAATGCTTGCAGAACGCGGCGTAAAAATGCTTTATCATACCATGGTCACCGGCGTGGAAATGAAGCAGGGGCATATCACCGGCGTGAACATAAGCAACGCCAGCGGCAGCGGAATCGTTCGGGCAAGCCGCCGCTATATCGACGCCACAGGCGATGCACTGGTGTGCTGGTTCGCAAATCTCACGACCATGCATGGCGATGAAGAAAAGCACAGGAATCAGCCTTGTTCCCTGCGCTATATGATCGGCGGGATCGATACAGACCGCTTCTGGCGCTTTCTGGCGGAAATTCGCGGAACACCGGACGCGCCGCGCCCCGAAAACTACGATGGCGCGGCCACTTTCGGCCAGGGAAGCTGGAAGCTGAATCCCCTTTTCCAAAAGGCAGCGGAAGACGGGGAGCTGGCTCCGGAGGACGCCCTTTACTGGCAGTTTTTCACCGTTCCGGGCCGTCGGGACGTGATCGCATTTAACTGCCCCGAATTCTTTGATATCGACGATATCACCAGCGTGGAAAACCAAAGCGCCGTTCAGGTGCAAGGCAAGCTGCGCATCCTGCGGCATCTGCGCTTCTATCGGAAGCGTCTGCCCGGATTTGAAAACGCCTACATCGCGCAAATATCTTCCATGGTTGGCATCCGCGAAGGACGGCGCGCCGTGACAGAGTATGTCTTGACGACGGAGGACGCTTTTTCCTGGCGCAAATTCGAGGACGCGATCGCCCAATCCAACTATCCGGTGGACGTGCACGGCAAAAAACTTTTAAACAAGGATTTTGCGCGAAAGAACGATGAACCGCGAAAGTATTATGAGATTCCATTTCGCAGTTTGATCGTGAAGGGTGTGGATAATCTCCTTGTCGCCGGAAGAAACATCGGCGCCGAATTCGTTGCACAGTCCTCCATGCGAATCATTCCCACATGCCGTGCGTTGGGCGAAGCAGCCGGTATAGCGGCTGCGCTTGGTCTCAACGATGGCAGTCAAATCCGTGCTGAGATGATCAAACGGGGCGCTGATTTCGTTTGAAATAAGACGAAAAATAAGACGAATCCCCATAACTGAAAAAAGAAAACCGCGACGCCTGCACAGCGCACGGTTTCAGCCGTTTGGAAAACGCAGATTATTTCTTTTTCCGATAAACCACCGCCGAAACGCACAGGCATACGCTTTCAGCCCCGGCATCCAGCAGCGTCTGCGCGCAGGCGCAGGCAGTGCTGCCGGTGGTACGCACGTCGTCCAGCAAGAGGATTCTTTTGCCGGATGCGTCGCCAATGCAGGAAAACGCGCCGCGCACGTTGGCTGCCCTCCGTTTCATGGGCAGGCGGCTCTGGGGAGCGTGATACCGATCCCTCCGCAGCAATTCCTGTACCGGAATGCCTGTGCGGTCAGACAGTTCCCTTCCCAGCAGCAGCGTTTGGTTGAAACCGCGCTGACGCAAGCGCACAGGATGCAGGGGAACCGGTACGATCCAGTCAAAATCCCGACGGGATAAGGCGTCCGCCATGGCCTGGGCCAGCAGCGGGGCCGCTTCTTCGCAGGCGTTGAATTTAAGCGCGTGGATCAGCGCGCGGGTTTCTCCGCCGAACCGGTACGGAGAGAACACCGCCTCGATAGGCTTCATCATGGACGACGCGCAGAAAGCGCAGGGTTTGCCGGGCATCACCGGCGACAGGCAGCGATTGCATGCTCCAGCAGGTACCCGCCATTCCTTCAGCTTCTCCCGGCAGGCGTCGCACAGGCAGTCTTCCTCGCTGGCCCGCCGGGGATCGCCGCAGCACAGGCAGCACGCGCCTCGGGGAAACAGCCATCCGGCAGCGCGGTCCTTGAAGACGCGCAGGCAGTTTTTCCAGAAAATCACTTGGTATCCCCGTGCATCTGCATCTGCTCGTTGAGCAGGTTGATGTTGCCGCAGCCCATGGTGAGCACCAGATCGCCGGGCTGCCAATGGGCGCGGAGGTATTTTTCCGTATCGTCGAAGGTGGGGGTATGCACGGCGTCGATCCCGTGCTGGCGCATACCCTCAACGATCATTTCCGCCTTGATATCCCCCGGGTCCTTTTCCCGTGCGGCGTAAATATCGGTGACCAGGGTGAAATCGGCGTCCCTGGTGCAGGTGAGATAATCGTTGAACAGGGATTTGACCCGGCTGTAGGTGTGGGGCTGCATCACGGCCCACAGGCGGTTGGGGCGCTGCATCTTGCCCACGGACAGGGCTCCCCGCATTTCGGCGGGGTTATGGCCGTAATCATGGTACATCTTCACCCCGTCGATGATGCCGGTCAGCTCAAACCGCCGGTGCACTCCGGCAAAGCGGCTCAGGCTTTCGGCGATGGCCTCCGGCTCCGCGCCTACCACATGGGCGGCGGAAAAAGCAGCCAGGGAATTGAGCACATTGAAAGTGCCAGCGACGCGCAATTCCACCCGCGCCAGCTTTTCTCCCCGGAACATCACGTCGTATCGGGGGCAGCCGGTGTCGTTATAGCTCAAATCTGCCGGATAATAATCGTTGTTTTCTTTCATACCGAAGGTGCGGTTTTCGCAAGCGAGCTTTCCAAACAGCCGCCGCACCCGTTCGTCCTCTCCCCAGCCCAAGGCTGTGCCCCAGGAGGGGAGCAAATGCAGAAAATCACCGAAAGCCGCTTCGATATGTTCAATATCTTTGTACCAGTCCAAATGGTCTTCCTCGATGTTCAGCACCACCGCCACCGTGGGGTGCATTTCCAGAAAACTGCCGTGAAACTCGCAAGCTTCGGCCACAAACACGTCCTTTTTGCCGATGCGGCTGCCGCCGCCCAAAGCGTCCAGCCGCCCGCCGATATGCACCGTGGGGTCCATGCCGCACTCCATGAGCGCTTCGGCGATCATGGAGGAAGTAGTGGTTTTCCCGTGAGTGCCGCACACGCACACGGCGTTTTTGTGGCCCCGCATGAGCTGCCCCAGCAGCGTGGAGCGCTCCATTTCGGGGATGCCTAAGCGTTTGGCTTCCCGCCGTTCGGGATTTTCTTCTGAAATGGCGGCGGAATAAACCAGCAGCGCCGCCCCCGGCACGTTTTCCGCCGCGTGGCCCACCTTTACGTCGATGCCCATGTTCCGCAGGCGCTCCACCGCGTGGGAATTGGCGTTATCCGAACCGGTAACGGTATATCCTTCCTTTAACAGCATTTCGGCCAGCCCGCTCATGCTGCTGCCGCCGATGCCGATCATATGGACCCGCTGGCCCTGATAATCCAGAATGTCGGTCATACTTCACCTCATGGACATTATTTCCCGGTTATTATACGACGAACCCCCTTGCAATATCAAGAGGGACTTATTTCGGTTCTGCTTATTTGAAAAAACTTTCAAAACACACTGTCGCCGCGCCGCAGGCCCACGTATAAAAAGATGATCAGACCTTGCGGCGCTTGCAGCCGCACGCAAGCCGTGGTATAATTGCAGTATAAATAAGCGCGGCAGAAAGAAAAGGAGGAACAGCGCATGAACGATCCCGTTAAAAAGGAGACCTTGGAAGAAGCTAAAGAGGACGAAAAAATTGAACTTACCGACGAGGAAGCGGAAAAAGCCGCCGGCGGGGCCAGCTTTGGGTTTTATGACAGAGAAAAAAGAAAGCCAAAGTGAGCCGCCGGGAAGCGTATAACCGCGATCCCCCTATCCAAAGAAACGCCGGGATTTGCCCCGGCGTTCCTTTTTTATGCCGCTTCTTCCTTTACCTGCGCGGTGTAAAGCTGGTAATACAGCCCCTTCTTCCGCATCAGTTCCTCATGGCTGCCCATTTCGGCAATGCCCTTGTGGCTGATATACAGGATGCGGTCGCAGTTTTTGATGGTGCTCAGGCGGTGGGCCACGATGATGCTGGTACGGCCCTTGAGCATTTCCTGAATGCCCTCCTGGAGCAGCTTTTCCGTTTGGGTGTCGATGGAGGAAGTGGCTTCGTCCAAAATCAGGATGGCGGGATCGGAAAGCAGGGTTCGGGCAAAGGCTATCAGCTGCTTTTCGCCCTGGCTCAAATTGCTGCCCCGCTCCTTGATCTCGGTCTGATAGCCATTCGGCAGCTTGCTGATGAAGGCGTCCGCGCGCACGCGCCGGGCCGCTTCCTTGACTTCGCCGTCTGTGGCGTCCAGCCGTCCGTAGCGGATGTTGTCCATAAGGGTGCCGGAGAAAATGAAACTGTCCTGGAGCATGATTCCAAGCTGGCTGCGCAGGGAATGAAGCGTCACTTTGCTGATATCATGGGCCTTTCCTGTTTTGTCGTGCAGCAGGATACGGCCCCCGTTCAGGTTATAGAACCGGCACAGCAAATTGATCACCGTGCTTTTGCCCGCGCCGGTGGGACCCACCAGGGCGATGCTCTCCCCCGCTTTCACGTGCAGGTTCATGTGTTCCAGCACGTTGATCCCTTCCTCATAAGCAAAGGTGACGTCCTCAAAGTTCGCTTCGCCGCTGATATCGGGTAATTCTTCCGCGTCGGGGGCGTCGTCCACCACCACGGGCTCGTCCATGGTTTCAAAAATGCGCTCCAAATAAGCAATATTATTGACAAAAGAGTTGTAAACGTTCGCTAAATTGGTGATGGGCTGCCAGAAACGGCTGACGTACTGCCCCATGGCTAATATCACGCCGAATGATACCATTTTCCCGCCCATCCAATACACACCGGCGATATACAGGAAGGTGAGCACCAGTTGGGTCATGGTTTCGCTGGAAAGCCATACCGTGTTGCTGATATACACGGCATTCAGCCACGCCTTCCGGCAGGCTTCGGCCAAGCCCCGCATGATGCCGATGTTTTCCTTCTGCCGGGCAAAGAGCTGGCTCACCCGCACGCCGTCGATGGATTCGGCCAGATAGGCATTATAATTGCTGTTCTTATTGCTCTGGTTCTGCCAGGCTTTGCGCTGGCGGGGCTTGATCAGGATGATGATGCCCACGAAAATGGGCAGGCCCGCTACGATTATCCAGGCCAGGGTGGCATTGGTGGAGAACATGAATACCACGATGAAAACAAGGTTGATGATGTCCATGATCATGTTGATGATGCCGTTGGACAGGATATCCGAAACGGAATTCACATAATTGATCACACGCACCAGGATCTTGCCCGCAGGCCTGCTGTCGTAATAGCTGAACGGCAGCTTTTGCAGGTGGGCGAACAGGTCGCTGCGGATATCGTAGATGATGCGCTGGCTCACGTGGGCCATCATGCGGGAGCGGATGGCGCTGAACAGGATGCTCAGAGCGATCAAGCCCACGAACAGCAATGCCATGCGGCCGATCATGGCCGTGTCTTTGTTGGGCACCGCCTCATCCAGCACCCACTGGGTGATCTTGGGGATGTACAGGGTGGCGGCGCTCGCAAGGGCGCTCAGGATCAATGCGGCCAGCATGGTATATTTCTGCCGGGCCACGTATTTGCCAGCGCGTTTTAGGTGCTGCCATCGAAAAGGCGATTCCAGCTTTTCATCCACGTCGAATTTATTCCGCGCCATTTCACACCGCCTCCTTCATGGGAATGCCGTACTGCAGGCAGTAGGTCTGCCAATAATAACCCCGTTTTTCCAGCAGATCCTTGTGCGTTCCCTGCTCGCTGATTTGTCCGTCCTTGAGCACCAGAATCAGGTCCGCGTCCCGCATGGAGGAAATGCGCTGGGCGATGATGAATTTGGTGCAGGGGAAGGGCAGATTCCGTAATTGCTCCTGAATGTACTGTTCCGTTTCGCTGTCCACGGCAGAGGTGGTATCGTCCATGACCAGGATACTGGGCCGTACCGCCAGGGCCCGGGCCAACGCGATACGCTGCCGCTGCCCGCCGGACAGGCCCACGCCGCGCTCACCGATGATGGTATCGTACCCTTCCGGCAGGTGCTCCACGAATTCTGCCGCGGCGGCCCGGCGGGAAAAGTCCTTCACTTCCTCGATGGTCAGGCTTTGATCGCCGAAAGCCACGTTGCCCTCCACCGTATCGGAAAACAGAAAAACGTCCTGGGTGGCGGTGCCGATGCCCCGGCGCAGCTCGTTCAGCTTCCATTGGCGCACATCGCAGCCATCCACAAGCACGGCTCCCTCCGTCACATCGTACACCCTGGCCAGCAAATGGATCAGGGTGGTTTTGCCGCTGCCCGTTTCACCCATGACGGCCACCGTCTGGCCGGGCCGGACAGAAAAGCTCACGTCCGTCAGGATGGACTTGGTGTCAATTTTGAAAGACACGTTCTGAAATTCGATCGCTCCGTTCATATGTTCATGCGTTATGGCATCGGAGGCGTCCACGATCAAAGGCTTTCCGTAATGCAGCTCCATCACCTTGGCGGCGGAGGTGGAAAAGCGCTGCAGATCGTTGATCAGGTTGCCCAATTCCCGCATGGGATTGGACACCGCCCAGCTCAGGCCCGTGAAAACCGCCAGCTCGCCAGGGGTGATCTCACCCTGAATGATGAACAGCCCGCCCACGAAAATGGTGACCAGCTGGATGGCGTTCACCAGCAGCTCGATCATGGGAAAGAAGGTGAGCCACACCTTATTGATGCGCAGATGGCTTTCCATAAAGGCCCGGTTCTTTTCCTCAAACCGTTCCTTTTCGTATTCCTCCCGGGCGAAAGCCTTCACCACCCGGTTGCCCGCGATGTTTTCCTGGGCGGCAGTGTTCATTTCGCTCAGCTTTTCCCGCATGGCAGCAAACCTTGGCCGCACATTCTTGGAAAACAGCTTGGTGATCAAAAGCAGCACAGGCGTGATCACGATCAGCAGCAGCGTCAGCTTCCAGCTTACCGTGCACAGGTACACCGTGGAAAACAGGAATGTGCAGGCCGCGTCGATGATGCGGTAATCAATGTAAGCCAGAAAATGGCGGCACCAGTCCAGGTCCGCGCTCATGCGGGTCATCAGGTCGCCGGTGCGGTGATCGTCGAAAAACCGCATATCATTGTACTGCAGTTTTTCAAACAAACGGCATCGCAATTGAAAAACCACGTTCTGGGCGTCCTTTTCCAGAAAAATCACCCTGAGATACCTGAGGCCCTCCCGCCCCAGCTTCACGATCAGCATCACTGCCAGAATGCCCAGAAGCGGGTCCGGGTTCTGAGCGATGATCACATCGTCGATCAGCTTTTGGGACAGGGCGGGGTTCACCAGCAGCAGCGCGCAGGTAAACACGCTGATGAAAATAGCGGCGATATGGCGGCGGCGGGAAGGAGCGTCCATGTTCTCCCAAAGCCATCGGATCTGTTTCGACAACATTCGCAGTACCTCGATCTGAAAATTCCGCGCCGCAGGGGATTGCGCGCGTTTTTGTATTATATAACGGTTTTTCTTGATTTTCCGCTGAAAAAGCCCTATAATTTGTTTGAAATACTGATTTATCAACAGTGAGGGAGAAACATGGACAAGTCATTGCCTTTCGCCAGTGATATCCACGCCGAAACCAAGCTGCGGGACACACAATTTGTCATGACCGGCCACCACTGCCACGGCTGCATCGAATTATTCTATGTGGAAAGCGGCGCCTGCCGCTTCCTGATCGACGATCATATGCAGGACCTTCACGCCGGGGATTTCATCCTGGTGCCCTCCATGGCGCTGCATTATACCCGCTACGTATTCGGGCCCTGCAAACTAACGGTGGTGCTGTTCCGGCTGGAGGACGTGCCGGAAACCGTGCGGCACAGCATGCCCCGGGAGGGACAAATCTTCACGGAAACCACCGTTTTCCACGTACCGGAAGCGTACCGGGAACCGATCCGCAGGTGTTTGCAGCAAATGACGGCGGAGGATAAAACCTCCGACGAACGGTCTCCACTGCTGCTGCATGCCTATCTGCAGGAATTGCTGCTGCTGTGCGGCAGGCTCTGCTTTTTTCCTTCGGAACAGCCTAACGATATCCACACCTCTGACCGGCAGATCCAGCACGCCGCGCGCTTTATCAGCACTTACTATATGAACCCCATTACCACCGCGGACGTGGCCCATGCCGTGGGATTCAGCCCCAACTATCTGAGCCGCCGCTTCCGAATGGCGGCGGGGATCGGCCTGCATGAATACATCGTGTTCGTGCGGCTGCACCACGCGGCCCAGGAACTGCTTTCCACCGCCGATTCCATTACGGATATCGCTTTGCGCTGCGGTTTTTCCGACAGCAATTATTTCAAGGACTCGTTCAAGAAAAAATATGGCGTAACGCCGCGGAATTACAGAAAATCAAACGCATGATAAACATTTGCGCTTTACCAACCGCAGATTTCTATGCGTTCTCTTGACAGACGATTGAAACGCGCATATAATATCATATGTTAAATAACATTAGTTATTTAATTTCATTTTTGAAAGGACGGTGCCCTATGCCGCCGAAGGTAAAGTTTCAAAAGGAAGAGGTCGTACAAGCGGCGCTGCAGGTTGCCAGAAAAGGCGGTATCGACACGGTCACTGCGCGGGAAGTAGCCAAAGAATTAGGCGTATCCGTCGGCCCCATCTTTACCTGGTTTGAAACCATGGAGCAGCTCAAGGCAGAAGTTTATACGCTTGCCAAAAACTATTATCGGGACCGTATCGAACGCGGACTGGCGGGGCCGATCCCCTTTTTAGGCATATGGCGGCAGTATCTTGCCTTTGCACGGGAAGAACCGGCGCTGTACAGGCTGCTGTTCCTCACCCGCCCGGACAGCGTTTCCGGCGGCGCGATCGAAGTGCTCCGTTTTTCCCAGGAGCTGGCGCGGCCTTCCATCATGCAGATTTACAATATGGACGCGGAAAGTGCCGACAAATTCTTCCGCAATATCTGGCTGGTGGCGTTCAGCTACGCCACGCTGATCGTGACGGAGGACTGCCCCTGTACGGACGAAGAAATGCTCGCGGTGGGCACCGAAATCAGCCTTTCCGTGTGCAAAGCGTACAAGGAAGTGCCCGGCCTGGCTGAGGGGAAGTTCGACCGGGACGCCATCTTTCGGGAATTGGTGAAAAAGTAAGGAGAAGCAGAAAACGATGGAATACAATAAAACCATTCCGTTAAAGGATGGCCGCGCATGCGTCATCCGGAACGGTACGGAAAAGGATGGTTTAGCAGTTTTTGAAAACTTTAACCTGACCCACGGGCAAACGGATTATCTGCTGTCATACCCGGAGGAAAACAGCATGGACCCGGAACAGGAAGCACACTTTCTGCAAGAAAAGACGGAAAGCGGGAACGAAATCGAGCTGGTGGCGGAAGTCGATCGCCAGATCGTGGGCACCGCCGGGATCGAACAGGCGGGGGCCAAGGAAAAAGTGCGCCACCGGGCCGAACTTGGCATCAGCGTCGATCAGGCAT
Organism: Clostridia bacterium; assembly: GCA_017530275.1. The sequence continues at coordinate 8,276 of JAFXMP010000367.1, read as the reverse complement.
ACTGGGGCTTGGGCATCGGCCGGGCGCTGATAGCGGCCTGCATTGCGTGCGCAAAACAAGCGGGATATGCTCAGTTGGAATTAAACGCGGTGGCTGAAAACAAAAGAGCCATCGCCCTTTATAAAAGCGTGGGCTTCGTGGAATTCGGGCGCAATCCCAAGGGCTTCCGTTCCCGGCTGACGGGCTGGCAGGAGCTTGTGCTCATGCGGTTGGAACTCAACGGATAAAACGAGAATACAAATATGGAAATGATTGAAACAAAACGGCTGATCCTGCGGCCCTTCCAGGAATCGGATTATGACGACCTGTTTGAATTCCTGTATCAGCTTCGGGACGACGAATACGAAGGCTATCCGGGAATCACCTATGAAAACGGCCGGGAACACCTGAAATACCGCCTGCATTCCGAAGAATTTTATGCCATCGAATTAAAGGGATTCAGGAAAGTGATCGGCAACATTTATTGCGGGAACCGGGATTTTGAAGCAAAAGAAGTAGGCTATATTATCAATTCCTGTTTTCAAAGAAAGGGTTACGCGGCAGAGGCGCTGGCCGCTGTGATCGGGCACGCTTTCAGCGCGGGCGTTCACAGGGTATATGCGGAATGCGATCCCAAAAATGAGCGCTCCTGGCGGCTGCTGGAAAAGGTGGGCATGGCGCGGGAAGCCCATTTCCGCCAGAACCTTTACTTCCACAGGGACAGCGCTGGAAACCCCATATGGAAGGGCACTTACGTATATGCCCTGCTGAATGAAAGGAATAACGTATGAATAAAATGATTGCCAAAATCGGAGCGGCTATTGTGACGGCGGCGGTCTTCCTGTTCGCGGTGTGCCTGGCGGTTGATTTCACCTTTGGCTCCTACTTTGTGTGCATGTTCCTGCCCATGGGCTATATCATGATGGCGGCGGGGCTTCATCATGAAAGTGAAAAAGACCGGCAGGTGGCGGCGGATATCGGCCTGGTGTTTTCCGCCGTTTACGCGGTATTGATCCTGCTGGTGTATTTCGCCCAGACCACCAGCGTGCGCCTGGAAAGCCTGACCGAGCAAGCAAGAAGCATCATCGACTTCAGGCGCGGCGGCCTGATCTTCAATTACGATCTGCTGGGCTACGGCATGATGGCCCTTTCCACCTTCTTCATGGGGCTTTCCATGAAGCCGGAAAGCAAGGCGGACAAATGGCTGAAAGCCCTGCTGATGATTCACGGCGCGTTCTTCGTCGGCTGCTTCCTCATGCCCATGACGGGGGTAATCAGCGGCATGGCAGACGGCAAAACCAGCGTCGGGGGCGTGATCGCGCTGATTGGCTGGTGCGCGTACTTCCTGCCCATCGGCATCCTGGCAATCCGGCACTTTTCAAAATAAGAGGGAGAAAACAAAATGAAAATCCTGGTTTTGAACGGCAGTCCCAAGAAGGAACAAAGCGATACCATGCACATCACCCGCGCCTTTTTGGAGGGGATGAACGAAGATGCGCCTCAGGAAGTGAAAATCATTCACGCTATCGAAAAACACATAGCATACTGCACCGGCTGCTTTGCCTGCAAGCTCAACGGCGGCGCCTGCATCCATGACGACGACATGAAGGCCATCCTGGAAGAGATCCTGGACAGCGATCTATTGCTGTTCAGCTTTCCCCTGTACTGCTATGGCATGCCCGCACCGCTAAAAGCGCTGCTGGACCGCACCATGCCCCTGTCCAGCCTGGCCATGCAGAAGGTGGGCGACCGGTACGAGCACGTGGGCCAGGCAGATTTTTCCCGGCTGCATTACATGATGATCTGCGGCTGCGGGTTTCCCAACAGCCAGCACAATTTCGAGCCCGCCGTGGCCCAGTTTAAGCTGTGCTTCCCTTGTGAGCACACCATCATCACCGTACCGGAGAGCCCCATGTTCAACGCGCCGGAAGCGGACGTCGTGACCAAGCCCCGCCTGGAGCTGGTAAAACAGGCCGGAAAGCAGTATGCCGAAACGGGCAGCATTGATGAAGCGCTGCTCAAGGAAATCAATTCCCCCATGATCCCGGAAGAAACCTACGCGGCTATCGTAAATGGAAATGTGCAAAACACATAAGAGACAGATGCCGAAAAGCATTTGGAACGAAGGTGAAATACGCTATGCAAAAAAAGGCGATTGGACTGTGCGCGCTCGGCATTGTGATCCTGGTCGCGGTGGTCCTGATCCTCGTTTTGCAGCCGAAAGCGGTATTTGACGGCGACAGGATCGGCAGCACTGACCCGCCCTCCTTTTCCCTGCGCTTCAATATCATGAACAAGAAGGACGCCCAAACCCTGCCTCTGCGGGCAGGAGACGCCCTGCGCGTATCCTGGGAGATCGATAGCGGCAGCGTGGATGTACTGATCGCCATGGAAGGCGAAGCGCCCCTCTATCAAGCCAACAACCGGGGAAAGGGAGACGAAGCCGCCTTTGACCTGACCATCCCCAAAACAGGGGATTACACCGTTTCCGTTTCTGGCAAAAGCGCTAAGGGCTGGCTGCGTTTTACAAGCGTGAACGGGCAAAACGAATGATACATCCAGCGTGATCGTCCGAATATGTATGCAATGTTCGTATTCAGTTACCGTGGAGAAAGTGCGGCTGCTGGGTACGAGTGTTTTTATTGCCGAATTGTCAACTGGGAAAAAATACAATTTTGAAGCTGAAAAAATTAAAATGAGAATGATTTTAGTATTGACAAATTGAAAACCTGTGCTAAAATGAGTATGGTTTTCAAATTGGAAGGAGGAAGAACCTGTGCGGTCAACGTACCACACCAAGCAGCAGGATGAATTGCTTGCCTATCTGGAAGCTCATCCTGAAAGGCATCATACCGCAGCCCAGATCCGGGACCACTTGGTGCAGGTGGGAAAACCCATCAGCACGGCCACCATTTACCGGCAGATGGAACGGTTCGTGGCAGACGGCACGGTGCGCAAGTATCTGCTGGAAACGGGCGACAGCGCCTGCTACGAATATGTGGGCGAACGAAAGAAGGAATGCTCCTCCCACTTCCATTGTAAGTGCGAAAAATGCGGAAGATTGATTCATATGGACTGCGATGAATTGCAGGAGATCCGCCAGCATTTGCAGGAGCACCATGGTTTTGCCTGGGATTCCGGCAGAACGGTGTTTTACGGTATCTGCGATCAGTGCCAATCGGCTTGATCATACAGGGTGAGACCCAATCATCCAACGAAAAGGATGAGGCAACCGGCCCGAAGGGCGGTTGGCCGTGTCGGCGAGCCGCATAAGCGAGCACGCCGACCATCCCCAAGAAAGGATGAGCGAACGGCGCAGCCGTTGCGCGTGTCGGCGGCTCCCGCAGGGAAAGACGCCGACCATCCCCAAGAAAGGAGGAAGAGGACAATGAAGACACAAAAACGCCTGCTGGCGCTGCTTCTGTGCGTTGGCATGCTGTTTGTTTTGCTCGCTTCTTCCGCCTACATCGCGCATGAGGCAGATCATCACTGCGCAGGAGAACACTGCGAAATCTGCGAAAACATCGCCCGTATGGAAGCGCTGCTGCAAAGCTTTGCGCTGATGGGCGTTGTGCTGCTTTTCCTGTTCGCCCTGCCCGCTTTCCTTCGCGTGTCCCGCGCGGAGGAGGGTTTGTGCGCCTATCATGCCCCTACGCTTGTAAGTTGGAAAGTCCGGCTCAATAATTAATTGAATATTGGAGAACAAGGGTTTCATTGGAATACACAAAGGAGTGTTTTTTGAAGCGCAAACGCTCTGTTTCATTGGTTTCCGGTGAGATGCCTTGTATTTTTGTACCCAATTTTCAGATAATTGATTAAGATTCGGAGGAAAAAATGAGAAAAACCCTTATCTTGCTGATTATTTCGATGCTGATTACTTCACTTCTTCCCGCCGCAGGCTTGGCAGAAGGGAAGCGCGTGCTATTGGTAGTCAGCACAGGAACCAAACAAGCTGAAAGCAGGGAAAACGCCATCGGCGCCATTGAACAGGATTTGGCAGCAGCCTATCCGGAAATGGAAATAAGGCGTGCATTCATGAGCGAATTGATCATTTCTCTCATTGAAGAACAGGATGGCGTGAAGTTTGATAATATCGTCACCGCCATGCGCCGCATGATTGCGGACGGCGTCACCGACGTGGTGATTCAGCCGACCTTCGTCATGAACGGCTCCTATCAGGAATCGCTGATCGAGCAGGTATCGCCCTTTGAAGGTCTGTTTGATTCCTTCAAGATTGGGGATGCGCTGCTGAGCAGTGAAGACGATTATACGCTGCTCAGTCAGGCGATTGCGGAAATCAGCACCCCTTACCTGAACGATGATACCGCCGTGATCTGGATGGGTCATGGCACGGAGCACGCCTCCAACGATACGTATCAGATCATTCAAAATAAAGTAAATGCCTCGGGTCAGGCACGTATCCTGGTTGGCACGGTGGAAGCCGAGCCCTCGTTGGACGATGTACTGGCCGCGGCGCAGGCAATGAACGCGAAAAAGGTCGTGCTCATGCCCCTCATGGTCACCGCCGGCACGCACGCCTATGAAGATATGGCGGGCGACGAGGAGGATTCCTGGAAAACCGCATTTGAAAGCGCCGGGTTCCAGGTGGAATGCGTACTGAAAGGCTTGGGTGAATACGAAAACATTCGCGCTATGTTTGTCCAGCACGCGCAGAGCGCCCTGCAGGATTCAGCGCCCATTCAGGCCGCTCAGCTTGCCGACGGCGATTATCCCATTGAGGTAACCTGTTCTTCCGAACACTTCCGTGTCACTGCCGCCACGCTGACCGTAAAGAGCGGAACAATGTCGGCGCTGATTACCCTGAGCGGTACGGCGTACATCAGATTCTTCGTCGGCACCGCGGAAGAGGCTGACGCCGCAGAAGAAGCAGCTTTTATTCCCAACACCACAGATGCCGAAGGGGCGTATCAGTTTGAAATCCCCGTATCCTGCCTGGACGCGGAAATCAGTTACGCCGCCTGGAGCAAAAATAAGGAAACCTGGTATGATCGGGCTCTGGTGTTTGTGTCCGCGTCCCTTCCCGAAACAGCGTTTTTAACGAAATAATTGGAGGAAAAGAAAATGAAAAAGGTATTATCTGCTCTGTTGGTTCTGGTATTGATGATGACCACCCTGCTTACCGGCGCGGCCTTTGCCGAGGAAAAGAAGCTTTCTATCGTGACCACCATTTTCCCTATTTACGACTGGGTGCGCCAGATCGTAGGCGACAATGATAACGTGGAAATCACCATGCTGCTGGATAACGGCATTGACCTGCACTCCTACCAGCCCAGCGCACAGGATATTTTGAAGGTATCCACCGCCGACCTGTTCATCTATGTGGGCGGCGAAAGCGACGAATGGGTGGAGGATGTGCTGGAAACGGCTCAGAATCCCAGCCTGGTGGCTATCAATTTGGTGGAAGCCATGGGCGACGCCATCAAGATGGAAGAAATCGTGGAAGGCATGGAGCATGAACACGAGCATGAGCATGAAGAAAGTGACGCCCATTCCCATGAAGTGAGCACCTTTGAGGATGATCAGGTGGAAAACCGCCCCCTGAGCAACTGGGCCGGAGAATGGCAGAGCGCTTATCCCTACGCATTGGACGGCTCCCTGGACGAGGGCTTTGCCCACAAGGCCGAATCCGGCAAAATGACCGCCGAGGAGTATAAGCAGTACTACATCACCGGCTACGAAACTGACATCGCCAAGATCGTCATTGACGGCGATACCAACGTGATCACCTATACCGACGTAAGCGGCAATACCTGCCAGAGCGAATACAAAGCCTTGGGCTATTACATCCAGAACTGGTCCACCGGCACCAAAGCCGCGATGTATCGCTTCGAGGCTGTGGACAAGGAATCCGGCGCGCCCATCTTCATTGAGTTCAACGATCACATCATCGAGGACGTGAAAGCCGAACACTTCCATTTCCGCGCCAGCAGCGAGAGCTTCGACGCTATCGAAGACCCCGAAAACAAGTGGCCCACCTTCTATCCCGCCGATTTTGACGCCGATGAAATGCTGGCCGCCTTCGTGGGCCACGATCACGCGAATCATGAGCATGAGCACGACGACGAAATTACACTGGACGATATTAAAGATCGCACGCTTGCTGAGTTCGACGGGAACTGGCAGTCAACTTATCCGTTGATGCTGGATGGCTCCCTGCAGCCTGTCATGGAGCATAAGGCTGAGGAAGACGCCAGCATGACTGTGGAGCAGTACACTGCCAAGTACATGAAAGCCTATGAGACCGATTGGCTCGCTATCAACATCAATGCCCCGACCGTGGAATATGTAACCGCCGATGGCAGCTATACGGCCGACTATGAGTATGCGGGCTACTACATCCGCTACAATGATGAAGAGCGCACCAGCATTCGCCAGGTTCGCTTCCAGTTCAAAAAGACTGCTGGCGATGACAAGGCACCCGAATACATCGTGTTCAGCGATCACAACAACGCGCCTGCCGAGGTCGAACACTTTCACATCTATGCGGGCAATGACGGCTTCGACGTGCTGGGCGAGGAAAGTGTCCACTTCCCGACCTTCTACCCCGCCAGCCTGAGCGCCAAAGACATTGTTGAGGAAATGACCGGCAGCCACGATCATGGCCACGATCACGAACATGAGCATGAAGAGGAAGCCGACGAGCACGTGTGGCTCAGCCTCCGCAATGCGAAAGCGCTGTGCAAAGTGATTGCGGAAGCGCTGTCCAAAGTCGACCCGGACAACGCCGGAAAATATCTTTCCAACCTGACTGCTTATGAAGCGCAGTTGATCGCGCTGGACAAGGCGTATGAAGAAACAGTGAACGCTGCCGCTTACAAAACCGTGCTGTTCGGCGACCGGTTCCCCTTCCGGTATCTGGTGGATGACTACGGCCTGACCTACTTCGCCGCCTTCTCCGGCTGCTCCGCGGAGAGCGAAGCCAGCTTCCAGACCATCGTGTTCCTGGCCCAGAAGGTGGACGAATTGAACCTGCCCGCCGTGCTGACCATCGAGCATCCCAAGACCCGGATCGCCGAAACGGTGGTGAGCACCAGCCAGGCCAAGAACGCCAAGATCCTGTCCATGGACTCCATGCAGAGCATCACGGCCCAGGATGTGAAGGCCGGCTCCAATTACCTTTCCATCATGGAAAGCAACCTGGCCGTGCTCAAGGATGCGCTGAACTAAAGCCTGACAAATCCGGCCAAAAACTGGAAAAAGATCAGGAGAGCGGGAGCCGCACAGGCTCCTGCTCTCCAGGCGTTTCAAAACATATATCCCAGCCGCTGTACGGCTGAATGAATCGAGGGAGAGAATCACATGATGAAAAAATTCGCTGTTCTTTGCTTTGCTGTCCTCTCTTGTTTTGTCCTGCTTATCCCTGCCCCTGTGTCAGCGGAGCTGGAGCAAGCGCCATCCTATGATGAGCAAAGCATTGACCTTGACCTTGCACAGTTCAGCGGAACGGTGGTTTATGCGCAGATTTATCAAATGGTGATTCATCCGGAGGACTATCTTGGAAAAATTATCCGGCTTTCCGGCTGGTATGGCATGGCCGTAGACGGCGACACAGGCGCGATCTATACGGTATGCTTTATTCCCGACGCCACTGCCTGTTGCACCCAGGGCATGGAATTCGTCTGGGCGGGCGAGCATAGCCTGCCGGAAAGCTATCCCGAACCCGGTACGGAGATCGTGGTGACAGGACGGTTTGAAACCTACTTTGAGGGCGAATGGGAGTATATGCGCCTGGTGGACGCCGAACTGACATGGACGCGGGAATAGCGCTTTTCCATTGCAGACGGCAAATTTATTCCATGGCGGGCGCGTGAGCAGCGAAAAAAGCGGCTCATGCACCCGCCATGTATTTCTTTCGTTTCGCGCTTGCTTTTTTATGGGTTTATGTTACAATATGCCCATCGAAAGGAGGCATGCCTATGTCCGGCAGCGAAAAGAGCCCTTCCCGCCGCACCCTGTACAAAACGCCCTTTTCCCGCGCCTACTGGGCGCAGGCGGCGTCCGAGTTCAAAAGTCTAAAGGTGCTGGTGTTCGCCGCGCTGATGATCGCGCTGCGGGTGGCGCTGAAATCCGTCAGCATTCCCATCGCGGCCAACCTGCGCATTAACGTGGCTTTCTTTATCAACGCATATGGCGCAATGGTGTTCGGCCCGGTGGTGGCCATTGCCGCCGCAGCCGTATCCGATACCTTAGGGTGCCTCCTGTTCCCCACGGGGGTCTACTTTTTCCCTTTCATCTTTATTGAAATCGCCGGTTCCCTGATTTTCGCCCTGTTCTTT
>JAFXMP010000366.1 GCA_017530275.1 Clostridia bacterium | reverse complement strand
GCCTACGCACAATCTGCTATTCTCTGTCTTGCTCATTTGCTCTTTCCTCCGCTTTTCTCTTTCAGCAAGACAGCCTCTTTCAGGTGATCCGCCCAATCTCCTATCCGGCATGGCAGCCCTCGCCGACCTCTGCATGATTCGATGCTAACTCGTCCATTCTCCTTAGCGGTCTTTCTGACCTTCAACTATGCCGAATAGTATCTATCCTGTCTTGCTGCTGTCTCTATTGTACAGCAGCAAGGAGTGCTCCGTATCACCTGCTATTCCTTTTTATCATGCCTCCTTATCATCAATGCTTTTGCTTACAGCTTCCGGTTGTCAATGACCCGCTTGGCTTTGCCTTCGCTTCGAGGCATGGACTTGGGGGCGTTCAATGTGACCTTGGCGGCAATGCCCACAACGGATTTGATCTGGTCGGTGATGTACTTGCGCACCTTTTCGATTTGGCCTACGGTATCGGAGAACATTTCTTCGGTCATTTCCACCTGTACTTCTAAGGTATCGGAATTGTTCACCCGGTCTACCACCAGCATATAATGGGGCGCAACGCCCTGGGTCTTGACCAGCACGGTTTCGATCTGGCTGGGGAATACGTTCACGCCGCGGATAATCAGCATATCGTCGGTGCGGCCGGTGATGCGGCTCATGCGGGCGGTGGTGCGGCCGCAGGCGCAGGGCGCGTCGGTGATGCTGCAAATGTCGTGGGTGCGGTAGCGCATCATGGGCATGCCCGTTTTGGTGATGGTGGTGAACACCAATTCGCCTTTGGACCCGTAGGGAAGCTGTTCCCCGGTGGCGGGGTCGATGATCTCGGCGATCACGTGATCCTCGTTGATGTGCATTCCGTCCTTTTCCAGGCAGTTAAAGGCCACGCCGGGCCCGCCCATTTCGGTGAGGCCGTAAATATCGCAGGCATCGATGCCCAGCAGTTCTTCAATGCGCACGCGCATGGCCTCCGACCAGGGCTCCGCGCCAAAGCAGCCCGCTTTCAGTTTCAGGTCTTTGCCCGGCACAAGGCCCATTTCCCGGATGGTTTCGCCCAAGTAGGTGGCATAGGAGGGGGTGCAGCACAGCATAGTCGCGCCCAAATCCTGCATCATCATGATCTGGCGCTGGGTGTTGCCGCTGGACATGGGCACCACCATGGCCCCGATCTTATCCGCACCCTGGTAGGCGCCGAAGCCGCCGGTGAACAGGCCGAAGCCGTAGGCCACCTGCACCACGTCCTCCTTGGTGCAGCCCGCGGCGGTCAGGGTGCGGGCCATCATTTCGCTCCATACGTCCACGTCGTTCCGGGTGTAGCCGGACACGATGGGCTTGCCAGTGGTGCCGGAGGAACCGTGGATGCGCACGATTTCGGATTTGGGGCAGGCAAGCAGATCAAAAGGATAGTAATCTCTAAGATCAGTTTTTTCCATGAAAGGAAGGTATTTGAGGTCATCCACAGTGCGGATATCTTCGGGCTTAATGCCTTTCGCGTCCATCCTTGCGCGGTACATAGGCACGTTTTCATACTCCCGCTTGACGGTTTCCACCAATTTTGCGCTCTGCCAGGCGTGAAGCTCGTCCCGGCTCATGCATTCCCGTTCCGGATTGTAAATCTGGTGTTTCTTTTCGCTCATAGGTTCTCTACCTTCCTTTCAAAAAACAAAATAAGATAAATAATATCAAAAAAGCGGCCTTCCATCCGGAAGAACCGCTTTGATGAACCCAATCAGGCATTCATGAAAGCTGTTTCTTACGGATGGGCAAGCACGTAAAGATAAAGCTAAAAAACCAAAAGAAAAACGCGTTGAAAAAACGCGCCGCAATCTCCATACGTGCAGAAGTATACATAGAAGGAGCAGAACCACACTGGACGCCGGAATAAGAAATACCGTGCTTCATCATTCTCTCTCCTTCCCTGTAGATCCATGGCTATTATATCATCAAAAATATTGGAGTCAATAGGGAGTGCATTCAAATACAATCTTTATACAATTATTATTTCCTATGCCGCAGCAGAAAGCCTTGCCATTCCTTGATAAACTGTTGACATGCCCGGTTTATTTGAAATATAATTGAATCATTCATGCAGAATATGGAATGGGAGGACAGGATTGAAAACAGCTTACCGCCAGTTGGAAGAAGAGGATACCGCGAAGCGCGGGGAAAAGGAACGTTCATGAATAACCAATATCAAACTGCCGAACACCTGAACAAACGGATTTCTATTCATGACCGGTATTCTGTCAATAAACAAGGGTTTTCAAATTGGATTTATGATCAATACAGGTTCAGCCCCGGCGACAGCATTTTGGAACTGGGCTGCGGCAGCGCTTCCATGTGGATTGGCAAAAGGCTGCCCGCGGGTTGCAGGCTGTATTTGACCGATTTATCGGAAGGCATGCTGGAGGCGGCACGTAAGAACACAGCACAACTGCCGTTGGCACGGTTCCAAAGGGTGGATATCCAGGGAATACCCTTTGGGGATAACGCTTTTGACAGTGTGATCGCCCATATGATGCTCTATCATGTGCCGGACATTCAGCAGGGCCTTGCGGAAGTCCGCCGCGTACTGAAGCCCGGCGGGAGGTTTTTCTGCGCCACTTATGGGGAAAACGGCATCATGGCCTATTTGAGCGCAATCCTGCACCGCTTTGGCGTCTATGATCCAATGAACCGTCGGTTTACGCTGCAAAATGGAGAAGAAATACTGAAAAAGCATTTTCCAACCGTCGTCCGTCAGGATTATCCGGACACGCTTGCGGTCACCGATCCTGAGGATTTGGCGGATTACTTATATTCAATGGGCAGTATGACGAATCTGGACCCCGCATACCGCCCCCAGATCGTTGACGCCCTGCGCCGGGAAATGAAAAACGGAGTGCTGACAGTGCCCAAGGAATACGGCATGTTTATTTGCCGATAAAGGAGCGGAATCATGTTTACGATGGAAACGGAACGGCTGATCATTACGGAATTTACCCCAGATATGGCTGAAGCTGTGCAAAAGAATTCTTTGGACGAGGATAACCGCCGCTTTGTGCCGGACGAGGTATTTGAAACCTTGGAAGAGGCGATGGATACGGTTTCATTCCTCATTTCCCGATACGGCGGAGATGAAGGGCCGTTTGTATATCCGGTGCTGCTGAAAGAGGATCGCACGAACATCGGTTATGTTCAACTCGTGCCGGTGGAAGAAGGATGGGAAATCGGCTACCATATCGCCAAAACATTCACAAAAAAAGGATATGCAGCCGAAGCCGTGCGGGCCTTTCTGCCGAAGGTCATGAAAGAACATCACCTCAAACAGCTTCACGGCATTTGTGTGGCTGAAAACATCGCATCCCGCAGGGTAATGGAAAAGTGCGGCTTTATAAAGGTATATGAAGGAATTGGTCCTTACCAGGGACAGAAAAGAAACATTTGTCATTATTTGTTCAATGCATAATGGAACATTCGGAAATAAACAGATCAAAAAGGATATTTTTCTTCCCTGACGCATTGCCAACCTATTTATATTATGGTACAATGAATCCATCAGAAGCTTTTGACGGCTTTAGTATGGATGGAGGGAAGAACGAATGAAAAGGATTCTCAGTCTGGTCTTAGCGCTGGCGCTGGCGCTGTTCTCAGTCGGTGCGCTGGCGGAAACCATGTTCGTCGCCGGGGTTTATGAAGACACCGCAAAGGGCTTCGGCGGGGACGTAACGGTAACCATCACCGTATCTGAAAGCGAGATTACCGATGTGACCATCGTTGGCGACGCTGAAACCCCGGCTCTTGGCGGCGTAGCCATCCAGACCATGCCTGAAGAAATTCTCAAGGCCCAGACCCCCAACGTGGACGTGCTGAGCGGGGCCACCGTCACCAGCAACGCCATCATCACCGCCGCTACCAAGGCGCTGGAAGCCGCCGGCGCGGACATCGCCGCGATGGACGCCAACCGCAAGTACACGGCGGAGAACGGGGACAAGGAAGAAAAGACCCTTGAAACCGAAATCGTCATCGTAGGCGCGGGCGGCGCGGGCATGGCCGCGGCCATCATGGCCCACCAGGCGGGCAAGCAATTCGTGATCCTGGAAAAAATGCCTTATGTGGGCGGCAACACCACCAAGGCCACCGGCGGTATGAACGCCGCGGAAACCCATTACCAGAAAGAACAGAATATAGAGGATTCTGTGGAACTGTTCGCGAAGGATACCATGGAGGGCGGCCATAATCTGAATGATCCTGAACTGGTGCAGACCCTGGCCGCAGAATCTGCCGGCGCGATCGACTGGCTGGATTCCATCGGCGCGGACCTGCCCAAAATTTCCTTCTCCGGCGGCGCTTCTGTCAACCGTATTCATGCCCCCGCTGACGGCAGTGCCGTGGGCAATTATCTGGTGGATAAGTTCTCCGAAAAGCTCAAGGAGCTGGGTGTGGAAGTGATGCTGAACACCAAAGCCACAGAGCTGATCATGGAAGACGGCAAAATCGCCGGCGTGAAAGCCGAGGGCAAGGACGCCAACTACACCATCAAGGCCAAAGCGGTCATCCTGGCTACCGGCGGCTTCGGCGCCAACGAAGATATGTACACCCAGTACCGGCCTGATCTGAAAGGCACCGTGACCACCAACGCTCCCGGCGCTACCGGCGACGGCATCGTGATGGCCCAGGCTGTTGGCGCGGATCTGGTGGATATCGAGCAGATCCAGCTGCATCCCACCGTGGAACAGACCACCTCCATGCTGATCACCGAATCCGTACGCGGCGACGGCGCCATTCTGGTGAACCAAAGCGGCCACCGCTTTACCAACGAGCTGCTGACCCGCGACGCGGTTTCCGCCGCCGAGCTCGCCCAGGAAGGCCAGTACGCTTATATCATTTTCGACCAACACCTCAGGGATAACCTGAAAGCTATCGAAAAGTACGTCAAGAACGGCCTGACCGTGCAGGCGGACACCCTCGAAGAACTGGCCCGGAAGCTGAACATCTATCCCTACTTCCTCACCATGACCATGAACGAGTGGAATGAAGCCGTTACCACCCAGAACGATGCGGAATACGGCCGCACCACCGGCATGAACGACACCCTGACCACCCCGCCCTACTATACCATCCAGATCGCTCCCGGCATCCTTCACACCATGGGCGGCGTGAAGATCAAGCCCCGCGCCCAGGTGATCAATACCAACGGCGACGTGATCCCCGGCCTGTTCGCCGCTGGCGAAGTCAACGGCGGCGTGCATGGCGGCAACCGTATGGGCGGCAACGCTGTGGCCGCTATCGTGGTCTTTGG
>JAFXMP010000365.1 GCA_017530275.1 Clostridia bacterium | reverse complement strand
GGCCGTCTTGCCGGGCCGCGAATGCGTGCACGGCAAGCGTTATGGTATAATAGATGCAAGGGAAAGGACGGGAGAGCGCGAAAAACCTTGCATCCGGAGGACACGATGTACAAGCGAAAACTGAACCAAGTCAGCGTATTGCTTCCCTGGGAATGGCGTTTGTTCTGCGAAAATTCGATCAGTGGGCTTGCAAGAAGTTGATTAACCTGTTTTCTCGCGTATAGGGAAGCGGCGGAGGTACGGATAAACTTGTTTGCTGCTTTTTGGGTTTTCGTGTACCTGCCCAGCTGAGGCGAAAAAGCGGCACGACATAGCGGCCGCCGCTTTTTCGCAAAAAAAGGCTGTCTCCCATGCCGCGTTTCCATTTGGCATTTTGAGACAGCTCTCTTTTCATCCAGAGCTCTGGATATACAGCACCCCCAAAAGGATTTGAACCCCTGTTTCCGCCTTGAGAAGGCGGCGTCCTAAACCACTAGACCATGGGGGCAAACAGCCGGAGAAGTAAAGAAACCTGGACTGTAATAGTCATACCCACAAACAAGACCGCCTGGACATACCTCTTTTTGTGATTTGGAGGGTTTCCTTTCCCCTTCCCATATCATAATTTACTAAATCGTTGATGATTTGTCAAGAGTTTTTTCTGATTTGGTGAAACAATTTTTTAGCAATTTTTTAGCAGAAGCGTAACATCAGCCTTCACTCTTTCCCTTTGGCTGTGGATTGCAGTTTTTCACTCTGAAAAAACAAAAAATAAAAGCATTTCCTTCTGATAATTGGGTGACGGCAGGCGCAAATCGTGATATAATATGTAAAAAGGTGCGCTGCTTTTATCTTTTTGTAAGCAGGAGCTACATTTATTCTTTTGAAAGCAGGAGGTACGTTGAACAATTGCCCGTACGTTTGGAAGAAGGGGCCGGTAAAAGGGGAAGCTGCTTTCCGCCGCCATGGAGACTGCTCCCATTGCGGCGAGGTTTACAAATCTGTTTGCCGCCAGGAAGTAACGAATCGTCTTTATTTCATAAGGAGGAAACGCAATGAACATCATACTGCTCTCCGGCGGCTCTGGGAAGCGGCTGTGGCCGTTAAGCAACGATGTACGATCCAAGCAGTTTATTAAAATATTCAGGAGGCCCGATGGGGAGTATGAATCCATGGTACAGCGGGTATACCGCCAGCTCAAAGCCGTGGATCCTTACTGTACAGTGACCATCGCCACGGCGAGAAGCCAGATTCCGGCAATATTGAATCATCTGGGGAAAAATGTGCAGATCAGCCTGGAGCCCTGCCGCCGGGATACCTTCCCGGCTATCGTTCTGGCTACGGCTTTTCTCCACGATGTGATGGGCATTTCCGAGGAGGAGCCCGTCGTGGTGTGTCCCGTAGACCCTTATGTGGAAAGCGGATACTTTGAAACGCTGAAAATACTGGAGGCGCAGGCGCGCAAAGAGGAAGCGAATCTGGTGCTCATGGGCATCGAGCCCACCTATCCCAGCGAAAGATACGGCTATATCATTCCCTCAGATCGGGAAAAAATCTCCTCGGTGAAAATGTTTCAGGAAAAGCCGGATAAGGAAACAGCCAAGGAATATCTTGCCCAAGGCGCGCTGTGGAACGGCGGCGTGTTTGCTTATAAACTTAAATATGTGCTGAACCGTGCAAGAGAAATGCTGAATTATACCAATTATCAGGATCTGTATAATCGGTACGATCAGCTGCCCAAGATTTCTTTCGACTATGCGGTAGTGGAAAAAGAACCGTTTATTCAGGTGATTCGGTATCACGGTGAATGGCGCGACGTGGGCACATGGAATACCATGGTGGATTCCATGTACAACAAAAGCATTGGTCCCGTTATAATGGACGGGGAATGTGAAAACGTGTATGTGATCAACGAATTGGAAGTGCCAGTCCTTGCTATGGGCCTGAAAAACATGATTGTTTGCGCCAGCCCCCAGGGTATCCTGGTGACGGAAAAGCATGCCAGCGCCAATATCAAGCCCTTCGTGGACAAGATCGATGAGACGGCCCGGTTCGCGGAAAAGGCCTGGGGCAACTTCAAGGTGCTGGATGTAGGGGAAGGCAGCAAAACCCTCCGGCTCAAAATGACCCCCGGCGGCACCTTCCGTTATCACCGCCATCAATACCGCGACGAATCCTGGACGGTGGTGTACGGCACCGGCGAAGCTATCGTCGATGGCCGGATCATCCCGCTCCATCCCGGCACCGTGGTCGAGCTGCCACGGGGCTGTATGCATAACCTTGTAGCAAAAACGAATATGATCATCATTGAGGTGATGTGCGGCGAAAAAATATTGGAGGAAGATTATATCAAATACGCAAAGGAGTAGAAACAAACTTTGGTTTGTTGATCAGACGCTGGATAAATGATTATAGCGTCAGATGCTTCAGCTTTTCCGTCTGTTCCTGGAGTGTAAGCGCGTCGATGATTTCGTCCAGGTCGCCGTCCAGAATGGCGTCGATTCTATACAGGGTCAGGTTGACCCGATGGTCGGTGACCCGGCCCTGGGGGAAATTGTAGGTGCGGATGCGCTCGTTGCGTTCACCGCTGCCCACCTGGGCTTTGCGGTTCTGAGCGTAAGCGGCGTCCTTTTCAGCACGGTACAGGTCATAAAGGCGCGATTTCAGCACCTTCATGGCCTTTTCCTTATTTTTCAGCTGGCTTTTTTCGTCCTGACAGGTCACCACCAGGCCGGAAGGCATGTGGGTGATGCGCACGGCGGAGTCGGTGCGGTTGATGTACTGGCCCCCGTGGCCGGAAGCCCGGTAGGTGTCGATGCGGATATCCTCGGGTTTGATGTCAACCTCCACGTCCTCTGCCTCAGGCAGCACGGCCACGGTGGCGGTGGAGGTATGGATGCGGCCGCCCGCCTCGGTGACAGGCACGCGCTGGATGCGGTGCACCCCAGATTCGTATTTCATGCGTGAAAAGGCCCCTGCGCCGTTCAGAGTGAACACCGCTTCTTTGATTCCGCCCAATTCCGTATCAGAAATATCCACCGCCTCGAACTGAAAGCCCCTGCGCTCGGCATATCGCTGATACATGCGCAGCAGCAGGGCGGCAAACAGGGCCGCCTCTTCGCCGCCTGCACCGGGACGGATCTCCATGACCACGCTGCGGTCGTCGTTGGGATCGTGGGGGATCAGAAACAGGCGCAGCTGTTCTTTTTCCCGTTCTTCTCTTGGCAGCAGGTCCTTCAATTCTTCTTCCGCCATGTCCGCCATGTCCGGGTCAGAGCGCATTTCCTTGGCCTGTTCGATTTCGGAAAGAAGCTGCCTGTACTGCCGCCACGCGTTTACGGCGGGCTCCAGCTGGGCCATTTCCTTGAGCATGCCCTGCCATTTGGGAACGTCGGCGATGATTTCCGGCTGGGCGGTGGCTACCGTCAATTCTTCCAGGCGGCCTTCCATGGCCTCGAACTGGGCTTCCATCATAAACGGTTTTCCTCCTTGGCCGCGGCGCTGATTATCCGGGGCAGGCCGTTCAAATCGTTCAAAATGCGAATATCTTCAAATTTTTCCCTCAGTAGGGCTTTTACAGCCGGCCCCTGTCCGTCCCCGATTTCCAGGCACAGCTTGCCGCCGGGAAGCAGATGGGCGGGCGCTTCCCGGGCAATGCGACGGTAAAAATCCAGTCCGTCCGGGCCTGCGTACAGGGCAAGGGCCGGTTCCCGTTCCACTTCGGCCTGCAAGCATCCCTGCAGGTTCTCCGGAATGTAAGGGGGATTGCTCACAATCACACTGAACTGCTGTCCCGCCAATGGCGAAAACAGATCGCCCTGTACGAATCGCACATCCGCCCCCAGGATTTGGGCGTTTTCCATCGCCAGGGAAAGGGCGGCTTCACTGATGTCCGCCGCCCAGACCTCCGCGCCGGGGCGCAGCTTTTTGATGGCCACCGCCAGCGCGCCGGAGCCGGTGCATAAATCCAATACCAAGCTGCCGGGCCGGATGTATTGCAATGCTTCCTCGCACAGGGCTTCCGTATCGTTCCTGGGGATCAGGGCGCGGCTGTCCGTTTTCAGGGAAAACCCCATAAAGCTTTGGCTGCCCAAAATGTATTGCAGGGGTTCCCGCTGTTCCCGCCGGGCGAGCAGCGCGTCATACGCCGCTGTTTCGTCATCGGTCAGTTCCCGATGTTTGTTCATCAGTATATCCAGCCGGGAAACGCCCAAAACCTCCGAAAGCAGCCATTCCGCGTCCAGCCGGGGATCGGGAATTTCAGAAAGACGCGCCTGCGCCGCTTTCAGGGCTTCCAGTACGGTGATCCGATTCACTTTTTTCTTCGTATGCTGTTGGAACACTGGATTATTTCACCATTGGCTCTTTTTTGAGCGCTGTTTCCTTCTTTCCATCGAAACCGTGTTTGATTGCTTCGCAGGATTGCCGCTTAAGCCAAACAGGGAACGCAGGCTCAGTTTTTCCTCCGGTTCGTTCAGATAGGCCACGCTGGCCAGCGGATACAGGAACATGAAATTATACGAGGCGACCAGGCCGGGCCGTTCCATAATGGCAAAGACCATGATGAACCCGCTCATGAGAACCAGTGCGCCGTCCTTGTTCTTCAGTCCCTTCCAATTTGCGTAGGTCAGCCAGCACAAAGCCCACAGCATCCAAATGGCGCCGAGGAAAAGGCTGTAGGTAACAAAAGCGCTATCCACCACGTACAGTACTTCCGCTTCGCCGTTTACTACGGACACAATGCTGGGGTCATTGGGCAGCGTATGGCCGATCAGCGGGAAACCATAATGCTGGAAAGCAATGCCGCCTTGAACAAAGCGCATTCCCATGGTAACAAGAGAGTAGTTGCTATAGGTATTCTTTTTGACCCAATCCATCTGCCAGCAGAGAATCATCGTTACGGCAAAGCAAACAAACGGAAATACGGAGAGGAGGATATGTCCTACTCTTCCCTTTTTATTTGGGGATGCTTCCAGAGTCTGATCATGAACGCGCGGCTTTACCAAAAGCGACAGGAACGGGAATACAGCCGACAGCAGGGCGATGGTTTTGCATTCGGGAACAAAGTACATAAACAACCCTGTGGCAATGAATATAATAAAGGTGACCACTCGTTTCTTCTGCAAAAACAAATACCAGAAAACCACCAGGACCAAGAATGCGATCTGGCCCCATGTATTCGGATACACGGTTCCCAGGGAAAAGCCCTGTTCCATGCCAATTTTTCCCCGTTCCACCGTCAGCCCCAAAGGCAAGCCGACCGCGGCGATCAACAGCCCCGCGAAAGCCGTCCACATAAAGCAACGGAGGATCTTCTTGTAATCCTTCCCATAGGCCATCAGACAGAAAAACAGATCTGTAAGCGCAATGTACCAGTTTGTATCTCCATTGGCGTTAAAAACAATGGGAAGAACGAACAAAGCGATGGCTGGAACAAGGAAAAACACTTTCGTATTCCAGGCGTATTTCCAGCGGATGATAAGATAAATCAAAAATGCCGCCGACGCCAACATCGTTCCCATCTGCAGAATTGCGCCAAAAATAGTCATGACCATTTCATTGGCGGACCAATTGATTTTTCCTTGATAAAAGACGCACATGTGCAGAATCAGCAGCGCAAGGAAAACAGTTTCCGAACTGGATTTGATTTCCTCAAAGAAGGACTTCAGGGGAGCCAAGATCTTTTTAAGAATATTGGACATTTTTTTGCACTCTCTTTCTCTCGTTCAACACATTCGTAAGGTTCACATCGATCCGTTTCAACAGTATCGCAGATTTTTCCGATGCCGCGTTCACGCATTCGATGGCTGCGCTTGGGCGGGATGCAGGATCACCCAGCCCTCTTCGGTCTTTTCCCCTTCGGGCAGGCCGTGCAGGGCGGCGTTCATGGAGGCGATGGCCACCTCGCACTGCTCGTCGCTGGGCTGGCGGGTGGTGAGCCGCTGCATCTGCAGGCCGGGCCAGCGTAGGGCGCGGGTGAGGGGCGTTTCAGCGTGGGCCAGGGCTTTGAGGGCCTCGTAGCTGATACCTGCCACGCAGGGCAAAAGGATGATGCGGCTCAGCACCCGCAGCAGATAATTGCCTCCCAGGTCAAAGCCCGTCAATTGCAGCACCAGCACGTCAATGATCGAATAAAACAGGATGGACAAAATGAAGGTGAGCAGCAGAAAGCTGGTGCCGCACCGAGGATGCAGGGTGGTGAACTGCTGGGCGTTCTTGGGGGTCAGGGGCAGGTCATGCTCGTGGCAGTATACCGTTTTGTGCTCCGATCCATGATACTGGAAGGTTTTGCGCATATCGGGAATGCGGCCCACCAGACCGATGTAAGTGATCAGAAGCACGATGCGGATGAGGCCGCTGACCAGATTTTTCATGAGCAGCGTGCCGCCGGAGGCATTCTGGGGGAACAGCATGATCACCGTGTTGGGCAGCAGCACGAACAGGCCGATGCTCATGGCCAGAGCCAGCACCACCGCCAACGCCATGACTACCTTGTCCACGT
The DNA here is from genome assembly GCA_017530275.1 of Clostridia bacterium. Next base: position 63,602 of record JAFXMP010000365.1, on the reverse strand, counting down.
TTTTGCCCAGTTTTTTCGCCAGCCATTTTTCAAATTTGCTGGGTTCTTCCTGGGCGTCCTCGTTACCGGACATTTTCATGCTGTCCTCCAGCACATTCATGCCCAGCACCATCATCTGCACCATGTTCACCGAACCCCGGATGAAGGGCAGGCCCATCCAGGGATGCTTTTTCGACGGGGCCTCGTAGCTTTCCCGCTTCACCACGATATCGCCGTTGGGGCGGCGCACCGCCACGGCCACGGCGTCCGGGCTTTTCATCATTACGCCGTCCAGCACCGCCTGGCCGCCGATGTCAGCCCGGGGGCAGGAAGCGCCGGTTTCATTTTTTTTCTTTGCCATACCTGATCCTTTCCACAGATAATAACTGAAATTTTGACACAATGCCCTCAAAAAGAGAAAAGCAGCACCTTCCCCTGTACGGCGGTACTGCTTTTATAGGGCTTAAATGCCGAAGCGCTTCTTGAAGCGATCCACGCGACCGCCGCTGTCCACCAGTTTCTGCTTTCCGGTGAAGAAGGGGTGGCACTTGGAGCAAATTTCAACCCTCAGTTCCTTTTTGGTGGAGCCGGTTTCAAAGGTTTCGCCGCACACGCAGCGCACGATGGCCTTCTCGTACTTGGGATGGATCTTTTCCTTCATTTCATTTTCACCTCTTTTGCCCTTTCTGTTACGGATTCATGGGGGGCGTCCCATGAGCCGCGACCAGTATTATATCATGGTTTCCTCAGGAATGCAAGGACAAATTTTTTAAGCTGAAAAAAACTGAAAAAACGTCCTCAAAGGTATCTGATTGATAAAAACTAGAAAAAATTTCCGAACAAAATTTTATAAAGCACTGGAATTATTCGTTTTTTTATGATATACTCCTTTTCTGGCAGGTCCAAGAGGGAGAGAGGATGAACGAGCGACCATGGATAAGATCAAGCGCAACGAGCGGCTGGCCGTCATGACCCAGATCCTGACCCAGTCCCCCAACCGGATTTTTACATTGTCCCATTTCTGTGAGATTTTTTCTACCGCAAAGTCCACCATCAGCGAGGACGTGGCGATTTTGCAGGACACCATGAAGCAGTTTATGCTCGGCAAGCTGGAAACGGTCACCGGCGCGGCAGGCGGCGTGCGCTACCGGCCCATCGGCATGGGAGCCTATGACCGGGCTTTTGTGGAAGGTATTTGCGAGCGGCTTCGCGAGCCCGCCCGTCATCTTCCCGGCGGTTATCTGTATTTTTCCGATATCCTGTCTGATCCTCAGTTGGTGCATGGCATGGGGAACCTGATCGCCAGTCAGTATTACGACGTCAACGCGGATTTTGTGCTCACCATGGAGACCAAGGGCATACCCGTGGCCATGATGGCGGCGGAGGCCCTGCGGGTGCCGCTGATCATCGCCCGCCATGCCACCAAGGTGTACGAGGGCAGTGCGGTAAACATTTCCTATGTATCCGGTTCAGGCCGCATCGAAACCATGGCCCTGTCCCGCCGGGCGGTCAAGGAGGGTCAGCGCGCCTTGATCGTGGATGATTTCATGCGCGGAGGCGGCACCGCCCGGGGCATGATCGAGCTGATGAAAGAGTTTTCCGTCACTGTAGCAGGCATATGCTTCGTGCTGGCCTTGGAAAACCCAAAGCACCGGCTGGTAGAAGGTGAAAAAACCCTGATGCTCCTTTCCGACATCAAAGATGGCGAACCGCTGAAGATTCGGCCGGCAGATTGGATCGTGTAAAGAAAAGATAAAAGATGCTATGCGCAAAAAACCGCCCTTGGCTGTTCAAGCCTGGGCGGTCAATTTTTGTTACCCGAATTTTTTTTCCAGTTCCTCGTATTTTTCGTGGGTGATCAGGGCATCGTGCTCGGTGCCCTCCAGCTGCACCACGTAGGTCCAGCGGCCGTAGGGTGTGATGTTTTTGATGCGGCGCAGGTTGATGATGTAGCTTTTATGGCAGCGGAAGAAAATTTCCGGGTCCAGCCGGGCTTCGGTTTCGGACAGGGTTTCGCTGAGCACGTAGCGGCCCCCGTTTTCGGCATAGATCACGGTGGCCCGGTCCTCCCGTTGGACCAGGAGAATATCCTCCAGGTCGATAAAGGACACGCCGTCCTTGTGGCGCAGCATCAATCGGCCTGCGGCGCTCCTGTTTTCGGCCGGATGGGGGGAGGGCACGGCTTCCTCTGGCACCCGGTGCAGCCGGTCGTATATACGGCTTAGGGTCTGCTCCAGGCGGTCCAGTTTGAAAGGCTTCACCAGGTAATCGAAAGCGTACACCTCAAAGGCCTCGCCCATGTATTCCTCGTGGCCCGTGGCGAAGATCAGGATGCAGGCGGGGTTCTGGTCCTGGATCAAGTGGGCGCATTCCACCCCCGTTTTACCGGGCATGTCCACGTCCAAAAACACCACCTGGGGGGTCAGCTTATCGTACAGGGTCATGGCTTCTTCGCCGCTGGTAGCCTCCCCCGCCACGAAAAAACCGTCGGTTGCCTGGATTTTTTTTCGCAGGATCAGCCGCATGCCGGGATCGTCGTCACAAATGAGTACCGAAATCAGTTCATTTTGGTTCATGACGGATCATACAACCTCTCTTGTATAAAGATTTTGAGGATCATGCCGCCCGGTCAAAATCCATAATCAGGATTTTGCTTGCGATCTGCTGAACCTTTTTCAGGATTTCATCGATTTTTTCCATGACCGACGCTGAATAAACCACTTCTCCGCATTGAGCGCATTTACGGCATGGAACATTTTCAATGATTACATAGCAATCGGGAAGCTGGGCGAAATACGCGCATTTATCGTTTTCCATAGCGTCTTCTTTGCAAAGCAGGCATTTCATGGTTCCATCCCCTTTCTGGTTTTGAAATCCGCGCTCCATTTTTCTCTGTCAGGGTAATATGCCGTGATGATTCGGCTGGCAGTTCCTTCCTCGCTCATACATATGTGTATGACGTTTCCTGCCATATCCTTACCGAGGATCAGGCAGCTTGGAAAGGGAAAATCATCGGGATATTGTTCGATAATTTCTCCGGTTACAACAGCATTCCTTATATCGCGGGAAAAAATACCCCTTTGTCTTGACCGCTCGGCAGCATGCTCCGTAATAAATACAGCGTCATTTTGATAATGCTGCCGCAAGCTGTCAATGTCAATCACTGTCGTTTCCTCCGGTTTCAATTTATCTGTCTTTTATTATACGACAGCGGAAGCTGAAAAACAAGCGCTTGCAAAAGAAAATCCCCGCGCCATGTGGCGCGGGGATAAACCGTTTCGTTCTGTGGACGTGGGCAAATCACGCCCGTTTTGTTCCATACCGCCGGATGGGCCTGCGGCCTAAAATCTCGCTGTAAATCACGCCCTGCAAAAGAGTTTTGGCGCGCAGGGCCTCCGTTTCCTCCTGGAGGGGCAGGAAATCGGCGGGCTTTTCCTCCGAGCGCTGGTCCAGCATGAATTCGTGGCAGCAGTCCTCGCCTTCGGTGCCCGTGCCCTCCATGCCCATGACGGGGGTGTGCATATGGGCTTCCAGGGGCTTGGTTTCATGCTGCTTCACCTGCGCGGGCTGGGCGGTCCGGGGCGCGAGGGAGGGACGCGCGCGCTGGGCGTCCCACTGGTCCCAGTTTTCTTCCTCATCGTCCCAATCGTCCTGACGGCTCATGGCTGGGGCGGCGGGCTGGGGCGCGGGCTTTTGCGGAGCCGGACGCTGCGCCTGCTTTGGGGCGTGCTGCCGCACGGTATTCTGCCCGGACGGCGCCTTCCCGGCTTGCTGCTTCGCCTGCGCCGTCTGGTTCTTCTTGGCTTTACTGATGGCGGAAACGATCCACCACAGGATCACGATGATGATCCATGCAAAAGGCATGGCGCGGCCCCCTTTCTGTTCAGTATTGAGGGTGGAGAGTGGCGTGCGGAGTTGTAATTTGGTTCCTGCTTTCATCGCGCAAATCCATAGGACTTATTGCAGGCACATGGTATAACTCCACTCTCTACCCTCCTAACTTCACACTGTTTTATTTCTTCCCGTCCAGGGGCTTCGCCACGTCGGCATTGGGCGCGGCAGCCTTGGCGATGCCGTTGCGCATTTCGGTATCGGCGATGGTGTTCTGCATCTGGTAGTAGTCCATTACGCCAAGCTTGCCTTCGCGGAGCGCTTCGGCCATGGCCAGAGGCACCTTGGCCTCGGCTTCCACAACCTTTGCCCGCATCTCCTGCACGGCGGCCTTCATTTCCTGCTCGTGAGCGACGGCCATAGCGCGGCGTTCCTCGGCTTTCGCCTGGGCGATGCGCCGGTCGGCCTCGGCCTGGTCCATCTGCAGCTGGGCGCCGATGTTGCGGCCCACGTCGATGTCGGCGATATCGATAGAGAGGATTTCGTAAGCGGTGCCCTTGTCCAGGCCCTTTTCCAGCACGGTCTGGGAAATGGAATCGGGGTTCTCCAGCACGGCCTTGTGGGTGGTGGAGGAACCGATGGTGGTTACGATGCCCTCGCCGACGCGGGCGATGATGGTTTCTTCCCCAGCGCCGCCGACCAGACGCTCGATGTTGGTGCGCACGGTGACACGGGCTTTGGCGCGGAGCTCGATGCCGTCCTGGGCGATGGCGGCCACGGGAGGCGTTTCAATGACCTTGGGCAATACGCTCATCTGCACGGCCTGGAGCACATCGCGGCCCGCCAGGTCGATGGCGCAGGCGGTGGTGAAGCTCAGGTTGATGCTGGCCTGCTTGGCGGAAATCAGAGCGTTGATGACCCGTTCCACATTACCGCCCGCCAGGAAGTGGGTTTCCAACATGTCGGTGGTCACATCCAGGCCCGCCTTCCGGGCCTTTATATACGCGTTCACAATCTTCTGGGGAGAGATGCGGCGGAACCGCATACCGATCAGGGAAACGATCTTCACCGGCGCGCCGCTGGCACGGGCGTTGATCCACAGCCCCAGGGGAACGTAGCGGAAGAACACTGCGGCGATCACGATCGCCACCACGATGATGATCAGCCATACGATCATGAAATCAGGTAACATTTTTCAAGCCTCCTTATTGGTTGTTTGTTTTCGTTCAGTCGTCATATGAAGGACTGACACGGGTGCGGAGGAGTTGAGAGCTGGGAGTCGAGAGTTGAGATTTATATAGCTGAAATATCCCCTAACCAATATGAGCTATATAAATCTCAACTCTCCACTCTATACTCTCCACTCTCTGCGCTCATGCTTTCCTTACAATGATCTTGTTACCCTCTACCTGCTGGACCTTCACCTTGATCCCCTTTTCCAGGTAGCTGCCCTCGGATACCACATTCAGGCGCACACCGTCAAATTCGGCGATGCCCACGGGGTTGAGCACGGTATCGGTCACACCTTCCTTGCCCAGGAGGGCTTCGGCTTCCTCATGCTCTACAGGCTGGGTCACCTCGTTGAGGATCAGGGCGGATTTGCTCAGCTTGCCCGTGGCGGCGGATTTGACGGACACGGATATGGATATCCCCGCCAGTGCCAGGGCGATCAGCGTCACCGCCAGGCCCGCCACTGGGCCGTAGGTGTTCCAGGTGAGCCCAATGCCCACTCCCAGCAGCACGATGCCCGAAATGCCGGGCAGCCCGAAGCCGGGCACGAACACCTCCACAACCAGCAGCCCCACGCCTGTGATCAGGCATAGAATCAGGGGCAGGTTCGTCAGGATCACGTTCAACACATCTTCCATCGGCATCCCTTCCTTTCTCGCCGGTTTTCATGGCCGTATTGTAGCACGGTTTCCCCCGGCGGAAAAGGCGCTTTGCTCCAAAACCGCTTTTGGACGTCTCAAATGTCATTTCGTTGAACACTTGACCGCCGCGGCGGGACAGGAGTATAATGGAACAGAACGGAAAAACGCCCCGTTAGCGGTGAAAAATTTTTCCGTGAAAGTCTTGCATTTCTTGCAAGAAATGGGAAGGATATATCGTTGTATGAGTGAGCGGACGCAGACCGCCCGTATGGACGAAGGGCGATTTGAGGCGCTGTATGAGAAATACGCCAACGACGTACTGCGGGTGAGCTACTTTTATTTAGGCGACCGGCACCAAGCCGAGGACGTGACCCAGGACGTGTTCGTGCGGCTGCTGACCAGCGCGCCGGACCTGGAGGAGGGCCATGAAAAGCCTTGGCTGCTGAAAGTGGCGCTGAACCGGTGCCGGGATATCTGGCGCGCGGCGTGGGTGAAGCGCGTTGTGCTGGGCAGCCCGGCTATGGAACTGACCCCCGCCCCGGACCGGATGGATGAAAACCTGGAAAAGCAGGACTTGTTAAGCAGCATCCGCCGCCTGCCCGCGGATTTCCGGGACGTGATTTTGCTGCATTATTATCAGGGCTATGGCATCGCGGAAATATCGGAAATGCTGCATGTGCCGGAGGGCACCATTTCCAGCCGCCTGAGCCGGGGCCGTAAGAAATTAGAAGAGATCTTAAAGGAGAGGGACGCGCAATGAAGAGCGTGGAAGAAAGGCTGCATACCCTGCCGGACATCGCTGAAAACAGCGGGCTGGAAGCCGGCGAACAGCTCAAACGGAAGATCCTGCGGGCCGCACGGGAAAAGCAGCAGCCCCGGCGCGTTTTCGCGCCGCGGCTGGCCGCCGCCCTGTGCGCCGTGGCCGTGCTGATCGGGGCTGTGGCTTTCGCCCTGCCTGGGCTGCGAGGCGGCGGACCGACGCCGACGGATACGGTCCTGATCGAAAGCCATCCGGCGGGCAGCGTGACCATCGGCGATAAAACAGCGCTGGATGTGCCTGCGGGCAGCATCACCATCCGGGCCTCCAAAAATCCTTCCTACCGCAGCATCTGGGCCCCCATGAGCGGCGGCAATTTCCCCCTGATCGGGGTGAACGGCCGTTATTACCGGCTGCTGACCAACCCCACCTCCATTTCCGGCTCGCTTCTGGGCCAGAGCCTGGGCACGGTGAACACCTTCACCAGCGAACCGGCATTGGCAGACAAGAATGGCATCTGCTCCAACGTGGTGGCGGCGGGCGAAACGGTGTACGCTGTCAGCGGCATGAACGGGGCGCTGGCCGCCGCCAATGTGAACGGCCAGATGCGGGTGTTCCAGCGAGTGTCCTTCGCGGATAACGCATTGGTTGGCAAGGAAAAACTGGCTGATACCCTGATGGCCAATTCCGCTGTGGCATTGGAATTGTCCGGCGTGGGCACTGTCAACGACGCTTCCGCCGCCCAGCGGCTGGTGAGCATCCTGTTGAACAACGCCTCCTTCCTGCGGGCGGGCGGCAGCGAAACCAACCAATCGCTGCTGATCCAGCTGAGCAACGGTATCGTGCTGCAAATGGCCGTCAACGGCGAGCGCCTGATCGCCTGCGGTACCTGGGCCTGCCCGGAATTTTTTGAGGCGTTCCAGGAAGCGATGCAGTAATATGGGTTTTTCCGGGGGGACCATTCTTTGCTGTCCGGGGCTGCCGCCCGGCCTCCGATGAAAATCACCCACTGGATGATTCTCCGGGCGCTTCGGCCCCAAAGAAGGTTTGCCCGGCCCCCTTCCAAGAAAGCCACAATGGGCTTTCATTTCTTGATATCAACCATTCCCCGTATAGTATTCGATCATGCTCAGTTCCGGCTTGACCTCCGCCACGAAGGTCTTGCCGGAATCTTCATTATAGCGGGGTTTCAACTGAGCGCAGGCCACGCCGTCTACGGGCATGACGCTGTTCAGCTTTTGCCCAAAAGCATATATTTCAAAAAGCTGCTATCGTATCGAAAGCAACTTGAACATACAAAATATAGTTCTTTACGCTCTTGCTTTGATCTGATTTTTTACTTTTTCTTCTTCTTTTTCTTCTTGCCTGAACGTTTTCGCATAGTGTCTATTAATTCACTCAGTTCCTTCAATGTAATTTCCCCGGAATCCACCAGTTGGCTGATGAGCAGGGAGGGCTTTCCGGAGAAGACATGATCCAGCAGCTTTTTGGTCTGCTGGGCGCTGGCTTCCTGCTGGGTCATGAGGGGGGAATACCGCTTTACCTCGCCCGATTCGTCTACGGCCACCGTGCCCTTTTCCTGCATGCGCTTGAGCAGGGTGATCACCGTATGGCGGGTCCAGCCGGTAATTGGCTCAAGAGTCTTAGTGATTTCGCTCATGGTGCGTGGCGAGTGGTCCCACAGCACCTCCATGATCTTCCATTCAGCTTCCGTACATCTTTCGGCCATAGCATTATCCTCCTGTCAGGGAGTAGTTTACATTTGTCTACGTTGAAAAGTATACGGGTGTCTACGATGCTTGTCAAGTAAAAAAATCGTAGTGATTTCCGTGACAAATTTTGCTTGCATCCTGGCCGGAAAAACATTGACAAATGTTCGTTTCTTCTATTACAATAAGGTGAGAGACAGCACCGTGGACGGTCTAAAATTATTCGATCAAATCACTCTGCCGGACAGCTTGGGCCGCACCTTTTACGCTATCCCGGATGGCAGTTTCCTGCTGGGCCCAAATGGGCGCGAAACGATGCATGGGGAGCCCCACCGCATCCGGGACAGGCGCATGGCATGGGCATGCCGGGAAAATGAAGCCCTGGTTCTTGCGTGAGCCGGGAGAAAGGAGCAAATCGTGGAGCAGAAGGAGCAAGCCATAGAACAGAATGAACAGGCCCCGGAGCAAAAAGACCAGCCTGTGGAGCAGGAAGGACAAAACGCGGAAGAAAACACGCAGACCGCTGGGCAGAACGGCGAAGCCGCTAAACCGAAGAAACAAAAAAAACAGATAGCAGAAAAAAGACGGAAAAAAGAGAATGAAGAAAACAATAAGGAAGAGAAAGAGACCCCCCAAAAAACGGCGGGACGCGTCATATGGTGGGTGCTGCTGGCGCTTTCAGCCCTGGTTTTTTTCACGTTCCTGGAATTGAACCAGCACACGCTGTTGGGGTGGGCCCTGACGGTGTTCCTGTTGGGTGGGTACGTCATGCTGCGCGGCGGCTACGGGGCCAGAATCAGCTTAAAGCATACGGGGCTGGGACTGCGTTTCCTTGCTTTTCTGGGCGTATGGGCAGCCTTTGCCCTGATCGCCTTCATATCCTGGCCGCCGGTGCAGGCCGTGCCTGCTGTGGAGGGAAAGGCCCTGCGGAGAACGGGGGTCATTCACGTTGGCCAGGGCGACTTGACCGGAGTATACAGCCTGGACGGCGAAGTGGAGGTATTCACAGGCATTCCCTATGCCCAGCCGCCTGTGGGCGAACTGCGATGGAAGGAGCCCATCCCGCCGCTGGCCTGGGAAGGAGAACTGCAGGCGGACAAGTTCGCCCCCATGAGCATGCAGACCCAGAACCTGCCCATCTATGATTCCCTGTCCCGGATCATCGGGTATCACGATTATCAGGTTTCCGCAGCGGACAATTACCGTGCGCCGGTGAGCGAGGATTCCCTGTACCTGAATATCTGGAAACCTGCAGGCGAAGTATCCGGCCTGCCGGTGCTGGTTTACATTCACGGCGGTTCCCTGAAATCCGGTCAGCCCTGGTACGCTGATTACAGTGGCGAGGGGCTGGCCCATCAGGGCGTGGTGGTGGTAAACATGGGTTACCGCTTAGGCATTTTCGGCTTTTTCGCCGACAGTGAACTGGCTTCGGAGTCCCCCTACGGCACCACAGGCAATTACGGTTTGATGGACCAGATCGCGGCCTTGCAATGGGTGCGGAACAACATTGCAGCTTTCGGCGGGGATCCGAAAAATGTGACGCTGGCGGGCGAATCCGCCGGGTCCGCCTGCGTGAGCGCGCTGTGCACTTCCCCCCTGGCCAAGGGGCTGTTCCGCCGGGTGGTAGGCGAAAGCTCCACCGTTACCGCCCCTTCGCCAGCCCATTCCTTCCGCACCTTGGAAGACGCCTTGAAAGCGGGCCAGGAAACCAAGGACCGGCTTGGCGCGCAAACCATAGAGGAACTCCGTGCCCTGCCCGCTGAAAAGCTGGTGGAGGAAGCGGCATACCATCACCATATCACGGTAGACGGCTTCGTGCTCACCGAAACGCCTTACGAGGCTTACGCCCAGGGACACTTTAACGAGGAAGCCCAGTTGCAGGGCTTCAACCTCAGCGAATCCGCCCCCTTTCTGCTGCTTGACAAAACCGATCTGAAAAACTACGAAACCAAGGTGCGCGCCCTGTTCGGCAAGGAGACCGAAAAGGTGCTGGCCCTGTATCCCGCCAAAACGGACGCGGAAGCCGCGCGAAACTGGGCCGAGATCTACACCGTGTACTATTTCACCTACGGCCATCACTGCTGGAGCCGTCAGGCCGTGGACAACGGCATTCCCGTGTATATGTACCATTTCAAGCGGAAAAACGGCCGCCTGGGCGACTGGCACAGCGGCGAGGAAGTGTATTTCTACGGGAATATCCCTGAAAAATCCTCCCTGTACACCGACTACGACCGCCGTTTGAGCGCCGCCATGCAGCTGTATCTGGTGAATTTTATGAAAACCGGCAACCCCAACGGGTACGGCCTGCCAGAATGGAGCAATATGCAAAACAGCCGGAAAGTGCTGGTTTTCGGCAATGACATCACCACAGAATACGAGCCCTATATTGGCATGAATCTGATTATGGACAGGCTGAACCAGACGGAATAACCGGGGCGTACATGAAAAAGGCAGGGAGCGATGCGGCTTCCTGCCCAAATTTTCGATGATAATAGTCAGAACAGCGGTTTATCCAACGGCGGGGTGAGCGCCATGCCGTAGATGGCCCGGAACTGGGAGGGGGTGCAGTTTTTATGCTCCCGGAAGGTGCGGTTAAAGGTGGCGGTACTGCCAAAACCGGAAGAAACGGCGATTTCCCGGATGGGCTGATTGGTGCGCACCAGCAGGTCCGAAGCCACGTTCAGGCGCTTGCGGGTGAGGTACTCTGAGAAGGGCAGGCCGGAAAACTGCTTGAACATGCGGGAAAAATAGTACTTGGAGAACCCGGCGAACAGCGCCGCGTTTTCCAGGGAAATATCGTCCATGTAGTGCTCGTTGATGTAGGTGAGCACGCTGTTCATGATGGCGGGATCGATATTCCGGCGCAGGGTTTCCCGGGGCTGGGCGGAGGCTCGCAGATAGCGGCGCCCCAACAGGGCGTACAGCTGAAGCAGATAGGAATAGCACTGGGTGTTCCACATAGGTTCCCGGGCGAAATAGCATTCCACCGTCCGGTTCAGCAGTTCCCTGGCCTGGCTGTGGGTCTCCGATCCATCGTGCAGATAAATAGGCCGCTGCATCATGGGCGTCAGTTCCGCCATATCCCGCAGGCCGGAGAAGGGATTGGGCTCGAACAGCAGCAGATAGCGCTGCGTTTCAGGCGGTTCGGTCAGGGCATGCTGGACGTCCGAAGGCACGATCAGGATCTCACCTGGCTGCACCCGGTACACGTCGTCCTGCACATGATAGATCGTTACGCCCCGGCTGGGCATGATGACCTCCACCGCAGAATGACTGTGGAGATCGTAATGCGCCGCCACGTCGGAGGGCCAAATGCGGATGGAGGAATGCTCCAGATAGGTGACGTATTCCTGCTTGCCCTGCAGGATGCGAAAGCCATCAGGGAAACGGGATTGTCCCCCGCTCGACTGGACAATATGCTCGGCCAAAGTTTCCTCCTCCTCTTTTATTCGCTTTGGAGAACCAATTGCGATCAGTGCAGTATACTCCCCCGCTTATCCTTTCACGCTGCCCAGGGCCATGCCGGTGACGAAATACTTTTGCAGGAAGGGATACACCACCAGAATGGGAACGGTGGAAATTACCGTGATGGCGCAGCGGATGGTGACCGGCGTGGTCAGGGTGTTGGATTTCAGGGCGTCGGTGGTGGTCTTGGCCGCGTTGGCGCTGGCCTGAGTGGTGGCAAGCTTCATTTTCAGCAGGTACTGCAAAGAATGCAGATACTTCTGCCCCGCGCAGTACAGGTGGGTGTCAAACCAGCTGTTCCAGCTGCCCACGGCCACGAACAGAGCCACGGTGGCCAGCACCGGCGTGCACAGGGGGAAGATGATCTGCCAATACACCCGGATATCTCCTGCCCCGTCGATCCGGGCGGATTCCACCAGGGCGTCCGGAAGGCCCGCGATATAAGTGCGGATCACGATCATGTTGAAGCAGGAGAACATGGTGGGAATGATGTACACCCAATAGCTCTTGGCCAAGCCCAGGGTCTTGGAAATCAACAGGTAATTGGGGATCAAGCCGGCGTTGACGTACATGGTCAGCACCATGACGATGGTGATGAACTTGCGCAGCACGTATTCCTTTCGAGACAGGGCAAAGGACAGCATCCCTGTCCAGAACAGGTTGAGCAGCGTGATAATGACCGTTTTGGACGCGGAGATCCAGGCCGCCTGATACACGGAGTTATCGGCCATGATGGCTTCATAGCTCTTTAAGCTGAACACCCGGGGCCACAGGCCGATGCCGCCGCGGACGGCGTCGGTGCCTTCATTGAAGGAATAGGCCACTGTATTGATAACAGGATACAGTGTAACGAACATCAGCAGCGTCAGCAGGATGACGTTGACGATGGGGAACACAATATCCTGACGCTTTCTTTTTTTGGGTTTTATATGGAGCGTTGAAACAGACACTGTAATCCCTCCTTAGATCAGCGTATCTTCGCCCAGCCGCTTGGCCACGAAATTGGCCCCGACCAGGAGAATGATCGCCACGACGCTCTTGAACATACCGGCGGCGGTAGCCACGCCGATATTAAGCTTCTCTGTGCCGTACTCCAGCACGAAAATATCGATGGTGGTGGAGTAATCCCGCGTCAGGCCGCTGCCCAGCAGGTACTGGATCTCAAATCCGGCTTCCAGCAGGTGGCCGATATTCATGATCAGCAGGATCACAAAGGTCGCTTTGATCCCGGGGAGGGTAACATGCAGGATGCGCTGAAGGCGTCCCGCGCCGTCGATAGAGGCGGCTTCATACAGGCAGGGGTCGATGGCCGTCATGGCGGAAATGTAGATGATGGTGCCCCAGCCCACTTCTTTCCACACGTTGATAACGCCCACAAGCCACCAGAAGTATTTTCCCTCGCCCAGCCAGAACACGGGCTCCTTGATCAGGCCCAGGCTGAGCAGCAGTTGATTTACGGGGCCGTTGCTGACAAAGATGTTCTGCGCCATGCTGACCACGATAACCATGGACAGGAAGTGGGGCAGATAGGTAACGGTCTGCACGGTGCGCTTGAACTTCGTATTGCGCACTTCGTTCAGCAGCACGGCCAGCAGAATGGCCGACACTGTGCCGAACACCAGGTTGATGACGCTCATGGCCAGGGTATTGCGGATGCTCTGGAAGAAATCGGCGCGGCTGAACAGCCACTCGAAATTGGCCCAGCCGATATACGGCGTGATGCCCTTGGCGATGTTCTTTTTGTTGGTGTAATCCAGGAAGGCGTTGACCCAGCCCCACATGGGCGCGTAATTGAACAAAAGCACATACAGCAGCATGGGCACCGACATCAGCGCCAACTGCCATTGCTTGCCCAATGTACGGAAAAAGCCGTGCTTATGCTCCGGTATCAATTTTTGTTGGGCGTTCCGCGGGATATCAGTCATGATAAATAACTCCTTTCCGAAAAAACCAAGGGGAGAGAACGGATCTCTCCCCCTGGCTGTCAATCAGGAGATCAGTCGCCGAGCACCTTGGCAACTTCTTCCAGCACGGCTCCCTGCATGAATTCGCCGAAAGCGGTGGCGCTGGGGGTGATTTCCGCAACGAAGGCATCCCACTTGGCGTCGAATTCTTCGGGCGCGCACATGATCAGTTCAGGCAGCCGCTGATCCTGGATCTTCAGGAAGTCGGTATGCTCGGTGTCAACGGGATCGTAGTTGATCTGCCAAGCTTCGCCGTAGGGAGCCAGCTCGATGGGCGGGTTCACGAAATCAGCGAACTTGGAATAGCCGTAAGCGCTCAGGAATTCCTTATCATAGTCATTCATCATGCCGAACACGATTTCATTCTGGTTGCCGGGCTCCCAGCAGTTGCCGGCCAGAACGACCTTGTCGCCCACCTGGATGTCGTTCAGGATCCAACCCTGCTTCTTGGGGCTGCTCTGGAAGAAAGCTTCGGCCTTGTTGGCCAGCTTCCAAGTGGCGTTCTGGGTGTTGTCGTACTGTTCCTGGGTCATGAGCAGGCGGCCGTTTTCGATGTAGTAATCTTCGCCTTCGATGCCCCAGTTGAAGATCAGCTGCCATTCGTCAGACAGCATTTCTTCCCACATGGCCACGATGCGTTCCGGGCACTGGCAGTTCACGGAGATGCCGAAGCCGCGGCGCACATTGGGCAGAGAGCCGTTCAGGTAATGTTCTTCGATTTCAACGCCGTTCACATCTTCGGGATCGTACACCAGGCCCAGGGCCACATAGGTGTTTTCAAACATCTTGGCGTCGATCAGGGCGGAGGTGGCGGTGCCGAAGTCCCAGGCCTGGTCGAACATACCAAGGACGATGCCCTGAGACAGCTGAGCGATGTACTGGTCATAGGTCATGGGGAAGGTATCGCGGCTGATGAGGCCCTTGTGGAATTCTTCATTCAGCTTCTGATAGTAAGCCTTGGCGTAGGGCTTGTCGATGAAGGTTTCGGTCTTGAAGGCCACGGCAGGATCGTTGCCGGTCACTTCGTAGTTCTGATCGGTGACGCAGATGTACACTTCACCGTCGTTGGGGCGGCCCATCAGGTGCTGTACGGGGTTGATCAGGCAGAAGTGACGCCAGTCTTCGCACAGGATGTCAAAGCCGATGTAGGGAGTGCCGTCCGCGTTGGTGGGGTTGGCAGCCAGGAACTTTTCGATCACGTCGAAGTATTCGTTCAGGGTCTTGATCTGGGGATAGCCGGCCCAGGCCAGCACCTGCTTCTGGATGAAGAAAGCGGGGCCGCCCACGCTCAGGGCGATCTGGTCGCCGTCAGCCAGGCCGTAGTTGGGGATGATGTACAGCACGTCGTTGCCGTCTTCATCCTTTTCGATCAGGCGGGCCTTCTGGGGCTCGATGTGGGCCCAGAGGCGGGGGGTCTTTTCGGGGCTCACATAGTCCAGCAGGTTGATCAGGGCGCCGCCGTCGATGATCAGGTCAGCGCTGTTGCCGCCGTCGAACAGGTCCGGATAATCCTGGCCGAAAATCTTCAGGCCCAGGGTTTCATCCAGGTTGCCGGCCAGGAATTCAAACTCGAATTTCACGCCGAATTTTTCTTCGATCAGCTTGTAAATCTTGTTGTCCGCAGTGGGCTGGTCGCCGGGGTCGCCGCGGAACACGGTCAGGGTGATGGGCTCGTCCGCGAAGGCGGCGGGGAGCATGGAGAGCACCAGGATCATTGCCAACAGGGCTGCCAGGAACTTCTTCATTCTTCTTCCTCCTTACAAATTGTGGTCGGTTTCCTTCTCGATCCTTGCGCTTGTGCGCCAGATGTGTCTATTATGGTTAAAACAGCGCCGTACAGCAATGGAAAATCAGGTATTTATTTCTCAATCGTTGCGCTGTTCATAATCAGCTATTGCGATTCAAAATGCATCTATTTCCTGATGTGATGCGCAAAAATCAAGTGTTTTCATACAGTGCACGCTGTTGTCTTTTCTCTCTGTATCGAGGGAAAGAAAGAGGATTCATGTATAATCTGGCAAAAAAACGTATCAATCCTGGCTCTGCACACTTCTGACTGACAAGAGAAATCTCCTAGCCAAATGAGCAATTTTTGAGAATATTGAGATGCAATTTTGATTATCAAAAGTTTGAAAACCTGCGCACCGATGACATAGCCCTGACCGCCTCCTGCGGAAGGACTGGGATCAGCAGCGCTGTCCAAGTCCTTGAAACGCTTTTTGTTTCCGCGGCCGCCGGCCAGCGTTTGACAACAAGAACAGAATAAAGTATAATATGAAGGAAAAAGAAGGAAGATTCGGGACGGCGCGGAAGGAGCCGGACCCAGGGAAGAAAAACGGATTTCAACCGATATGAAACAGACGTTACCCATGTTTCCCAGCGGACAGCATGGGCACGATCCCTCACCGGACAGAGAGGAGAAAAATGGAGATGTCTCTTGGAAAAAAACTGGTTGTTCTGTTTATCACATTCATCCTTGCTCTGGCTCCCTTAAACGGGGTATTGGCCGAGGATTTCACGGCACAGACCATGCGCCTGCTCCATTATGAGGGCGAAGTGGAAATCCTGGACGCCAGCGGGAAATCCCGCTTCGTGATGGAGAATGCCCGCTTCAAGAGCGGCGAATCCATGCGCACAGGCGAAAACAGCGTAGCGTCCATCAGCTTAGACGCCACGAAGATCGTCACCATGGACCAGCTGAGCGTAGTGGAGTTCGTCAAACAGGGCAGCCATCTGCAACTGACAATCAAGGAGGGCACTCTCCTGCTGGACGTGCAGGAAAAGTTAGACGAAAACGAATCCTTAGACGTGCAGACCTCCACCATGACCGTGGGCATCCGGGGAACCGTGATTGCAGTGACCGTAACGGAGATAGATGGGGTGCGCATCTGCAAGATCACTGTGCTGGAGGGCGTGACCCGGTTAAGTTATACTGATGAAAACGGCAACGAGCAATCTGCCGAGCTTTCTGCCGGGCATACGGCGGTCTTTACGGATTTGGACGACGATGGGCTGGTAGATTTTCTGCCCGAGATCAGAGAAACGGAACAAGCAGATACGGAAGGATTTGTGGATGGCCAGATTCAGCAGGATCCCCAGCTGCTGGTGCGGATAGAACAAGCCCAAGGACAGGGAAACAGCGGAAATGAAGGAAATCAGTCGGTGGGCAGCCCGGTTGCCGCGCCGACCACGGAGTGAGGCCCGCCGCCGCTTGCCAGGCACTGGACGTATCCGGACAAGAAATTGAGGAAGCATGAGGATGATAAAGAAGGCCAAACCCTATCTGATCGCTCTGGCCGCCGCGCTGCTTGTGACGGCTATCATCGGCTGGGGAGCGCTGTACCGCGTGGACAAATGGACCCAGGACTGGCTGTATCAGCATCCCGGAGTGACCAGCGGCGATATCGTGATCATCGGCATCGATGATGAAGCGCTGGACATCTTAGGCCCTTACAATACCTGGGACAGGAATATCATGGCTTCCGTTTTGGAAGCCCTGGCCGCAGACCCGGAAAACAAGCCCGCCGTGACCGCGATTGACGTGCTGTACGCCGGCCGTTCCACCCAGGACGCCGACGACCGGCTGGCGAAAGCCGCCGCGGAGCTGGGCAATGTGGTCACCGCCTGTATGGCCCAGTTTGGCACCGCCGTCACCTGGGAAAACGGCCACGCGACCACTCTGGATAACGCCGCCGTGGTGGGGTTTGAGCAGCCCTATGACGCGCTGCGGGACGTGACGGTGCAGGGCCACATCAACGCCATGACCGATACGGACAGCATATTGCGCCACGGGATCCTGTATGTGGAGCCAGAGGAGGGAAAGACGTATTCTCTGGCGCACGAGGCGGCCCGCCTGTTTTTAGAACGGCAGGGAGAGGCCCTGCACGAGCCCGCCGTCAGCGGAAAAGGGCTTTTTTATGTTTCCTTTACCGGCAGGCCCGGCGATTATTACGATGGCGTATCCCTTGCCTGGGTCATGGAAGGCGACGTGCCCTCTGGATATTGGGCGGATAAGATCGTGCTCATCGGACCCTATGCCGCGGCGCTCCAGGACGCCTACTTCACCCCCATCGACAAGGGGGAGCAAATGTATGGCATAGAAGTCCATGCCAACGTGATCCAGAACCTGCTGGAAGGCAATTTCAAAAATGAAGTATCGGATCGGCTCCAACTGATCGTAACGTTCGTGCTGTGCGCCGTAGCGATGACGCTGTTTCTGCGGCTGAAGGTGATATGGGGCAGCGCGGTATGCGCTGGACTGATCCTGGCCAGCACGGGAACCACGTTCCTGTTTTATCGCTTTGGGATGATCACGCATCCCCTGTGGATCCCTGCGGCCGCGATGGTGCTGTATATCGCCGCTATGGGCATCCATTTCGCCCAGGCTGCCAAGGAACGGCAGAAGCTGGCGCTGAAAAATGAACGGATCACGGCGGAATTGTCTCTGGCGACCCGCATACAAGCCAATTCTCTTCCCAAGGTGTTCCCGCCCTTCCCGGACAGAAAGGAATTTGATCTCTACGCTTCCATGACTCCCGCCAAAGAGGTGGGCGGCGATTTGTACGATTTCTTCCTGATCGATGACGATCATCTGTGCCTGGTGATCGGCGACGTATCCGGCAAGGGCATCCCGGCGGCCCTGTTTATGATGGTGGCTTCGACCCTGATCTATCACGCTGCCATGCAGGAAACCAGCCCCGGGAAGGTGCTCACCCTGGTGAACAACCAGATTTGTTCCCGAAATCCGGAAGAAATGTTCGTGACCGTGTGGCTGGCCGTGCTGGAGATTTCCACCGGGAAGCTGACCGCCACCAGCGCGGGGCATGAGTACCCCGCCCTGAAAAAAGCCGGTGAAAGCTTTGAACTGTTCAAGGACAGGCACGGCGTCGCCGTTGGCGCCATGGAAGGCGTGCGGTACAGGGAATACACGATCGACCTTGAACCGGGCGCGAAAATATTTGTTTATACCGACGGCGTTGCGGAAGCGAACAACAGCAGCGAAGAGCTATTTGGTACCGACCGTATGATCGACGCCCTGCGCAAGGGCGAAAACGGCACGCCCGAGGAAGTGCTGCAGGCGGTCAAAGCAGGCGTGGACGAATTCGTGGGGAAAGCCCCGCAGTTTGACGATTTGACCATGCTCTGCCTGCAGTATAACGGCCCGGCAAAAAGGGAATCGGAAGCAAACAGGGAAGAGACGCCATGTGATGAGGCGCAGGGCGGATCCTCTGCCGGAAAAGCGATGGATATGCCCGAAGCCGTTCATTCCCCGTGATTGCTCAGCTCCTGATTTGGAGTGAAAGCAGCCGGAAACCTTATCTTTTTATATCAGGAAGAGCGTTGGATTTCTTGTTGCCGATGCTTGACGCTCATACCCGTTTTCAGGCAGCTTTGGGCGGTGGTATACCACTGCCCAAAGCTGCTATTTTTCACAACAGTCAAGGCGTAAGGGAAAGACCAGGCGCAGCGCTGACGTTTACCGGCAAGAGAATCCTTTACGGAAGTATCGGCTTTGAGCATTTGCATTTCCGCTTTCGTGCAAGTAATTGCTTCCGCCTTATGACTTTGACGTTCACCTCTTAAATTCCTTTTGGCAAAAAATTGCAATAATCTTTTGATTAATTTACAACAAACGATTGCCCTGGACGGAAACGCTGGGACCTCCATATTCTTTTTTCTATTTATTCCATACTGGACGCGGGCACGAAGCCGCGCATGACGGCTCCGTCTGCCAGCACTTCCACATAAGCCCATGTTTCATTGTTTTCCCAAATAGACCCCAGGAACAATACATGGGTTCCTGCCGGCAGGACCGCCACGGTGGGGCGGTAGAACACGGGATCGTCGGTGAGATGGACAGCGGAAGCCAGGCGGCGGGTACCGCTTTGCAGGTCCAGATACGGCACCCGAAGCCCCGCTTGAGGCAGGGCGTCCAGGCTGATATACCCGATGCGGTAATTGCCGTTGGACAGGGCATAGCCGATCATCAACCAATCTCCGTCGACGCCGTACATCCGGCACAGGCCGCCGCCAAAGGTGGCCCGGCTGTTATTGGCCCGGTAGTAATACGTGCCGGGGCCGGAATATACGGGCCAGCTGCCGTCCAGATTGATTTCCTGAGCCGCAGGCAGCCATTCGCTTTGAATCGATGCGTGGTAATAGGTATTGGGCGTGACGGCGCCGAAAGCAGGCGCGGCTGTTTCATAAAAGGTGTTCACGATATAGGGCTGGGGCGTGGCCGTAACCTGCGGGACAGCCGTCACATAAACATTGTTGTACACCGGCGCGACACTCACACAGGCGTTTTGCGGGGGTGTGGGTTCAGGCGTGTACACCGGCGCGGGGGCGTTCCCGCCATACAGATGTTTGGACCATACAAAACCCCGCATGGGCCCGGAAAGCGTCTGTACCTCCACGTAGGTCCAGGAGGAGCCCATGGTGGCAAGCACCGTCACCTCCGTTCCTTCCGGGACGGTGTACATCATTTTGTTGTTCATCACCGGGTCGTCCGTCACGCGGCAGTAATCGTCGGCATAGGCCGTATACGGCTGGAAGGTCAGGCTGTAATTGACCGTTCCGTTTACATTGGAAAGCGTATCCAGGGCAGACCGGTAGATATAGCCGATGCGGTAATCGCCGCTGCTCAGCCCGTACCCGATCATGATCCAGTCACCCGTAACCCCGTAAATGCGGCACGAACCGCCGCCATAGGATGCTTTTCCGCTGTTGGCCCGCACATATTCAAACCCCGGGCCGGTATATACGGCATAATTCACCTTTTTGCCAAAGTTCCCCGTGGCATAGACGTCCAGCACCGATTCTGCCGCCGCCGGGATCATCAGCCCCGCCAGCAATACCGCCGCCGCCATCAGACACAGCGCCTGCCGTTTCATGGGCGTTCAGCTCCTTTCTCATCTTTCTCTGTTCCATAATTGTAACATATCTGAAAAACATTCGCAATTATTTCCAAAGGTTTTACAATTCGCATCTTTTGACAAAACTTGACCATTCCGTGCACAAAATAAAAACAATGGATTGATTGACAAAGGGGGCTGTTCTTGCTATTCTTTTGCAATGGAAAAATCGGCATGGGAGGGAAAAGAATGAGTCATGTAACGATCCCGGCGGGATACCGGTCAACGCTTTCTTTATATGATACGCAGGAAGCCATCGCGCTGATCAAGAAAACCTTTGAAAGCAATTTAAGCCACGCGCTGAATTTAAAGCGGGTATCCGCGCCGCTGTTCGTGGATGGAAAATCGGGCCTGAACGACGATCTGAACGGCGTGGAAAGGCCGGTATCCTTTGATATGTTGGAAACCGGGGAGGAAGCGCAGGTGGTGCATTCCCTGGCGAAGTGGAAGCGCTACGCCCTGCAGCGGTATCATTTCCCCGTGGGCGAAGGGCTGTATACCGACATGAACGCCATCCGGCGGGATGAAACGCTGGACAACCTGCATTCCGTGTATGTGGACCAGTGGGACTGGGAAAAGGTGATCAGGGAATCGGACCGCACCATGGAAACCTTAAAGGACACCGTCACCCGCATCGTCACCGCCATCTGCATCACCCTGGACCGGATCAAATGGGAATACCCCCAGGTGAAAACCATTTTGTGCCGGGACGTGACCTTCATTACTTCCCAGGAATTGGAGGACATGTACCCCGACAAGACGCCGAAGGAACGGGAGAACCTGTTTCTCAAGGAACACAAAACGGCCTGCATTTTGCAGATCGGCGGGAAACTTAAGTCTGGAAATCCCCACGACGGCCGCGCCCCGGACTACGACGACTGGGACCTGAACTGTGATATCATGTTCTGGGACGACCTGCTGAACTGCGCCCTGGAGATTTCCTCCATGGGCATCCGCGTGTCCCCCGCGTCCCTGGAACGCCAGCTGATCCTGGCTCATAAGGAAGAACGGCGCAAGCTGCCCTTCCACCAGGCGCTGCTCAAGGGCGAACTGCCCTTCACCATCGGCGGCGGCATCGGCCAGAGCCGCATGTGCATGCTGCTGCTGGGCAAGGCCCACATCGGCGAGGTGCAGTCCTCCTACTGGGACGCCGATACTCGTCAAGCCTGCGAGGAAGCGGGCGTCATCCTGCTGTAAGCGGAATAACAGCGAAAACCTGTCCGGACGGGGAGCATATGCTCTCCGTCCGTTTTGTATGACGGGCATGTACCGAAACTGGGGTGAAAGTCCCCCGGGGCGTAGTTGCCGACGAACCCAAGAGCGACTCCCAAGGTTTGTGTCGTGAGGCGCAGGCGAGAAGAAGGGATAGCGAAATCGTGGCCCAACGAACGGGAAGCCGCCAGGCTGACAAGCAGCGGCCAATCAGGCGAGCCAGGTGGATAAGCTGGCAAAACGCAGTGAAGTCCTAAAGGCAGCCGTAACCTTGGGTCGTAAATTGGATGGGCAGTATCTGCATGTTTGTGCCGAAATTTTATTTACCTGCCGGATTGATTACCCATGAGAAATGTGCGCTTCCAGACGCACTAACAAAAAGAGACAGGCACGAATGCCTGTCCCGAATGTTTTTTGGGAATTACTTGACCACCAAATTCAGCAGCCGTCCCGGCACATAGATGCACTTGAGGATCTGCTTGTCCCCGATGAGGGCCTTCACGGCGTCCAGCTTGGGCAGTTCTTCCTGGGCGGTTTCGCGGGTCAAGGTGATGGGCACCATGAGCTTGCCCTTGACTTTGCCGTTGAGCTGCACGGCGATTTCCACCTCGTCCCGCACCAGATATTTTTCATCGAACTGGGGCCAGGGCTGGGTGTAGATGGGTTCGCCGTAGCCCTGCTCCTGCCAGATTTCCTCGCAGATGTGGGGGGAGACGGGGGAGAGCAGCAGCAGCAGCGCCTTGTATTCGCCGGGGGTGATGCTGCCCTTCTGGTAGATTTCATTCACCAGGGTCATCATTTGGGCGATAGCGGTGTTGAACTTCATCTTTTCAAAGTCTTCCGTCACCTTCTTGATGGTCTGGTGCATGGATACCTTCATGTCCTCGCTGAAAGCGTCGGGACAGGGGTTGGGAGCGATCATATCCTGCAAGCGCCATACGCGGTCCAGGAACTTGCGGCAGCCCCGGGCGCCGTTGGTGCTCCAGGGAATGGCCTGATCGAAGGCGCCCATGAACATTTCGTACATGCGGAAAGCGTCCGCGCCGATCTCGGCGATGATTTCGTCGGGGTTCACCACGTTGCCCCGGCTCTTGCTCATCTTTTCGCCGTCGCTGCCCAAAATCATGCCCTGGGCGGTGCGCTTGGCGTAGGGTTCGGGGGTGGGCACTTCGCCGATGTCGTAGAGGAAGCGGTGCCAGAAGCGGGAGTAGAGCAGATGACGGGTGACGTGCTCCATGCCGCCGTTGTACCAGTCCACGGGGAGCCAGTATTTCAGCTCTTCCTGGCTGGCGAAAGCCTGGTCGTTGTGGGGGTCGCAGTAGCGGAGGAAATACCAGCTGGAACCGGCCCACTGGGGCATGGTGTCGGTTTCCC
The DNA here is from genome assembly GCA_017530275.1 of Clostridia bacterium. The sequence goes on along the minus strand of JAFXMP010000365.1, from coordinate 40,526 downwards.
GCTGAGCCGCCCCGCCGCACTTGGGGCAGGTGCAGTTCACGAAGCTGTCGATGCGGGCCAGGGGAGATTTGCCGTCGGTGCCGGGCTGGAAATCGTCGATTTCCGGCAGGCGCAGGGGCAGCTCTTCATAGGGTACGGCCACCACGCCGCACTTGGGACAGTGGATCAGGGGAATAGGCTCGCCCCAGTAGCGCTGGCGGTTGAAGGCCCAGTCCTTCATCTTGTATTGGACGCCGGCCCTGCCGATGCCCTTCTTTTCGATTTCTTCCAAAACGCGGGCGATGGAGTCCTTCTTGTTGGTGTAGCCGTTCAGGAAATCGGAATTGATCATTTCGCCGTCGCCGGTGTAGGCTTCCTTTTCGATATCGCCGCCCTTGATGACCTCAATGATGTCGATACCGAACTTATGGGCGAACTCCCAGTCGCGCTGGTCGTGGGCGGGCACGGCCATGATGGCCCCGGTGCCGTAGCCCATCATGACGTAATCGGAAATAAAGATGGGCACCACTTTGCCGGTCAAGGGGTTCACGGCGGACAGGCCCTCGATTTTCAGGCCGGTCTTTTCTTTGGTGAGCTGGGTGCGCTCGAACTCGGTCTTCTTGGCGCACTCATCCCGGTACGCCTGAATGGCTTCCATATTTTTGATCTGCCCGGCGTACTTGTCGATAAGGGGATGCTCCGGGGCCATGACCATGAAAGTGACGCCGAAGAGCGTGTCGGGCCGGGTGGTGTAGATTTCCACCGTTTCGCCCGTGCCTTCCAGGGGGAACTTGACGAACGCGCCGGTGGACTTGCCGATCCAGTTGATCTGCTGCTGCTTGATGTTTTCGGGGTAATCCACCGTTTCCAAACCTTCCAGCAGCTTGTCCGCGTAGGCGGTGATGCGCAGATACCATACGTCCTTGGGCAGCTGGATCACGTCGCCGTGGCAGATGTCGCACTTGCCGCCCTGGCTGTCCTCGTTGGAAAGCACCACCTTGCAGGAGGGGCAGTAGTTCACCAGGGTCTTATCCCGGAACACCATGCCATGGTCAAAGAGCTTCAGGAAAATCCACTGGGTCCACTTGTAATAGTTGGGGTCGGTGGTGTCCACTTCCCGGCTGTAATCGAAGGAAAAGCCGATTTTCTTGAGCTGCTCCCGGAAGTGATCCACGTTTTCCTTGGTCACGATGGCGGGATGAATGTTATTTTTGATGGCGTAATTTTCCGTGGGCAGGCCGAAAGCGTCCCACCCGATGGGGAACAGCACGTTATAGCCCTGCATCCGGCGCATACGAGAAATAATGTCCATGGCCGTGTTGGACCGGGGATGGCCCACGTGCAGGCCGTGGCCGGAGGGATAAGGAAATTCGATCAGGCCGTAAAATTTCGGCTTGGTATGGTCTTTGCTTGCGGCGAACGCCTGACGGTCGTCCCAGAATTTCTGCCATTTGGGTTCGATCTCGGCGGGTACATAAGGTTTCACCGGCATGGGAAAGCCTCCTTCCATCGTTGCGGATTCATACATTATAATCAGAAACGCATTTTTTGTAAAGAGGCGCTTTCCGTCAAGCCTGAATTGACGCGGGGCATGAAAACGGGTATAATCGAAACTGACAAATGAATAGCCGGCGTATCTGCGCAGCAATGCGCGGCGGCATGGGACAAACGCTGCTGCCGGCGTTTTTTCCTGCCGTCATGGGAACGCGGATGCAATTTCCGGGCTATCCCAGTAACCGTGAAGCGGACGAACGCGCGAGGATGCCACTGCGGGCGCGGGCGGAGCAAGGCAGATTTCGCTTTGTTCCCCGGCCTGTGGGAAGGTGCGCAAGTAGGATGAGGCCAAGCCGGGAGACCTGTTTACGCTGAAAGCACCCCTGGGGATGGGAAACGCTATTGATCCATGCGTACAAACGCACGGTCTTTTGGTGTTCCTCCGGGGAGGGACGCATTTTATTCTGCGCCCTCGCTGGTTCATTTGATCATCACTTTCGGGAGGATGCATCATGACCCAAAAACTTGTTGCCCTGCTGCTGGCCGCACTCATGACGCTGGCGCTTTGCCCCGCGATGGCGGACGCCGCTGGCGTCACCGTGACCGACATGACCGGCCGGGAAATCACCCTGACCGAACCTGCCGCCCGCATTGTGGCCCTCACCGCCGCGGACTGCGAGATCCTGTGCGCCTTGGGCTGCGAAGACGCTCTGGTGGGGCGCGGCGAATACTGCGACTATCCCGCTTCCGTGCTGGACAAGCCCTCCGTGCAGAGCGGCTATGAAACCAACATCGAGCAGATCATCGCCCTGGAACCCCAGGTGGTGCTGATGGCGACCATGGCCCAGACCGTGGAACAGGTGGAGGCCCTGGAAAACGCGGGCGTGAAGGTGGTCGTCAGCGACGCCCAGGACATCGAGGGCGTGTACTACGCCATCCGCATGATCGGCGCGCTCATGGGCAAGGACGCGGAAGCGGAAGCCCTGGCGGCCGATATGCAGGCCGCTTTCGCGGGTATCGCTGAAAAGGCCGAAAATACTGGCAAAACCGTGTATTTTGAAGTGTCTCCCCTCCAGTGGGGCCTGTGGACCGCCGGCAAGGGCACCTTCATGGACGAACTGGCCACCCTGTGCGGCCTCACCAACGCCTTTGCGGATGTGGACGGCTGGGCCGCCATTTCCGAGGAACAGGTGCTGGAGCGCGACCCTGATTACATTGTGACCATCACCATGTACTACGGAGAAGGCCCCACTCCCGTCGAGGAAATTAAGGGCCGTCCCGGCTGGGACGCTTTGAAGGCCGTGCAGAACGACGATATCCTGAACGCCGACAGCAACGAAATTTCCCGCCCCGGCCCGAGGCTTACCGACGCGGCTGAAACCCTGTATACCTTCGTCAGCGGCGACGCTCAGGAGCCAGCCGCCTGACGGCTTGAACGACGTTGGAAAGGGCTGGCAGCGGCCCTTCCCTCTATCATAAGAAAAGTACGCGGAACAGAACGGCATGGATTTTCACAGTGCCTATTTGATCAAACATCTATGAAACGGGATCGATTTTCTTTCTGGGAATACCTGCTGTTTTCCCTGACCCTTTTGGGGGCGCTGCTGCTGTGCGTGTGCGTGGGCAGCGTGTCTCTGCCCGTGGACGGCACCCTGACGGCCATCTGGAACAGCATTTTCGGCCTGCCCGTGCCGGAGGGCGTGCCCAAGGCCATCATCCTGTCGGTGCGGCTGCCCCGGGTGCTATGCGTGGCCATGGTGGGGGCGGCCCTTTCCCTGTGCGGCGCGGTGATGCAGGGTTTATTGCGCAACCCCTTGGCTGACGGCAGCACCTTGGGCGTGTCGGCGGGGGCGTCTTTAGGCGCGGTGATCGCCCTGGCTTTCGGCGTGTCCATTCCCGGCCTGCCTTACGCGGGTACCATGGGCATGGCGATGGTGTTCGCTTTTGGATCGCTCATGATGATCCTGACCCTGGCCTACGCCCTGGATCGGTCCTTTTCCACCCATTCCATCATCCTGATCGGCGTGATTTTTTCCATGTTCGCTTCGGCGCTTATGAGCCTGGTCATTTCTTTTTCCGGTGATAAGATCAAGTCCATCACCTTCTGGACCATGGGTTCCCTGTCCGGCAGCAATTACGTCTACGCGCTGATTTTGCTGTGCGCGCTGCTGCTCTGCGGCGGCGTGCTGCTTTCCCACACCCGGGAACTGAACGCCTTTGCCGTGGGCGAGGACAACGCCCGCCACGTGGGCGTGAACGTGAAACGGGTGAAGCTTACCCTGCTGATCACCGTTTCGGTGCTCATCGGGGTATGCGTGTCCATTGGCGGCACCATCAGTTTTGTGGGACTGGTGACGCCCCACATGGCGCGCATGCTGGCGGGCCCCAACCACAAGCGGCTGCTGCCCGCTTCCCTGTTCGCGGGGGCTATTTTCCTGCTGCTGTCCGATTTAGCGGCGCGCACGGTGCTGCGGCCCATCGAGCTGTCCATCGGCGTGGTCACCAGTCTGGTGGGGGCCGTGGCCTTCGTGATCATTTTCCGCAGCACCCGGAAAGGCAGGGGAAACACATGCTGAACGCGGAGCATATTACCGTGCGCTTCGGCGCTTTCACCGCCGTGGAGGACGTTTCCTTTCAGCTGCACGCCGGAGATTGGCTCATGCTGGCCGGGCCCAACGGCGCGGGCAAAAGCACGCTGGTCAATGCTTTAGCCCAGACCCTGCCCTATGCCGGACGGTTCCTGCTGGGGGAAAAAGACATCCGCTCCTTCCGGCCCGCTGCTCTGGCCCGGGAAATCGGGGTGCTCAGCCAGCGCAACCGCGTGGAATACGCCTACACGGTGGAGGAAATTGTGGGCTTGGGCCGGTACGCCCACGAAAAGGGCTTCCTTTCCCACCGGGATGGAGAAGGAAAAGACGCTGTTGAAAGGGCGCTGGAGCTGACAGGTCTTTCCCACCTGCGCCGCGCCAACACTCTCACCCTGTCCGGCGGCGAACTGCAGCGGGTGTTCCTTGCCCAGGTGTTCGCCCAGGACCCCCGCGTCCTGGTGCTGGACGAACCGGCCAACCACCTGGATCTGAAATACCAGCAGCATATTTTCGATCTGATTTCCGCCTGGCGGCAGCGGGAAAACCGCGCCGTCATTTCCGTGGTGCATGATTTGAGCTTGGCCCGGCGCTACGGTACCGGCGTGCTGCTTATGCACCGGGGAAAATGCGTATCTCAGGGTGATATGGACCGGACGCTGACCCGGGAGCGACTGCGTGAGGTATATGAAATGGATGTGTACGCCTGGATGCGGGAAATGATGGAGCCGTGGCTGCAAGGCGTAAGCGGCACATAATAGAAATAATTCTATTATACGGCAGGAATCGCGGCGCTGGCTATCGAACATAAATTTTTTCAGACCGGGGGATCATAACCGGGATCGGATGGAGGAATGATCGGTTGAAAAAGAAATGGCTGGTTGCCCTTTTGTGGCTGCAGGTGATTGCGGTTGCGGCGATGATTTTCTGGTTCTCCGCCCAGGATGGGGAAACATCCATGGAGACCAGCGGAGGCATCGTTGACTTTCTGCTTCATCTGCTGGTTCCGGACTTCGACGGGAGGACTTACGAGGAAAAGGCGGCCATTATCGATCAATTCCAGTTTTTTATGCGCAAGGCTGCGCACTTTACGGAATTTGCCGTGCTGGGCGAGTCGCTCCGGCTGCTGTTTCATGCCCTGTGCCTGCGCCGGCCCATGCTGTGGGCTTGGGTCACGGGCACCCTGTACGCCTGCACCGACGAACTGCATCAGATGCTGGGAGGCACCCGAACAGCTTCGTGGGAGGATGTTTGCATCGACAGTGCAGGGGTGCTCACCGCCGTGCTGGTGACCACGCTGTGGCTGTGGCTGCGCGAAAAAAGAAGGAAACGGCAGCATAAAGAAAAAAACGGCCATGCCTGACAGCATGACCGCCATGCCATATATGTATTGCTTACCGTAAAGCGGAGGATAATCGTCCGGATACCTTAGAGCTTGTGAAGGCTGGAAGATGATTGCGATTTCACAGCAGTCCGCTCTATCGCTGACGATGATTTTTGCCTGCTCATGAAGCTGTGAATAATTGAACTTGCCATTGAGGCGGAACAGCTTCCCGTCGTAATCCTCCGAGGCGCGGCAGACCTGTATCGTCTGCGCGCAGGTTATTGCCCGGCTGCACGCGGATAAATCCATATTGATCGTCTGCTCCGTGTTCACCGTCCCCAGGAGCGCGGCCCATAAAACCGTTGCCAATACACAGCCTGTTTCATATGCCGCTTGCTCCTTTTACGCCGCGCCGTTCTCTTTTTCTTTGGCTTCCCGGTACAGGCGGATAGCCTGTTTCATGTACACGCCTAAGGCGCACAGGGTCAGCGCCACGCCCAGCCACAGCAGGGCCGTATGGACGGGAAAGCCCAGGGTGCTTTGCAGCCATTCATGGAAGAAACAGGAAATCAGCGCGCATACCACCGTTGCCTGGGCGATCTTGCCGATCCATTTGGCGTAAACCACCACCTGATGCTTATACAGGATCAGCCCGCCGGTGACCATAGTGGCTTCCTTCGCTACGATGATGGCCAGAGCGGCCCAGGGAGCGATGCCCTTGATGGCCAGGGAGATCATCATGCTGATCACCATCAGCTTATCGGCCAGAGGGTCCATGAGTTTGCCGAAATCGGTGATCAAATCAAATTTTCGGGCGATGTACCCGTCGGCAATGTCCGTCAGGCTGGCGGCCACGAACACGGCCAGCGCTGTATAGAGCTGATCAGTCATCATCAAATACCAGAAAACCGGGATCAGCGCCATGCGCAGCATGGTCAGCACGTTGGGCACGTTCCAAATGTTTTGCTTCTTTTTTTCTGTCATGGTATATTCTCCAGTATATCCAATCATGGAAAAGCGCGGTCTTGCGCTCCCTTGCCTGATTATAGCATTTTTCCCCCGCTTTTTCAATCGGGAGTTGCGCGGCGGAATGCGCCAAAATTTGCATTCCGCTATTGACGGAACGCGGGCGGCGCTACTATAATATATAATGGGATGGGATCGGGAACCATATCGGTTTTCCGCTCACCAAACGATAATTCTGATCGGAGGCGGCCTCATATGTCTGTGGTATGGTACATTCTTGTGCTGCTGGTCATCGCGGCGGCCATTGCCTACGTGGTGTACAACTATCAGCGCATCCGCAAGATGCCTGAGGGTACCCAGGAAATGGCTGAAATGGCCGGGATCATCCGTTCCGGCGCGAACACATTCATGAAAACCGAATACAAGACCATCATCATCGTGGTGATCCTGCTGGCGCTGGTCTTCAGCCTGTTCGTGGAAGCCACCAGCGGCATCACGTTCCTCTTCGGCGCGCTCATGAGCTCCTGCGCCTGCGTGGTGGGCATGCGCAGCGCCACCTACGCCAACGTGCGCACCGCCAACAAAGCCCGGGAAAGCCTTTCCATCGGCGAAACGGTGAAGGTGGCCCTGTGCGGCGGCTCCATCTCCGGCCTTTCCGTGCAGGCCCTGGGTCTGCTGGGCCTGACCTGTATCCTGATCATCTTCGGCAGTGTTCGGCATGACGTGACAGGCGGCGGCCTGGTCACCTCCCTGGCGGGCGTGAACCCCACCATCATGCGCATTTCCACTTATTCTCTGGGCTGCTCTCTGGTGGCTATGTTCAACCGCGTGGCGGGCGGCAACTACACCAAGGCGGCGGACATTTCCGCCGACATCCTGGCGAAGGTCCGCAACGACCTGCCCGAGGACGATTCCCGCGTGCCCAACGTGATCGCGGACTTTATCGGCGACAACGTGAACGATATCGCGGGCAACTGCTCGGACCTGCTGGAATCCTTCGTGGCCACCATTTCCGCCGCGCTGATGATCGCCGTGATCCTGTTCCAGAGCTATGAAACCAAATTCACCGAAAGCATGGAAGTGCTGGAAAAGGTCTTTAACGGCACCATCACCTTCCCCGTGGTGCTGGCTGGCATGGGCCTGCTCTCCTGTCTGCTGGGCCTGTTCTACGCCGACCGGAAAAAGATGAGCGACAATCCCTCCCGGGAATTGAACCTGGCCACCTGGATCTCCGCCGGGCTCACCGTGGTGCTGGGCTTCGTGGCCGCCATCATCTGCTTCGCGGGCGCTGACGCCGCCGTGCTCAAGGATGAATACGGCTGGGCCGCCGGCTGGGCCTCCCCCTGGATCTGCACGGTGCTGGGCATCCTGAGCGGCGTAGCCATCGGCTCCATCACCGAATACTATACCTCCACCGATTATAAGCCCACCCGCACCCTGGCCGAAATGGCCCCCGAGGGCGAAGCCTTCGTGGTCACCAAGGGCGACGCCGTGGGTTCCCGTTCCGTGCTGCTGCCTGTGCTGGTGATCGGCCTTGCGCTGTTCGTATCCGGCAAGCTGGCGGGCATTTACGGCGTAGCCACAGCCGCCCTGGGCATGCTGGCCTTCGTGGGCGCTACCGTATCCATCGACGCCTTCGGCCCCATCGCCGACAACGCGGGCGGTCTTGCCGAAAGCTGCCACCTGGACGCCAACGTGCGCGTGATCACCGACAAGCTGGACGCCGTGGGCAACACCACCGCCGCCGTGGGCAAGGGTTTCGCCATCGGCTCCGCCGCCTTCGCCACCGTGTCCCTGATCGTCAGCTACGTGGGCAACTATTCCTCCGAAATGAACCTGAACATCGCCTCCTTCGTGGTGGTGGCGGGCGCTATCATCGGCGGCGCGCTGGTGGAATACTTCTCCGCCATGCTCACCGACAACACCATCGAATCCGCCAAGCTCATGGCCGACGAGGGCGACAAGCAGCTGACCCCCGAGGTGCTGGCCGGTGAAAAGACCCCCGACTACAACCGCATGATCGAGCTGGCCGCCAAGCAGGCCCTGAAAAAGATGCTGGTGCCCTCCATCCTGGCCATGGTCATTCCCGTCATCGGCGGCTTCCTCTTCGGCGTGGACTTCGTGGGCGGCCTGCTCATCGGCGCCACCATCGTGGCTATTCCCCGGGCCCTGTTCATGGGCACCAGCGGCGGCGCGTTCGACAACGCCAAGAAGTACATCGAATCCGGCGCGCTGGCGGGCCACGGCAAGGGCTCCGCTGCCCATAAGGCCGCCGTTACCGGCGACACCGTGGGCGATACCCGCAAGGACGTTGTGGGCGTGGCGCTGGATATTTTCATCAAAACCATGTCCACTGTCGCCAATACCCTGGTCAGCGTGTTCCGCAATATCACTCTGATCCGGTAAGAGCATCCATCAGAAAACCAACGCGCGAAAAGCGAGATTCGTTTCCGCTTTTCGCGTGTTTTTTGTTGCCATCGTACCAATATTCAAATTGAAGCATTTCAGCAAATGAGTAGCGAATTATACAATGCTGGTCAACAGGCAGCTTCCTGACGCCAACATCCCGCATGTCATATCAGCCGAAAAAAAACGCGGGAGGCATTGAAAAAACGGGCAAAATTGTATATAATAGACACAATGAAAAGCCGTTCCTTTTCCCCTGCCGGGGAGAAGGTGAACAGCCAAATATGAAAAGAGGGAAAGACCATGAAGAAAACCCTGAGTCTGTTTCTCGCCGCGGTGATGCTTCTTTCCGCTGTGCCCGTGCTGGCGGAAAACACGGAAGCGCCGCGCAGCTACTTCCCCTATCCCGCGGAGCTGGAAAACCTGCCGGAGAATCCCAGCCTGCCGGATCTGTTTGAATTCTTCGACGCGTCCGCCGACCCCGACGGCAGCGGACGGGTGGAAACCCCGGAGGAATGGGACGCCCGCGCCGCCGAGATCCGGGACATGGCCCAGTATTACCTGTACGGCAGCCGGATGGATCCGCTCAAGTCGGATACGACGGTAACCGCCGTGCGTGAAAACTACGCCTACAACTGGGCGCCCGGCGTGATGAACGGCGCGCCGGGGCCCTGGGGCTACAGCGCCCTGCCCAACCTGCCCGAAGGGGCCGTGACCTACTCCGCCCGTGATTTCAGCCGCTGGGGCATGGGCATGGTGTACGCCGACATCGCTCCCGCCGCTGACTTCGTGTATCACGGCGAAGGCTACGAAATGGCCGAGGGCCTGGCCCCCTGGAAGGAGGGCGACACCTGGACGGAGCACGCCGACGCCGTGACGCGGGTGACCCTGCCCACCGTCACCGTGGAAATGCTCATCAAGGACACCAACCCGGATAACGCGGCCTATGTGTCCGAAGCGGCCAAGGAAGGCGTGAAATGGACCTTCAACATCCGCTTCCCCGCGGAAGCGCCCAAGGTGGACGGCGTGGTGCGCGACGCCCATTCCAGCCGCTACGGCGCCGGCTATCCCCTGGTGGTGGCCATCAGCGGCCTGACGGAACAGCAGATCGTGACCCTGAACGATAACGGCTACGCCTACATTCAGGTGAACGACACCGCCGATCCCGACAACGGCCAGGTGAGCGTGTACGAAAAGCTGTATCCGCCCAAGGACATCGTGGTGCATAACGACAACACCACCGAAAACGAATACATGGTGGACAGCGGCGATTTGATGCACTCCGGCTGGATCGCCAGCCGCGCCATGGACGCCATCGAAAACTACATGCTGCTGACTGCGGAAGAAAAAGCCGCGCTGAATGAGAACGTCATCATCCCTGACATCGACGTGTACTCTTCCGCCGTCACCGGCTGCTCCAACAACGGCAAGCGCGCCCTGATGGCCGCCCTGTATGATACGGGCGACAACGGCGGCACCCGCTTTGACATCGTGGCCCCCGACGATTCCGGCGCGGGCGGCACCACGGGCTTCCGGTATGTGACCGAAGGCGAACTGTTCAGCTACGAGCCCCCGGTGCAGAACCAGGGCGGCGGCGTTGTGGTGCATGATTTCGCCTACGGCCTGAATGAAACCATGCAGCGCGCCGTGCAGAATACCGGCGAGGATCAGTGGTTCCTGGATCGTGCGCAGATCTTTACCGTCCGGCCCGATCTGGCGGACAATACCCCCTTCGACACCCATTCCATCCTGGCTTCCTTCGCCACCCCCAAGGAAGAGCGCTACCTGCTCACCTGGACCGGCGAAGCGCAGGACGCCTGGGGCAACCATCCCGCCACCATCCTGAACATGCTGGCCGCACAGGAAGCCTTTGAATTCATCGGCCAGGGCGGCAACGTGATGGCCGTGGCCCGCGACCAGGCCCACGCCAACCAGGACCGCGACCTGCCCGAGCTGATGGCGGTCATGGATCATCTGTACTACGGCGTCGAAAAGTACGTGCGCAAGTATCATCCCCAGATGACCAAGGAAAACGGCCGGGACGCCATCGACGGCAACGGCACCATCCTGCCCACCAAGGAATTTGAAACCGCCGCCGAAATGACCCGGTATCCCTATTACCTGTCCTCCGCCATGATCAAGTGGAGCCGCCCCGGCAAGCATATCCTGTGGACCGATCAGAACAATGTGACCGAAGGCGTGCCCATGACCTTCTATTTCCATACCGACGCCGCCAAGGTGGAACTGACCCTGCCGGACGGCACGGTGCTGTCCGCTGACGCCAAGGACGGCGTGGCCGAAATCGCCATCACCGCCGAGCAGGCCATGGCGGGCCGTTACGCCGCCAAAACGATCGGCGATCTGGACGAACGCCCCATCGAAATCTGCGGCTGGACCATTTATGACGCCCTGCGGCATTCCATCACCGACAACAGCGCCCTGGGCCACGACGCGGGCTCCGGCATCTGCTTCACCACCAAGCTGACCAACTACGACGATCCCGCCGATCCCGTGCTGCTGTACCTGGACGGCGAACCCATCCCCACCGATATCTACGACTACGACAACAAGATCACCCTGGCCGACGGCACGGTGGTGCCCCAGAGCGGCTACCTCCAGCCCTTCGGCGCGACCATCACCCTGTACCCCGACACCATGGGCTTCAACGTGCCCATGGGCGCCACGGTGGTTTACTCCATGCGCAACGCCAAGATCGAAGCCCTGCAGGGCTACGTGATCGCCATGGACGTGGAGCTGGAGAAGTACGAGCCCTCCGCCGGCCGTATGCGTTTCAAGACCACCTACAACACCATCAGCACCCAGACCCCCGTATGGGAGCCTGAACTGCGCCAGAACACCCCCGCCAAGGGCCTGCCCAAGGATGAGAACTACTGGCCCATCCTGGGCAACTGGGTGTACGATTACGACGCGGAAGGCAATCTGAAGCCCATCGACGAGATCCGGCCCGTTGTTACCGCAGCCGGCGACAGCGCTTACGCCGCCGAAATCACCGTGGCGGACAGCACGCCGGAAAGCTGCACCATCGCTTTCAGCCAGCCCGTGAACAAGAACGATTTCGCCCTGGCCGTGAACGTGGACAGCTTCACCTACGCCTGGAACGAGGAAGGCACCGCCGTCACCGTTACCTATGGCGCGCCTGTGGATCGGGAAGTGAGCATGTTCCTGTTCCGCTCCGTGGACATGAACGGCAACATGATCGGCGGCCCCATGCAGATCACCACCGCCGCCAAGTAAGCTGCAATAATCTGAAACAATGGGACGCTGCCTTCTCCGGCAGCGTCCCACTTTGTGTTTTGGAATGCCGCGTATCCAGCCAAAACGGAAAAACATTCGAATTTTCGTCTTCGTATCGCTTGACATAATCATTACAAAAGTGTAAAATATATTTGTACGGCTGAAAAAGGCGTTGTTTGGGCAGCGCCGGGAAGCTGTTTTCGGATACAGGGTTGCTTTTCCGTATTCTTTTGCAGGCGTTTGCCGCTTTTCCATAGGACGCGGGTGATGGAAGACATTCTGGCCGCGCCATTGTGTTTGGGTGTGTGTATGCTTGCGTGCAAAAAAAGCACGCGGTATCGGGATTCAGCTTTTGCCGTGCGGAACAACGGTTTGTTTCGTGCGGTTTTTCGCTTGTAACAACCACAACGACGCAATCGATACGCATCTTGAAAAAAATATAAGGAAGGAGGAAAAACAAGCAAATGCATCCTATCATATGGATCCTGCTGATCCTGGTTGCGGCTGCGGCCGGTGGCTGCGGCGGATTCATTTACCGCAAGAACGTTGCGGAAAAGAAAATCGGCCGCACGGAAGAGTACGCCAAAAAGCTGCTGGACGACGCGACCCGGAAAGCGGAAGACAATAAGAAAGAAATGATCCTGGCGGCAAAGGAAGAAATACTGCACTTAAAAAGTGAGCTGGACAAGGAAAGCCGCGCCCGCCGCACGGAAATGCAGCGCGGCGAACGCCGCATCGAGCAGCGGGAAGAAACCTTGGACAAACGGGAAAGCCAGCTGGATAAGCGCAAGGACAATCTGGACAAGCGCGAGGAAAGCCTGAACGATAAATACGCCGACGTTCAAAAGCTGGAGGACGAGACCCGGGAAATCAAAGATAAGCAGGTGGCGGAGCTGGAACGCATCGCCACCATGACCCAGGACGAAGCCCGGCAGATGGTGATCGACCGGGTGCAGAAGGAAGCGTTTCACGACGCCGCCGCCACGGTGCGGGATATCGAAAGCCGCGCCAAGGAGGAGGGCGAAAAGAAGGCCCGGAACATCATCGCCCTGGCCATTCAAAAATGCGCCGCCGATCATGTGGCGGAAACCACCGTATCCGTTATCAACCTGCCCAACGACGATATGAAGGGCCGCATCATCGGCCGCGAGGGCCGCAACATCCGCGCCCTGGAAACCGCCACCGGCGTTGACCTGATCATCGACGATACCCCCGAAGCGGTGATCGTGTCCGCGTTCGATCCCGTGCGGCGGGAAATCGCCCGATTGGCCATTGAAAAGCTGATCATGGACGGCCGCATCCACCCCGCCCGCATCGAGGAATGCGTGGAAAAAGCCAAGAAAGAAGTGGAAAACCAGATCCGCGAGGCTGGCGAGCAGGCCGTATTTGAAACCGGCCAGCACGGCATCCATCCCGAGCTGGTGAAGCTGCTGGGCCGCATGAAGTTCCGCACCAGCTACGGTCAGAACGTGCTCAAGCACTCCATTGAGGTGAGTCACCTGGCGGGCCTCATGGCCGCCGAGCTGGGCGCCGACGTGGCCCTGGCCAAGCGCGCGGGCCTGCTGCACGACATCGGCAAGGCCGTGGACCACGAACAGGAGGGCACCCACGTATCCTTAGGCGGCGAGCTGGCCCGGAAGTATCACGAAAGCCCCGATGTGATCCACGCTATCCTGGCCCACCACAACGACGTGGAACCCCAGACGGTGGAAGCCGTGCTGGTGCAAGCCGCCGACGCTATCAGCGCAGCCCGGCCCGGCGCACGCCGCGAGAGCCTGGAGAACTACATCAAGCGCCTGACCAAGCTGGAGGAAATCGCCAATTCCTTCACCGGCGTGGAAAAGTGCTTCGCCATCCAGTCCGGCCGCGAGGTGCGCATCATGGTCAAGCCCGAGGATGTGACCGACGAGGGCACCAAGGTGATGGCCAAGGAAATCGCCAAGCGCATCGAAAAGGAAATGGAATACCCCGGCCAGATCCGCGTGAACGTGATCCGCGAAACCCGCAGCACCGAATACGCGAAATAGAACAAATCTCTATAAAAACTCCGACACAGCGTCATGCCGTGCCGGAGTTTTTTTTATGTTATCCTAACGAACGCAGCCTATCTATCAGAGCGCGGACGACGAATGCCTCGCTTTATTCTGATAGGTTTACACGCTCACAAAATCCATCTCGCTGAGGAACTTCACAGCCATCTGAATTTCCGCTTCCGTAATGGATTCGCCTTCGTTCGCGTGAATCAGAACCAGTTCCACTTCATAGCCCTTGTAGATGGTGTAGAAGTCCAGATAGTCCACGCTGTCGGAGACTTCCTTGACCACCATCAGCCGGGTGCCGTAAGCGGTTTCCATAGAGGTGATTTCCACGTCGTCTTCATCCCGGAAGCTGTCTTCGATCCTTTTGAGGGTTTCCTCATCCAGATCGTTGATCCGCTCCACATCGGAATACAGTTCATTGTAGGCGACGGAAATCATCAGGGTGGGCTTGGTCTCGTCTTCAGGATTCACCGAGGCGAGGCAGAAGTGCGTTTCGCTGAAAAGCACCTTCAGGCTGTAGCCCTCTGGCAGCGCGCACTTGAGTTCAAAAGCGCAGTTCACGTTCACAACGCCCAGGGAAGCCTTTTCCGTTTCGGCCAGGGCCGCGCAGCCCAGCAGCATGGACAGGCAAAGCAGGAACGCAAGAAATTTCTTCATCATGTTTCAAAGACTCCTTTCACGATTGGTTCCGTCATTCGTTCCCTTATTTTCGGACGACGTATTGGTTGCTGATGAAGCCGATCATGCCGGTTTCGGGGTCCTGCACCTGATACCAGCTTTTCATTTCAACCAGCACGGTCAGTTCTTTGCCCTGGGGGCAGGTGGCGATGCGTTCCGCTTCGGTGGTGGGAGCCCAGCGCAGGTTCACCCAGCCGGAAGCGCGGGAGGGACGGGCCACCACCGTGTAGGGAGACACTTTCTTGGCGGTGGTAAATTGCCAGTTCATATCGGAAAGCACCTTGGCCGCGTCGGTGGTAGAGGTGGGGGCAGGGGTGGTGTTGGGGGAAGCGGTGGGCTTCGCGCCGGGCTTGTAATTCACCAGGAACCGGCTCTGCACGTAATAGTAGCGGAACTCGCCGTTATTGTCCTGCCACCAGAGGGTGGACCAGCCGTTGGCGCTGGTGGCTACAACGGTCACCGGTTCGCCGTATTTGGCCTGGGCCACGATGTTGTCGGCCACCACGGGAGCACTGCGCACATTCAGGGACTTGCCGTTTTCAGTGTACACATACATGGTGCGTTCGCTGTCAGCCAGCGCGGCGGGGATGAGCGCCATGAGCAGGATAGCGGCCAGCGCCAGAGAAAGCAGTTTTTTTGTCATACGATTTCCTCCTTTTTACATTACAGCTTATTCGGCAGGGGTCAGCATCGAAGTGAAACCTTCCGCGCCGTAGGTCTGGAACAGCGTCACATACATATCGATCATGTCCGCATAGTCCGGGTAATTCTCCTTCAGCGTGGCAGCAAAGCTTTCGATGTCGATCTCTTCGCCATTCTGTGTCTTTTCAATGAGCGTCATGATCTCCGTCATGATCTCGCTGAATGCTGCGAAAGGATCTTCCGGTTCTTCCACAGTGCCGTCGGTGTGGAACCGCTTTTCATATCCAAATACCGTGATGCCAGCTACCTCCATGCTTTTTACCACCAAGTCGCCTTCGGTGCCGTTCTCTTGGGCGGCGAAATACTGGTCTATGTCCGCATCCACCACACAATAGTAGTCATAGACGCCATAACGCAGGGAATAGACGATGGTGATCTCGTCTTCCTCGCCGCCTTCCGTGCCGTTGCTCACGATTTCAAAGCCTTCTTCGGTCAGCTGCGCCAGGGTTTTCCCAAGGTGGGCTTCCATCTCTTCGTTCGTCAGCGGCACGGCCGTGAACACTTCGCTGTAGGCGATGGGCAGCGTTTTCAGGTACTCGTCGGCGGCATTCATCGCCGCTTCCAGTTTTTCAAAGAAATCTTCCGCTTCATAGTCCAGGTTGTTGCTCGCTTCCTGCAGTTCGCTCATGGTTTCATCGTAGTACGCCACGCTGCGGTAGTATTTTCCATCCTTCTGCGTGACCACGGCAAAATAGTAACCCTCGTCGCTTCCCTCGCCGCCCGCGATGAGGCGGCCTTCGTCGCTGTCCTCCATCGCCTCGCCAACCGTGGCGTACAGAGGCGCAAGCTGTCCTTCCGCCAGCGCGCCCAGCGCTGTGCACATCATGACCATGACCATGACCAACGAAATGATTTTCTTCATGCGTTCACACTCCTTTTCCTGTTGTTTGTTCCTGTTTGGAAATGATTGAACCGGGGCCTCTTCTTGTTTTGCTCATCCCCCTTTCTTCTCATTCACCCATTGGGTGAACGGAGTAAAACTCGCAATCCATTGTGCCACAAGGCATTTGGGCCATTTGGAAGGTTAAGTTTCACGGATTCAGGGTTTATTCGCGTCATGGAAGCATATCCTGGGCAAGGGCTTCCTGGACCAGCTTTTCCAGCTTTTCGGCGGTCACGCTGCCCACCTGGTTATAGGTGACGACGCCTTCCCCATTGACCACGACGGTCTGGGGAAGCATGACGGTCCCGCCCAGCGACGCGATCACGCCGCCTGTCTCGTCAATGGCGAAAGAAAAAGAATAATCATAGCCCGACAGAAACTTGGACACATCGTCTGTAATCATTTCCGAATGGATGGCAAGAACGGCCGCGTCGTCCCGGTGCGCCTGATACAGCGCTTCAAAATAGGGCAGCTCGTTCACGCAGGGCGTGCACCACGTGGCCCACAGGTTGAGAACCACCGCTTTTCCGCGATAATCCGCCAAGTGAAATTCCGTTCCGTCCAGCGTCGCCAGAGAAAAATCCGCCAGCCGTTCGCCCACTTCGTGTCCAATGGGGACATTGGATTCTTCGGCCACTTCCTCCGGTGATTCATCCGCGCTTTGCTTCCCGGGCAGGTTGCTCAGGATCAGCGCGGCGGCAAGCAGCACAGCCATCACCGCAGCTACGATCATCCTTGCTCTGCGGCTGATTTCCCGGGAAGCGCTCTGTTTGTCCGTTTCGCCGGCATCGCCCATCAAAACGTATTTGCCAGCCTGCAGCGTGATCGCCTTCGTCGGACACTCACCCACGCATTGGCCGCAGCCTATGCATTCATGATCGCCCAGGCGCTTTACGTCCATGGGACAGCGGGCCACGCATTTTCCGCAGCGGACGCACCGGTCTTCCTTCACCCGGACGCCTATCAGGCAGAATCGGTTGAACAGTCCGTAAATAGCCCCCAGCGGACAAAGGAAACGGCAGAACACCCTGTAAACGAACACGCTCAGCAGCAAGAGCAAAATCAGGATCACCCATTTCCGGGTGAAAAGGAAGCCCAGCATGGAAAACTTGTCCGCGTTGGCGGGATGCGCCAGCAACGCCACCGCGCCGCCCAGCGTTCCCGCGGGACAGATATACTTGCAGAACGCGGGCAGAGGCACGTTCCGCAGTCCATACCCCAGGGGAATGACGACCACGAAGAGGGCCAGGATCAAATATTTCAGATAGGACAAAACCCGCGTGACTTTGCTTTTCCGGATTTTCGGGCCCGGGATCTTATGCAGCAGCTCCTGCACCAGCCCCACAGGGCACAGCCAGCCGCAGACCGTCCTGCCCAGGATGACGCCGAAGAGCAGCAGGATGCCGAGCACGTAAAACGGCGCGCGGTTCCCGGTGGAGGCCAGGGCGTTCTGCAAAGCGCCCAGGGGGCAGGCGCCGACAGCGCCGGGGCAGGAATAGCAGTTCAGGCCCGGCACGCACAGCGCTTTCCCCGCGCCGGTATCAATATTTCCCTCGATATACCCGCGTACATGTGCGTTGTACAGCAGCGCGGCATACAACTGGATCAGCTTCCGCCTGAACGGCAATCTGCCATCTGCCGGCGCGTTTTTCTTCTTCATGCCGTTCCCCCTTATCCCAGTCCGATACATTCTGTGCAGATGTTGATGGCCTTAATGAGCACGTCGCGCAGCCCGCCGTTCATGATCCCGGCCCCAATGAGCCCTGCCGCGATCACCAGGATCAGCCAGAAACGCTTTGGGTTCATTTCCCGGTGGGCGCAGATATGCTCTGCCTCCCCAAGAGACGCCGCCGGTTTCCCGTTCACGGGAGCATTCTTCACCCCCAGCAGCGCCGCCCAAACCAGCAGCGCCACGAGAAGCAGCGCAGGGATCAGGAACAGACGAAGGACAGCGGCTGCCTGTTCCCGTGTGAACACCGCTTCCGCCGTCTGCGCCTTGACCGCGGCTGTTCCCTGTATATAGAGAACGACGCCGCCCACGATCAGGCACACGCAAATACCAATGACCAGAAACTGGATCAGCAAGAGCAGCGTTTTTTGCAGGAAAGCTTGTTTTTTCATGCATTTTCGTCCTTTTATCGGTCTTTCGTCCGTGCCAGCGTAAACAGAGAAAGCCTGTGCCTGACTTATTGCGGTCAGTACAGGCTTTTCAGCTTTGATGCGAAAGCGCGGATCACTGTTCAGCCTTTTCCTTTGCCGCCTTCGCCGCGGCCTTGGCGGCTTTTCGTTCCTTCTTGACTTTGTACAGTTCCTCGTCGGCGGCAGAAATCAGTTCGTCGGGTTTCATGCCGCTGTAGCATTCTGCCAGCCCAATGCTGACCTTTAATTCATAGGGCGCGTTCTTATCCTGTTTTTCGGTAATGAGCCGCTGGATATCCTCGCACAGCACGCCGGCTTCCTTCCTCGTGCCTTCTGTGACCACCATGAACTCATCGCCGCCATAGCGGGCGATATAGGGCCGCAGCTTATAGCTCGCGCAGGCTTCTTTCAGCGCATGGGATACCAGGATCAGGGCGTTGTCCCCCTCCAGATGGCCGTAAGTATCGTTGATGATCTTGAAATCGTCCAGGTCGATCATCAGCAGGAACAGACGGCTTTCATGGGTCGCCAGCTTGTATTCCATAAAGGAGAGCAGGTTTTGCCGGTTGTTCACCTGGGTCAGCTTGTCCAGGGAAATCTGCTGTTTATTGGTGCCCACGTACAGGCACAGCAGCTCCACCATGATGCATACGCAGATCACGGGGAGCTTTTCGCCTGCGTGGGAAATCATCCAGGCAAAAAGCAGGCTCAATGGAAAAGATGCGGTGAGCAGCATATGCCCCCTGCGGATGGGATCGGATTCCCGGAAGGACCGGGTGAAATGCCTGCCGCTGCAAAGAACCGTAATAAGGATCAGCGACAGCATAAACCAATGATACAATCCATGCCGGTAATACTGCCCGGCCGCGTCGATCTCAAAGAAGTTATGGGTCCACAGGTTGGAAATCACCATGCCCGCGGGCACCAGGAAGGGCAGCACGAATATCAGGTTGTTCAGCTTGTGACTGTGTATGCCCGTTCGCAGTTCTGCTTCCGCGTAACCGCACCAAAAATACGTACCCACGACGAACGTCAGGTAATACAGGGATTTGAGCGTATACAGCGCGACGTTTCCCCAGGACGTGTCAGCAAAAAGATCCTGAAACAGGGTAAACAGGAAATTGGTGGAAAAACAAATCAAAAACCCGGTCAGCATGCGGATCTGCCACCGCTCGGAAGAAGAACGGGATTCGCTGCGCACGCTCCAAAACAGCAGCAGCCCCACCACGATCATGCAGACTGCATATACCTCTGCATACAGAATAGAAGAAAGCTTCATACTCTCATTCCCTTTGCTGTAAAATCACTCAAAAAACGAATCGGGCCTGACGCAGAACAAGTCCGCCCTTCTCAGGAAAAAAGCAGCGTCAGGCCAGGGCTTTCAGCCGTTTCAGCGCTTCCCGGTACGCCTCCTCCAACCCGCCCAGGTCTATCGGCGCCTGCGCGCCTCGAAGCTTTTCCGTAATTTCGCTGAGCGGCGCAAATAGCGGCGTCAGCCCCAGATTGCCCGTAGCGCCTTTCAGGGCATGAGCCGCTTCGAAGGCTTCCCTTGCGTTTTGGGCGGCCAGGGCCTTGTCCAGCTTGTCAAAATTGGGATCCGCCAGTTCCATGCCCACCAGCCGCAGATAAAAACTTTCCATGCCCATGCAGCGGGCCAGGCCGCCTTTCACATCGGCGCCGTATGCTTTCAATGCTTCGATCGTCACAGTTTTTCTCCTTCATGAAGGGGTCCTTCGGCCCGCTTCTGTATTTCAAACGCACGCTGGCGCAGAAGAATATAAATACTCCTATATTAAATACTGTTTTTTTATCAAAAATCCTTCAAAAATACGAAAAATTGCCACTTTTTTATTTTGTGCATGAAAAGCGGCTGTCCGGGTATGCTATGGGAGAAAACAAGGAAGGAGGCGAAAAGCGCATGATGGATAAAATCGCGCTGCTGCTGGTGATTATCGGGGCCGTCAACTGGGGCCTGGTGGGGGTATTCCAGTTCGATCTGGTGGCTTCCATTTTCGGCGGTCAGGGAGCGCTGATCAGCCGCATCATTTATACGCTGGTCGGCGCCGCGGGCCTGTGGAGCATTTCCCTGCTGTTCAGGGACCGGGACCCGGTGAAGGACTAAGAGACTGCAAAAACAAACCCGCCGGGCTCGTTCCGGCGGGGATTTTCACTTTATTGTTTTACCTTTCCTGCAATTGCTGGATCAGGTCGCTGACCAGCGTGGTGAGGGCGGGAGAGGTTTTCATATCGCTCAGCACCTTCTGGCAGGCGTGGTTTACGGTGGAATGGTCCCGGCCGCCAAAGGAATCGCCGATCTGGGTCAAAGGCGCGCCTATGATCTCCCGTGCAATGTACATGGCAATCTGCCGGGGCATAGCCACGTCGCGGCTGCGGCGCGGCCCCTTTAAATCTGCCACGGAAACGCTGTAATAGGCGGCTACTGCCTCCATTACGTCGTCGCAGGTGACGCGGCGGGGTTCGGACCGGGCAAAAATTTCCCGGAGGGCGTCCTCTGCCAACCGCTGGTCCACGGGCTTTCCGGTCAAGGAGGAATAGGCCACCAGACGGGTGAGGCACCCTTCCAGTTCCCGCACGTTGTTGGAAACCCGCTCGGCGATCATGGTGAGCACGGCGGTGTCCACGTTCAGCAATTCCTCCCCGGCCTTTTGCTTGAGAATGGCCACCCGGGTTTCCAGGTCCGGCTTGGAGATATCGGCCACCAGCCCCCATTCAAAGCGGCTGCGCAGCCTTTCTTCCAGCTTGGCGATTTCCCGGGGCGGCTTGTCCGAGGACAGAATGATCTGCTTCCCGGCGGTGTGCAGGGCGTTGAAAGTGTGGAAAAATTCTTCCTGGGTGCCGGTTTTTCCGGTGAGGAATTGAATATCGTCTACCATCAGCACGTCGATGTTCCGGTATTTTTCCCGAAATTCGGCCTGCGTTTTTTTGTTGAGGGAATTTACCATTTCGTTCATGAACAGCTCGCAGGTGACATACTTCACCCGCAGCGTGGGCTTCTGGGACAGCATGTAGTGCCCGATGGCGTGCATCAGGTGGGTCTTGCCCAGGCCCACGCCGCCATAAATGAACAGAGGATTATAAGCGTCCGCCGGGGATTCCGCTACCGCCAGCGCCGCCGCGTGGGCAAAGCGATTGTTGCTGCCCACCACAAAGGTCTCAAAGGTATACTTGGGGTTCAGGCTGCTGCCATCCGCCGGTTTTTCCTCGGGGGTCATGCCCGCCCGGTATTCGTCTGCCTGGGCGGGGGTCAAAAACACAGCTTTCAAAGGCCTGCCCGCCGCTTCGGACAGAGAATTGCTCACCAGCACGGCGTAACGGGGCACCACGAACTGATGATAAAAATCGGTTACCGCTTCAATAAAGAATTGTTCGCCGGAAACGCCCAGCGGACGCAGGGCGGACTGAATCCAGGTATTAAAGGTGACTTCCGTCATTTCCAGGTGCATGATCTGGCATGCCTGATCCCAAAGGGCCTGTTTATCCAAAGTGCTCTCTCCGCTTCTGTCGCATGACTTGTGCATGTTTATTTGAGGGCATGGGCGCGGGAAACGTGGAAAAAAGAAAGCCCGCCGGGCAAACGCCCGCTGCGGGGTGTGGATAACTTTTTGTGGAAAACTTATCGCTCCCCAGCCGCCTGCCTATAATAGCAGATTTCCCGCCCTTTTTCAAGGGACCTTTTGGGGACTGACTCGTTACAGGCTTCATGCAGAGGGGAAAACTGTTGATAACTTTCTTCCGCTATCCCTTGTGGTAAGTTCGTCCATGGGCTACAAGCCATGGCAGTGAAGGAAACAGACGAAAGAATAAATATTTGTTGAAAGCATATTTATGCAAACAGTTCAGGCAAGAATCGCGATAATAAGCCATTCTTTCGGGCGGTTCTTTGGGCGCCCCCAAATACGAATTAATATTTTTCAAATGTTTTTTTAACAGAAGGATCATATTTCGAAAGCAAATCGCAAAGAATCGGCCAAAAGATGGAAAAGAACACTTTATGTCACAACGAAGCGAGGGCCTCTGCGGCCCTCGCGCACCTGCACCAGGAGGTTTCACCTCCTGGACCTCTTACCCGGAAGCTGCATAAAAGACAAAATGAAGTTGGCTCCCGGTGAAGCAAAGAAGGATGCGGAAGAGTGACTTGACGCCGCTATGCTTCTGGCCCGGCGTCCAAAGGACGCCAACCCGGATGCGAAGCATCCGGGGAAAGCCAGGGAATAATCCGCAGGGGAAAGTGAACTTTCCCCCTCGGATTTTCCCAGGCTTTCTATGGGCCAGAAGCCTTCAAACTTTTCGTACCCCAGCGCAGCAGGCGGAGGTTGTTGATTTGTCCCAACAAAGTATGATCGCCAGTTGCGGGACCAGGGCGGTCACCGCCCTGGTCGGGTGCGGGGCAAAGCCCCGCCGGTCTCCATCGTGACTTAAAGTGTCCTTAAAATGCCATCCGCACCAGTGAACGCCTTATTCCTCCAGCTCTGCCAGCAGCTTGGAATAGTCGCTTTCGTAGGCGTGGGACTTGTCGGTGGCTTTTTTGATTTTTTCCACCTCCTGGGCGGCTTTGGGGATCAGCTGGACGGTGCCCGCGCCGCCGATACAGCCGCCGGGGCAGGCCATACCCTCCAGCAGATAGCCGTTCAGCTTGCCAGCCTTGGCGCGGAGCAGCATTTTGCGGCAGTCGTTCAGGCCCTCGGCGTGCTCCACCTGAATCTCCCGGTCCGGGTCCAGGTGCTTGATGCAGTTGACTACGGCGGAAGCTACCCCGCCGCTTACCGAGAAACCGCGCCCGTCGGCGCTGGCGGTGCTGGGAACGGCGCAATCCTCCAAAGCAGAGAAGTCCACTTCTTTGGCCTCAAACATGCCCCGTACTTCCTCGAAGGTGAGAACGAAATCCACGTCGCTGCGGATGGATTTGCGGCTGGCCTCTAACTTTTTCGCGGCGCAGGGGCCGATGAAAGCCACCTTGCAGCCGGGATGCTCCTTTTTCAGCAGCCGACCGGTGAGCACCATGGGTGTGAGCGCCATGGAAATGCATTCGGCGTACTTGGGGAACTCCCGCTTGGCCATGACAGACCAGGCGGGGCAGCAGCTTGTGCCCATAAAGGGCAGCTTGTCCGGCACCTCTTTCAGGAAATCCCGGGCCTCCTGCAATGTGCACAGGTCCGCCCCGATAGCCACCTCCACCACGTCCTCAAAACCCAGGGCTCGGAAAGCGGAGCGCATTTTTTCCGGCGTCCCTTCCTTGCCGAACTGCCCGGCGATGGCGGGAGCGATGGCGGCGTACACCGGAGTTTTGCTGCGCAGGGCCTGGATGCACTGGAAAATCTGCGCCTTGTCCGCGATGGCGCCGAAGGGGCAGTTGGCTAAGCACATGCCGCAGGAAACGCATTTTTCCTGGTCGATCTCCGCCCGGCCGTATGCGTCGCTTTTGATAGCCTTCATGCCGCAGGCCACCGCGCAGGGCCTTTCCATGCGCAGGATGGCCCCGTACTGGCATACGCTCATGCATTTGCCGCATTTCACACACTTGGCCGGATCGATGTGGCACTGGCCCTTATCGAAGAAAACGGCTTCCTTGGGGCACACCTGGCGGCAGGGCTGGGCCAGACAGCCCTGGCACTGGTCCGTGATCACCACCTGATTGTCCGGGCACTTATGGCAGGCGAACTTGATGATGTTGATCAGCGGGGGCTGATAGTATTTTTCCGGGTAAACGCATTCCTCGGCTCCCGTCGAAACCGGCGCGTGCTCGGTCACGTCCCGCAGCGGCAGGCCCATGGCCAGCCGCATGCGCTCCTTCACGATGGCGCGCTCCAGAAACACGCTCTCCCGGTAGGTGGATATCTCACCGGGAATGATCCGGTAAGGAATTTTTTCCATCTCGCTCAGATCCCCCGGCTGGTAATTGTAGCTGAGCCGCGCCACCTCCGCGAACACCATCCGGCGGATATCGTTGATGGACGTATGAATGCCGCGCATACCCATGGGAACACCTCCTGAAGAATCAATCATGATGATAAAGAGAATTCAGCATATCAGGCTCATCTGCGTTGCACGGATAAATTGAGAAGAGAATCATACTCTGAATATACTATATCATAAATCACCGTTTGTGGCAATGCACATTGTTTCTTGAGTTTCCGTATCGCCCCCAACATTCTAATTTGCGGAAACTCAAGGTTCAGACCTCTTGACAAGAAAAAAAGAATGACTATAATACATGTAAAGGGTGGCAAAAAGCCAGCCAGAAAATCAGAAAGGAAGAGAATAACCCATGAAAAAGATGCTCGCTCTTGCGTTGGCATTGGCGCTGGTTCTGTCCTTCTTCTCCTTTGCCTGTGCCGAGGATGTGGCTCAGGTGATTGAGCAGGCGCAGACCATGACCCTGGAAGAACTGTTCAAAAAGGCCATTGAAGAATCCAACGGCAAGGATTTCTACGCAGTAGGCAACTCCAGCCGCGGCAAATCCGCTCTGCCCCTGTTCGTA
The DNA here is from genome assembly GCA_017530275.1 of Clostridia bacterium. Next base: position 15,577 of record JAFXMP010000365.1, on the reverse strand, counting down.
GAAGAGCTGCAGAAGATCGATCCCAGCTATACCCTGAACTGGGACTGGCAGCAGCCCAAGGAAAACAAGATCTTTGACCAGCTGGAAAAGGACGTGAACGGCGCGAACCACGTCATGTCCATGACCCTGATCCAGGACGGCAACCAGATCCAGAGCAAAATGCTGGATACCGGCGTGCTGCTGAACTTCGTTCCCAAGGATTGGACCGAAGCCGAGGGCGTGGCCAAGGAAAACAATGAATATCCCCTGGCCCTGCAGACCTTGAATAAGGTGTTTGAATTCAACAATTTGGGCGACGCGGTATTCATGAACATGTGGGACTTTGTGGCGCCGGGCCAGGCTCCCCTGTTCATGGGCGTCAACAGCGAATTGGTGGGCAAGAACTTCCTGTACATGATGACCAACGACAAGTACGCCACCATCGCCAAGGAAGCCTATGAAGTCTGGGCTGGCAAGAATGAAGAATACGACGCCCTGATCGAAGATATGAAGCTGGACGCCGCTGACCTGGGCCTGACCGGCGACAACGTGCAGTACGGCCTTGCGTGGGTGTTCCTCTGGTGTGACCAGTACAACGAGCAGACCGACGACGGCCCCATCTGCAACACTCTGGTAACGACCTCCGCCAAGGATCAGGCTGGCCTGCTGGTTTACTCCAAGCTGCGCAGCGTGGAAGAAACCGCTGAATCCTCCGTGAACAACATCACCGTGGCCGCCTATCAGGATGGCTACGTGGGCATCGGCGGCTATGCTTACAAGCATTACCTGATGCTGACCAAGACCAGCCCCCTGCCCTGGACCTCCTGCGCTCTGATCGCTTTCATGACCACCACCCAGGAAGGCTTCAAAGCCTGGGGCAAGGACATGGGCGGCTATGCTCCCGTGCCCGCCTGCATGCAGGATCACAGCAAGGACGGCTATGTGGACGGCGTTGACACCTATCCCGCCAAGAACGACCGCGGCTACGACTGGTGGCTGAACGAAGGCAAGCTGGTCGTGGAAGAACCCGCCTACTGCGCTTCCGTCTCCGGCACCATGAGCGACTGGATCGACGGTATCGTCAGCAGCAAGTAATCCTTACCGTTCAACCGCAACAGTAAAAAGAAACGCGGGCGGCGGGTCGGCTCCTACCGGCTCGCCGCCCCTTTCCATACGACGAATCGAAAGGGAGGAGAGGCATGTCAACCATTGCATCCCCCAGGCAAAGCAGCTTTCAAAAGAAGCTGAATGGGTTCAGGACGTATATCAGCAAGCCCCAGAACGCCATTTTGCTGGCCCTTGGCATCATCCTGACCATTACCACCGTTTTCCCCATGATCACCATCGTGCGGGACACGGTATCCATTCATCCTGGCAGCATCGATACCGGTACCAGCGCGGAGGGCTCCCAGTTTGAGGCGCTGGGCAATAACTACACCACCTACAACTGGACGAACCTGTTCGGCGATTCCATCACCACCCGCGTGGGCAGGGAGCGCGTCACAAAATCCGTGGCCTCCATCTACCTTTTGACGCCGCTGCTCAATTCCGTGCTGATCAGCATTTTCGCCTGCATCGGCGCCATTTTCTATGGCGGCATCTTCGCCTATCTGGTGACACGCACCAACCTGAAATTCAAGAAATACCTAAGCTCCATTTTCATCTTCCCCTATATCATGCCCCAGTGGACCCTGGCCGTCATGTGGCAGAACCTGTTCAACAACAACCAGGTGACCGGCGGCAACGATGGCCTGTTCGTGTCCCTGTTCCACGTGTACATGCCCCAGTGGTGGTGCGAGGGGCTTTTCCCCGTTTCCGTGGTATTGGCGCTGCATTACGCGCCGTTCGCATATATCCTGATCGGCGGTATTTTCCGCAACATGGACGCCAACCTGGAGGAAGCGGCCACTATCCTGAACACGCCCCGGTGGAAGACCTTCCTGCGAGTGACGTTGCCCTTGGTTAAGCCCGCCATCCTGAGCACCATCCTGCTGGTGTTCTCCAGCGCCATGGGCTCCTATCCCATTCCCCATTACTTAAAGCTGTCCACCCTGTCCACCCAGTATGTGGGCATGAGCAGCAACCGGGCTGGCCAGGCCAGCATTCTGGCCGTGATCATGATGCTGTTCGGCTTCCTGATCCTGATCGTGAACCAGCGCACTACTTCCGGCCGCAAGAACTTTACCACCGTCACCGGCAAGTCGGGACAAAGCAGCGTGGTGAACCTGCGGGCTGGCAAATACATCCTGGCGCTTGTTTTCATCATCACCACCCTGGCCACCGGCATCCTGCCCATCATCCTGTTCGCCGTGGAAACCTTTCTGCCCAACCCCGGCGATTATTCTTTCATTACACACGGCATCGAGGGGCATATGACCACCAAATGGTGGATGACGGCGGAAAACGTGACGGAAAACGGCATGTACGGCCAAAAGGGCATTCTATACAACAGCGAGATCTGGAACGCATTCGGCGGCACCCTGATCGTGGCTGTGTTCTGCGCCCTGGCCGCCGGCACCATCGGCACATTGGTGGGCTACTGCGTCAGCAAAAACAGGCGCAGCAAGTGGGCCGCCTATGTGAACAACATGGCTTTCCTTCCCTACCTGATGCCGTCTCTGGCCGTGGGCGTCGCCTTCTTTGTGTTCGGCTCCAACATCGGTATTTATAACACCTTCCTTTTGCTGGTGCTGGCCGGTACGGTCAAGTATATCCCCTTCGCCAGCCGCAGCGCCCTGAACTCCATGATGCAGCTATCCGGCGAAATCGAGGAGGCTGCCATCATCCAGGATATTCCCTGGTGGAAGCGCATGACCCGCATCATCATCCCCATACAGAAAACGTCCATCATCAGCGGCTTCCTGCTGCCGTTCATGACCTGCCTGCGCGAGCTGACCCTGTTCATGCTGCTGTGCGGCCAGGGAAAAATCATCACCACCATGCTGGGCTACTTCGATGAAATGGGCCTGTACGCTTTCTCCAGCGGCATCAACCTGATCCTGATCCTGGTGATTCTGGTATTCAATGCTTTGGTGAACAAACTGACAGGGGCCAGCTTAGACGCCGGTATCGGCGGCGGCAAATAACAAGGAGGATAAAGGAATATGGCACGAATTGAATTGAGAAACGTGACCAAGCGCTGGGGCGGCTACTATGCCGTGGAGCATTTGGACCTGACCATTGAGGACAACGCGTTCGTTACCCTGCTGGGTCCCTCCGGCTGCGGCAAAACCACCACGCTGCGCATGATCGCGGGGCTGGAAACGCCCACAGAGGGCCGCATTACCATTGACGGCGTGCCCGTGTTTGACAGCGACCAGGGCATCAACATTCCCCCCAACAAGCGCCGGGTGGGTTTCCTGTTCCAGAACTACGCCCTGTGGCCCAATATGACGGTGTACCAGAACATCGCCTTCGGCCTGTCCAACATCAATGAATCCGGCGCGGCGGTGAACGATAAGGGCGAAGTGGTCCGGGACGAAACCGGCAAAGCCCCTGCCCGGAAGCTGACCAAGGAGGAAATCAAGCGGGCTGTGGACCGGGTGAGCGCCATCGTGAAGATCGGGCAGTTCATGGACCGCTATCCCAGCGAGCTTTCCGGCGGCCAGCAGCAGCGCGTGGCTATCGCCCGCACCCTGGCTCCGGGACCCCGGGTGCTGTTCATGGACGAACCCCTTTCCAACCTGGACGCCAAGCTGCGCCTGGAAATGCGCTCGGAACTCCAGCGCCTGCACCTGTCAACCGGCTCCACCTTCGTGTATGTGACCCATGACCAGATGGAGGCCATGACCTTGGCGACCCGCATCTGCCTCATCGACAACGGCGTTTTGCAGCAGTACGACGAACCGCTCACCGTGTACAACCGGCCCAATAACCTGTTCGTGGCGGACTTCGTGGGCAACCCCGCCGTGAACTTTATCGAGGCCACCGGAACGCAGGACGGAAACGGCATCCTGAACCTGACCATCCTGAAAGACAAGAAAGCGGCCTTTGCGCCGGGCGGCGGCCTGAAAATCGCCGACTGGTACAAAAAAGACGATCAGACCCAGGCCGAGGCCAAGGCAAAGCACGATCAGCGGGCCAAGGAACCGGGCTACGTGGAAAAGACCAACAAGGATACCGTGTTCAATTACAATATCGCCAAGGTGGAGGACAACGACGAAAAGCGTCCCGCCCCCACCCGCAATGATTTCGTGCTGGGCGTGCGCCCCGAATTCATCCACATCGGCGACGACGGGGCCGTCGATGGCGAAGTATTCAGCGCCATGCCCACCGGTATGGAAACCACGGTCAAGATCCGCGTGGGCAATTTCCTGCTTACCGCCGTGGTGTTCGGCGGCGTGGTGTATAAGATCGGCCAGAAGGTACGCCTTTCCTTCTCCGGCGAAAACATCATGCTGTTCAGCCGGGAAAACGGCCGCATGATCACCAACGGTTCGGTGAAGCTGTAACATTTTTCTCCTGATTCGGTAAAATCAGCCGAAACGGGCAATGGGGGCTGTCTCAAATGCCGAAAAATAGCGGCGGCAGGAGAGACAGTCCCCTTTTTTTCTCGATTTGTCTGTTTTGGGCAGGAATTTGCGTATCGGACACAGAATATGCAAAAATGGATGATTGTGATGTTTTTGGAGGCGGATGATGAGGCTGGAACCCCCGCGCCGTGCGCCGGACGACGAACAAAAGCTGATCGTGCTTTACTGCCTGAACTGCTTGGGGCCGTGCACGGAATTGCAGCTGCTGCAATTCCTGTTTGAGTACGATCTGATGAATTATTTTGAAATGATGTTTGCTCTGAATGATCTGTGCGATCGGGGGCAGGCGGCGCGCACGAAAAAAGGGGCGGGGTATTTGTATGCGGTCACGGCGGCGGGCGCGGAAGCGCTGATGCTGTTCGGCGGCCGGGTGCCCCCCAGCGTGTACGCGCTGCTTCAGAAGAATGGCGGGGAATGGAAGCAGCGCTTCCGCCGGGAGGCCCAGAACCTGTCCGAGATCACGCAAACGGAGCGGGGAGAATATGAGCTGACGATGCGGGTGTTGGAGCAGGATATGGACATGATGACCCTGACAGTGTCACTGCCTACCCAGCAAATGGCCCAGGGGCTGGCGGACCGGTGGCCCCGGAAGGCCGCCCAGATCTACGCGGAAGTCTTCCGCATACTCACGGAGCCGGATCAATGAACGTATACGCAGTGATATTATGCGGCGGCAGCGGCACGCGCATGGGCGCGGCGAGCAACAAAACGCTGCTGAAAGCGGGCGGCGTGCCTGCTATTGTGCGGGGCTTTCGGGTCTTTGCGGGAATTGTGGACGGAATCGTACTGGTGACACGGGCGGGGGAAGAAGCGGTGTTTGCCCAAACCCTTGCCGATTACGGCTTAAAAGCTTTCGCTGTTGTGCCAGGCGGGGAGGACCGGCAGGCTTCGGCGCTGTGCGGATTGGAAGCGCTTCCTAAAGGCGCGGACATCGCCCTGATCCACGACGGGGCCCGGCCCTTTGTGACGGAAGCAATCATCCGCCGGGTGATCGACAGCGTGAAGCAGTGCGGCAGCGGCGTGGCCGCCGTCCCCTGTCGGGACACCATCAAGCGGGCGGACGGGGACGGAAATGTGCTGGAAACCCTGGATCGCAGCACCCTCTGGCAGATGCAGACCCCCCAGGGTTTTTTCGTCAAGGATCTATTGGCCGCTCACGCCGCCGCGAACGCCGAAAAGAGGCGGTATACCGACGACGCGGCGCTCATGGAAGCGGCTGGGTATCCGGTGCGTTTGGTTCTGGGCAGTCCGGACAACATCAAACTGACTTCGCCGGAGGATCTGCGTATGGTGAACGGGATGCTTACGCCCCGGATCGGCACGGGCTTTGACGCCCACAGGCTGGTGGAGGGACGGGAACTGTGGCTGGGCGGGGTTCAAATCCCCTATGAAAAGGGCCTGCTGGGCCACAGCGACGCCGACGTTGCCCTGCACGCCCTGACGGACGCGCTCTTGGGCGCGGCGGCCATGGGGGACATCGGCAAGCTGTTCCCGGACAGCGACCCAAAGTATAAGGGCATTTCTTCCGTTCTGTTATTGGAAGAAGTGCGCAAACGCCTGACGGATGCGGGGTTCACTGTCGGCAGCATCGACCTGACCATCGTATGCCAGGCCCCCAAGCTGGCTCCCCATATCCCGGCCATGCGGGAAAGAATCGCAAACGCCCTGGCAATCAGCGCGGAGCAGGTCTCCGTGAGGGCCACCACCACCGAGCGCATGGGCTACGAAGGCCGGGGGGAAGGCATCAGCGCCCAGGCCGTGGCGATGGTGTTTTCGTGAAAAATGATTTTACTTGAAAAGACCTGGAAAAAGCGGTATACTTTCTCTGGATGGTGATCGCGTGCGACATTTTGTCGGGAAGATCAATCGGGCAATGTTCCTCAAAATTTCCCGTGAGATAACAACCGAAGAGGTCATTATCACAGATGAACGGATAGAACACAGCAACAAGCATCAAAACGCATATGATAAGTATGGCGGTAATATCGGCAGCGTGTTAAGCGATCCGGATTTCATCTTTGTGGATGCCCATCCAAACACAGCGATTCTGATTCGTGAAATTCAGGCGAACGGTATCAGCCTTCAAATCGTTCTTCGGCTGCATGTGCCCTCGGATGAACCTGGTTATCAAAATTCTGTTATCTCATTTTGGAACATTGGCCAGAAAAGGAAGGAAAACTACAGGAAGAACAAAAAAATCATTTACAGGCGCGGTGATTTATAGTATACTATACATGGGGCAAGGGGTGCTGAGGTGGTAAATTTCGTTGCGACCACACGCCGCTGGCATGACAGGGGAAACCCGAGAGATGCAGGAGCTGCGACGCCTGCCGGCATCCGATTGCCCGATGCAAAAGATAAACCGCCGTGCTGCTCGCATGGCGGTATTTTGTTTTCAAATAAAAAAGCTTAAAAAGGCGAGAAGGAGGACAACAACATGCTTCTCAACGGTAACATCTGGGTGGGCACATCGGAAGGCGGCGCGGTGAGCTTCCTGCCGTCCATGGCGAACCGGCACGGCTTGATCGCCGGGGCCACGGGCACGGGCAAAACGGTCACCTTGCAGGTATTGGCGGAGGGCTTCTCGCAACTCGGCGTGCCCGTATTCATGGCGGACGTGAAGGGCGACCTGGCGGGGCTGTGCGCGCCGGGGCAGGGCAGCGGCAAGATCGACAGCCGTTTGGCTTCCTGCGGCGTTTCTCATTTCCCTTTCCGGGCGTGCCCGGTCACGTTCTGGGACGTGTACGGTGAAAAAGGCCATCCCGTGCGTACCACGGTCAGCGAAATGGGCCCCCTGCTCCTGGCCCGCATGTTAGGCCTGAATGAAACCCAGACGGGCGTGCTGCACATCGTATTCCGCATCGCGGACGACGAAGGCATGCTGATGCTGGACCTCAAGGACGTAAAGGCCATGCTGGCTTACGTGGGCGAAAACGCCGCCCGCTATACCCTGGACTACGGCAATGTAGCCAAGGCCACCGTAGGCGCCATCCAGCGGGCCATCGCCATCCTGGAATCCCAGGGGGGCGACCAGTTCTTCGGCGAACCGGCGCTGGATATCCGGGACTGGTTCTGCCAGGACGAGGACGGCAACGGCATGGTGAACATACTGGCTGCCGAAAAGCTGTTCCGCAAGCCCGCCATGTATTCCACCTTCCTGCTGTGGATGCTGGGCGAGCTGTATGAGATTTTGCCCGAGCAGGGCGATAAAGAGCTGCCCCGGATGGTGTTCTTCTTCGACGAAGCCCATCTGCTGTTTGACGATTGCAGCAAGACGCTGCTGGAGCGCATCGAACAGGTGGTGCGCCTGATCCGGTCCAAGGGCGTGGGCGTGTTCTTCATCACCCAGAGTCCCATGGACGTGCCCTCCTCCATCCTGGGCCAGCTTTCCGGCCGTGTGCAGCACGCTCTGCGCGCCTTCACGCCCCAGGAGCAGAAGGTGGTCCGCGCCGTGGCCCAGACCTTCCGGGTGAATCCCGCCTTCGACACCGAAGCGGCTCTCACCCAGCTGGCCACCGGCGAAGCCTTGCTTTCCTTCCTCCAGGAGGACGGCACCCCCGCCATCGTGCAGAAGGCCACCATCCTGCCGCCCCAGAGCCAGATCGGCATGATTAGCGAGGACCTGCGCAAGACCTTTATGGATACCGACGCCATCGGCGAAAAGTACGATACCGCCTTTGACCGGGAAAGCGCCTATGAAGTGCTGTCCGCCCAGTTCATGCAGGGCAGCGGCGCGACCCAAACTCAGGTGGTGCGCCCTGTGCCCGTTCAGGAGGAACAGGCGGCGGCCGCCCCGGCTCAGCCCGTGTACCAGCCCATGACCTTCCGGGTGTTCAACCCCGCCACTGGCCAGTACGAGGAGCAGACCGTGGGCACCATGCAGCAGCCCGCGTACCAGCAGCCGGTCTATCAGCAGCCCGTTCAGGAGGCTCAGCCTGTTTACACCGCCGCCCAGCCCGTATATCCCGCGGTTCAGCAGGCGGCCCCCGCCCCCGTTGTCCAGGAGGCCGAAAAGCCCAAGGAAAAGGAACGGAAGGTTGCCAAGAAGCCCAGCGAAATGACCACCGCAGAAAAATACCTGAACAGCTTCATCACTTCCGCCACCACCGGCGCGGGCCGCGAAGTGGGCCGTCAGGTGTCCCGCTCCATTCTGGGCATCTTCGGCATTGGGAGCAGTAAGAAAAGGTAAATTCGATTGTAACATAAAGTGTTCTTTATTTGCCATCGCTGCTATACGGAAAGCAGGAAAACCATGAAAACGATCCAGGTAGTGGCTGCCGTGATCCGGGAAGGGGATCGCATTTTCGCCGCCCAGCGGGGATACGGGCGCGCCAAAGACGGCTGGGAATTTCCCGGCGGGAAGATCGAACCGGGGGAAAACCCGGAGCAGGCCCTTGTCCGCGAAATCCGGGAGGAACTGGGCGCGGAAATCACCGTGGGCGAAAAGCTGACCCAGGTGGAATGGGATTACCCGGATTTTCACCTGTCCATGGGCTGCTACTGGTGCACGGTAACAGCCGGCAGCCTCATCCTGCGGGAGCACGAATCCGCCCGCTGGCTTGGCCCGGATGAACTGGACGCGGTGGACTGGCTTCCCGCCGACCGGGCGGCGGTGCAGGCGGTGAGAGCGCATTGGTCCCTTCCGACGCCATAAAGCCGCTGCCTACGAAAACCGATTGATAAAAGTGAAAATACGCAGCCGCCCTGATATCAAACAAAGATGTCAGGGCGCTTCTTTATTTCCGAAGAAATTTTTGATTTCGTTTAAGTTTTGCAGCGCGTTCATCGTCTATTTGATTGAGGAGGTGATCAACGGTGGGAATGATTCAGGCGCCGAATCAAACCCCGGCAGACCGACTGGATCAAATGGTGCGGCAATATGAAAAAGACCTGCTCCGCCTCTGCTGCGTGTATTTGAGAGACCGTACCGCCGCGGAAGACGCGGTGCAGGAAACCTTTCTGAAAGCATTCAGGAACATGGATTCCTTTCGGGGAGAAAGCAGCGAAAAAACGTGGCTCACGAAAATCGCCCTCAACTGCTGCCGCGATTACAGGCGCAGCGCCTGGTACCGGTACGTCGATCCCCGGGTTGACCTGGACCAGCTGCCCTTCCTGCCTTCCGCCCCGCCCAGCGACGAACATATTGCGCTGACCATGGCGATCATGAAACTAAAGCCCAAATACCTGGAAGTCGTTCTGCTGTATTTCTATGAGGGCTTTCATATGAAGGAAATCGCAAACATGCTGAACCTGACGGAGGCCGCCGTGTCCAGCCGCATCCATAAGGCAAAGCTGAAACTCAAGGACGAACTGGAAGGAGGCGAAGACGATGAAAAGTGACCGGGAAATCATGCGGAGCATACGGGCGGCAATCGACGATTGTACCCGCGGGATCGATGAAGCGCCTTCGCTGCAATACCGGATCGCGCGAAAAGCGAAAGGAGAAGAACCGATGGCAAAAAAGATTTCAACAGCGATGATTCTGGTCATTGTGCTGATCATCGTATCCATGACCGCCGCCCTGGCCGCCGGGCTGGGACTGTTTGGACAATTAGCGCAGGACGATAAAAACGTGGACAGCAGGCTCGCGGGACTGGAGGAAGCGGCTGATACGGTGTCCGCCTCCCTGACCACCGAGGATGGGATCACCGTGGAAATCGGCCAGGCGTATTACGAGGGCAACCGCGTGTTCATGGCGTACCGCTTAAGCGGGAACCTGTTTTCCGCCGAACTGTATGAAGGAGCGCCGGAGGGAGATTATCCGTGGGATCTCGTTTTGGAAAATTGCATTGGCGCTGAACATTGGGTCAACGACGTGCCCGAACTCCAGCGGCTGAACGCCTGGATGGACGGAAAGGGACAGCACTGGGGCACAGCCCATGAGGCCGCGCTGCACGACGGCCTTTCCCTGGCGGACGGCACCTATCTGGATATCATCGGCGGCGACAATGTGATCCAGGCGGACGGCAGCGTCATCGGCTGGAAGGAATGCGAGATCCCGGAAGACCGGATTGCCGATACGCTGACATTCAAAGCCGTCCTGTTTCGGGGGAATTATGTGAAATTTCAGGATGAAAACACCTTCAAAATGCGCTATGAGCGCGGCGAAAGCACGGACATCTTCTTTACTGTGAAGCACAATGACCACGCCGTTTTCCTGAAAGGCACGGCTTCCTCGGAAATGTATCAGTCGCAGGTGGAATTTGCCTCCGGCCAAATCGATACCAGAGGAACGGTTCGCCTGACTTGCCCCGCCGAATGGGTGAACATTGAGGAAACCTGGGAAAACGAACAGCATTTGGACTACATTGCGGACTGGAAGCTGTATCAAAACGGAACGCCCGTGGAGGGTTACGGCACAGAAGGAATCCGGGTAATGGACCAACAAACGCTGGTGTTCACGCTGATGTTCAACCGCGTGGATAAACTGGAAAACCTGACGCTGGTTCCGGTCTATTCACAAACCGGGGAGCATCCCAACGAAGCCATCCCCATTGAACGGATCGCAGAATAACCAAATAGAAAACAAACTCCCGCGGGACGCTTTCCCCGCGGGAGTTTGCCGTTCAAAGGATCAGCCCTCTTTCCTGGGCACGATGTGGTCCTTGTCCTTGAAGATGTGGTTTGCGGGAATGACGCCGCGCACGCAGGAGGTGGGGTATACGCTGGCGTGGGGACCCAGCACCGTGCCAGGGTTCAGCACGCTGTTGCAGCCCACTTCCGCGTGATCCCCCACCATGGCCCCGAATTTTTTGCGGCCGGTGGCGATTTGCTCTTGTCCGTCCTTCACCACCACCAAGGTTTTGTCGCTCTTTACATTGGAAGTAACGGAACCCGCGCCCATGTGGCTCTTGTAACCCATTACGGAATCGCCTACATAGTTGAAATGGGGCACCTGCACGCCGTCGAACAGGATGGCGTTTTTGATTTCTACCGAATTGCCCACCACAGCCCCGTCGCCCACCAAGGCGCTACTCCGGATAAAGGCGCAGTGGCGCACCTCGGTCTTGTGGCCGATGATGCAAGGCGCGCCTAAATAGGCGGTGGGGTACACGTTGGCGTCCTTGGCTACCCACACGTTGGGAGAGACTTCATCAAATTCGTCCTTGGGCAGGGTGGGACCCAGCGCTAAGATAAAATCTTTGATGCCGTCCAGCGCTTCCCAGGGGTATTCCGTCTTTTCCAGCAAAGGGGCGGCCAGGGTATGGGAAAGATCATATAAATCCTTGGTCTTGTACATGGAAATGCACCTCTTTTTCAGAGTTGAGAGCGGAGAGTTGAGAGTTGAGAGTGGAGAGTCTTATCGTATATATCTCAACTCTCAACTCTTAACTCTTAACTCTCTTTATTCAGCGATCAGGTTTTCTTTCTTCATGACCTCGATGATCATGTCCACATACTTTTCACAGGTGGCTTTGTCGCTGGCTTCCGCCATCACGCGCAGCACAGGCTCGGTGCCGCTCTTGCGCAGCAGCGCACGGCCGTTGCCCTCCAATTCCTTCTGGGCTTGGGCGTATGCGGCCTGCACGGCGGGATGATTGATGGCGGCGTCCTTATCGTTCACGCGCACGTTTTTCATGACTTTGGGATATAGCTTCAGCGGTTCGACCAGCTTGCTGAGCGGCTGCTTCTGGTCCAGCATGGCCTGCATCAGCTTGATGGAGGTGAGCACGCCGTCGCCGGTGGTGGCGTACTTGCTGAAAATGATGTGGCCGCTTTCCTCGCCGCCCAGCAGATGGCCGCCCTGGCGCATGCATTCGTATACGAACCGGTCGCCCACCTGGGTCTGCATCCAGTCGATGCCCGCTTCCTTCAGGGCTACGCCTAAGCCGTAATTGCTCATGATGGTGCTGACAACCGTGTTGGTGGTCAGCTTGTCGCGCTTCTTCATGTACGTGCCGTAGATGTAAATGATCTGGTCGCCGTCGATCAGATTGCCCTTTTCGTCCACGGCCAGGCAGCGATCGGCGTCCCCATCGTAGGCGAAGCCCACGTCCAGCCCGTTTTCTTTCACGAATTTCTGCAGGCCCTCGATGTGGGTGGAGCCGCAGCCCATGTTGATGTTCACGCCGTCGGGGCTGTTGTTGATCACGTGGGTTTCCGCGCCCAGGGCCTCGAACACCGATTTGGCGATCATCCAGGTGGAGCCGTTGGCGCAGTCCAGGCCCACCTTCACGCCCTTATAGGAATGGGTAGCCAGAGAAATCAGATAGCCGATGTACCGGTTCCGGCCGGCGGAGTAGTCAATGGTGCGGCCGATATGGTCCCGCGTGGCGTAAGGCGCTTCGGGCAGCAGGCCGTCAATGTACTTTTCCACCTGATCCGTTACTTCTTCGGCCATTTTCTCCCCGTGTCCGTTGATCAGCTTGATGCCGTTGTCGTAGTAGGGGTTGTGGCTGGCGGAAATCATGATGCCGCAGTCAAAGTCCTCCGTGCGGGTCACGTAAGCCACGGAAGGGGTGGAGGTCACGTGCAGCAGGTACACGTCCGCGCCGCTGGCGGTCAGCCCGGCGGCCAGAGCGTATTCAAACATATAGCTGGAAAGGCGGGTGTCCTTTCCAATCACGATCCGGGCCTTGTGGCCCCGGCCATAATAATATCCGATATAGCGGCCCACCTTGAAAGCGTGCTCCACAGTCAGGTTCACGTTTGCTTCACCGCGGAAGCCGTCGGTGCCGAAATACTTGCCCATGCTTATCCTCACTTTCGGGCGGCCCACAGAGGCCGCCTGATGATTTGAACCGCGTTATTATAATCTCCTCTTTTTTGGAAGTCAATACCTTGGAAGTAAATGACCAAACGTTTCCAGAAACCGTCATTCCAAACGGACAATCGAGCAGCGCTCCGAGAAAAACGAGCAAAACCGATCAAAAGATAGAAACGGAGACCTCTTTCCTATTGTATTCTGCCGCTTCTCGAAATATTAGAATATCCAAAATAATTTTTTTTGAAAATAATGCTTGACAAATTATACTATGTAAAATATAATATTGTCAGGAGGTGAGAAGCCATGGACGCGCAGATGAAAAAGGGCATGGTAGAGGTGTGCATCCTGTCGCTGCTGAGCCGGGGAGATTCCTACGGCTATCAGTTGATCAAGGATATCGCCCCGATCATGGAGCTGTCCGAATCCACGCTGTATCCGGTGCTGCGCAGACTGGAAGCGGCCCAGTGCCTGACGGTGTATTCTGTGGAGCACAACAGCCGCCTGCGGAAGTATTACGCCATCACGGACGCGGGCCGAGCCCGCATCACCGCCTTTTTGGAGGAATGGGCGGATGTGAACCGGGTGTACGATTTTATCGCGGGGGTACAGGGCCATGCGTAACCGGCATTTATTTTCACTGCCCGGCAGGGAGGCTCCGCAGAGGCGGATCATCCACATGGGACCGGATCGGGAAGTATTCCATCCCGAATGGGAGGACTGGATTTTACTTACGCAAACAGCTGAGGGAGGAAAAAGGAAATGACGCGGAAGGAATATATGTCGGCTCTGGAAAAAGCGCTGGAATTCCTGGGCGAAGAACAGCGGGCGGCGCTGCTGGAATACTACGGGGAAATGATCGACGACCGCATGGAGGACGGCATGGACGAGGCCTCCGCCGTGGCTGCCATGGAAAGTCCGGCGGATATCGCCGCTCAGCAGCGGACGGACGAACCCAAGCGGGAAGCTGCGCCGGAAGCCGATGGGGAAACGATGACCGACGAGGCCATGAAGTTTTCTTCCCTGGCGGGGAATATCCTGGAAGCCACAGAAAAAATACTCAATCAGGCGTCGGGAACCTCATCTTTCCCGAAGACCGCGGAGGAGTCCTTCCGTCATGAAGCGGAAAGGATCCGCCGGAAAGAAGAAGAAATGCGCCAAAAAGAAGAAGCTGAACGCCAGAAAGCAGATACGGTCCTGCAGGGGAAAGAAGCGATCCGGCAGGCAGCGGAAACGATTCGCCAGGAAGCGGACAAGATCCGCCAGGAGGCGGAAGGATCCGCCCAGGCCCAGGGTTTCGGGGAATACCGGCAGCAGACCGTTACCTGCCCGGCGGACAGCCTGCGGGCGGTGAGCCTGACCTGCGGGGAAATGCCTATCGTGGTGAAGACTGCCGAAGGGAGCGACGTGACCCTCATCTACTATACCTGCGACAGCGACCCCTATGAAGCGGAGGCGCGGGACGGCGTACTCACCCTGCGCCGGGTGGAATCCAATAACGGCGGGCTGGCCCGATTTACTTTTTCCGTGCTGGGCGGCATCATGCGGATGGCCTGGAACAAGCCCTCTCCCACGGTGGAGCTGCATGTACCCGAAAACGCCCTGCTGGACCTGGAGGCCCGCACCTCCAACGCGTCCATCAAAATCAAAGGCCCCCGGGCGCTGTGCCGTACAGAGCTGAAAACCAGCAACGGCCGCATCGCCTTGGAGCATGTGAAGTGCAAGACGCTGGACGCCGTGAACAGCAACGCCCGGCTCACCCTGGAAAATGTGGAAACCAAGCAGAGCCTGAACGGTAAAACCAGCAACGGCCGCATCGAGCTTGACATGGTTGCCAGCGGCGGGGATATGATCCTGACCACCTCCAACGGCCGCATTGAGGCGGACAACTGTTCCGCCCGGGGCGAACTGCGCCTGACCACCAGCAACGGGGCCATCAAGGCGGACCGCCTCGACGGCCAGAGCGTGACCCTGAAAACCTCCAACAGCGGCATTACCGGCACGCTGCCGGGTCAGCAATCGGATTGGCAGATCGAAAGCGGCACCTCCAACGGCCGCAGCAACTTGCCCAATCATCAGCCCGGTTCAAAGCCCCTGCGGGTGCATACCTCCAACGGCAGCATTGACGTAAAGTTTGAGGAATAAAGATGTTTAGTTGATTCCTAAAGGACACTTTAAGTCAGCAAAAGAGTTGAGAGTGGGGAGTTAAGAGTTGAGATTTATATATTACTCCGGCCACTAAATCTCAACACTGACATAGCTTAATATAACTAAGATTTTTGTGGTCAAACAGTTTACAGACTTTCTGAGGATTCTTCTGAAGCATACGCATAAAACTGTGAGTTTTCTGTTTCAGGTCCTT
>JAFXMP010000364.1 GCA_017530275.1 Clostridia bacterium | reverse complement strand
GTGGCTGTGGCACACCAGCTTGGGATAGCCCGTGGTGCCGGAGGTAAAGAACATGAGCATGGGGTCGTCCCCGCAGGCGGAATCCTCCGTGCGGTCAAAGTGCGAGGAGAACATGGAATATTCGCTGTCAAAATCGTGCCAGCCCTCCCGGCTGCCGCCGCAGTAAACGAGCGTTTTCACGTTCGGGCTTTCGGGCAGGGCCTTTTCGATTTCGCCCGCGGCCTGGCCGTGGCTGGTGCAGACGACGGCGCTCACTTCGCCGGTCTGGAAACGGTAAATGTAATCCTTGCAGAGCAATTGGTCCGTCGCCGGGATCACGACCGCGCCCAGCTTTTCCATGGCCAGCATGGTGATCCAGAAATGATACTGGCGGCGCAGCACCAGCATGACCCGGTCGCCCTTGCGGATGCCGATGGATTTATAGTAGTTGGCGGCGCGGTTGCTCATCTTGTGGAAATCGAGGAAGGAGAAGCGGCGTTCCTTCTTATTGATATCCAGGTGCAGCATGGCCAGCTGGTCCGGGTGCTCCCTGTCCAGTTCGTCCATGATATCGAAGGCGAAATTGAAGCGGTCGATGTTGTGGTACTGGATGGCGGTGGGCGTGCCCTTTTCGTTCACTTCGGTGTCGATATAGCGGTCCGCGATGGTTTTTAAGGCGGAGGCGGCGGGCGCGGCTTCGTGCACGTGCGGGTTGTACTCCGTTTCCTCGCCCGGGATGACCACGGCCAGGAACACGCAGTCCTGCCCTTCCGCGGCGATCAGGCCGTGGGGCGTGGAGGAATCGAAGAAGATGGAATCCCCGGGGCGCAGCGTTTCCGTGTGCTCGCCGATCTGGGCGCGCAAAACGCCGGACAGGATGTAGTCGAATTCCTGGCCGGGGTGGCTGACCGTTTCGATGGGCGCGGCCTGCAATTCGGGATCGTAGGAATAGCGGGTCAGGTACGGCTCCACGATGCGCTTGCGGAACAGGGGAGCCAGGTTGCGCATCTCGATGCCCTTGATGTCCGTGACGATCTCGCCTTCGCCGTGGCGCGTGATGTTGTAGTTGGACAGGCGCGGGCTGGTGCCCTCGATCAGGTCCACGATGTCCACGCCGAAGGCGGCGGCGCACTTATGCACAAAGGAGAAGGGCATTTCCACGTTGCCGGTCTCGTACTGGGTGACGTCGGAAAGGGAAAAATTGGTCATGCGGGCCAGATCGGCGGTGGTATAGCCTGAAATCTCTTTTAGTTCCCTTATACGGGCGGCCACGTCCCGAAGCATTTCGGGGGCCTGGGCGGCGGTGGGCATGAAGCAAAACCTCCTTCATCTGTAGGCGAACAAAAAGCCCGCCCCAAAGCGTTTTCTTTGAGACGGGCTGATTTTTGACAATCAACTCGCGGTACCACTCAAATTGCGCGGGAAACGCGCCTCTCTTTGGGCTCTTCGGCCTCTTCCGGATTCCATGCCTCTTTCCTTCTCCGCACGTCCCCCCTGGAAGCCCCCTGAAGCCCTCCGCCCTGACGCTGCGGAACGCGGAGCGGCCTAATAAGAACAGCGCCTGTTCAGCCGCCCGGCTCGGAAGCCACAGCATTGATGGATACCCGCCGCCGGTTTTCAGCGCCCCCGGCTCTCTGTGGGTGGACATTCCATCCGCCTTCTTCGTCATCGCCTTTGGTATGCGATTGGATGTAGTTTAGCAGAGAACGGGGGAAATGTCAACGACTATTTTTGTGTTTTTACTGCACTGTGTTTTTACTGCACACCACCAAATTATTTACGGTGGAGTAATATATCAATACGAGTACAGAGTTTCTTGAGCACCAAGGAACGATGTCTGGTCTCTTGTTTCCAGAATATGCAGAGTACATTCGGAAAGATCATTGAAACCGATAAAACAATATCCGTTCCCGATGTATCCAAGGTCAATAGAAATACGATATGTAAAAGAATTAAAGCCAAGAGAATATTTTCGTTGATATGTTTGATTGTTGAGATCCAGAGCAAAGGTCACATTATCCCAGTTTTTATGCGTTGTCAGTTCTACATTATTGGCGTTGATTGTGACAGAAATCGTTTGTGCATTTATATCCATGGAGTTTATTTGCACGGTAATCTCACCATTGTTATTACCTACTTTTGTTGCGCGATACCTTTTTCCAACAATATCATCGAATGGGTACTCAGTATAATCACCTTCTTGCAGGCTTATCATGCTCCAACCTCTCGAAGAAGAGTAGGTAGAACGAGCGGTAATGGTGGTTATCCCATAAGATAAATTGGTAAGGGGCACTTCGAACTCGTAGTACATGTAGTACACATTAGCGTTACTGTCAAATTCATCTTTTACCAAATTAAGAGAGATATAATTATCGTATTGAGCTTTAATCTTTGCTTCGGCTTCGGATTGGAGTTTTGCTTTTGGAACATTCACAGCTCCACAGCCGCAAATAATGAAGACAAAAGATGCCAGAAGAATAAGGAATGCGATTTTTTGCTTAGACATGTTAATAACTATGCAGATGCGGCGTCTGCGCAATAGGAAAGAAGACGGAAGCCGCAGAATTTTCTGTCTTCATGCTTTTCAAGTACCTAAGAGAGTTATTCTTTTCTAAATCGCATTAATTATAAAATTGAATATCCGCTATATGAATGTAATACCTTTCTGAACTGCCCTCATAAAATCCTTCGTTAGCCCCGCCATCCAAATAGAAATCGATCTGGGTGACGTTATTATATGTTCTACCAAGAGACATGATTTGGTAGCTGCTTGAATTCTGGTCATTCAGGTAAATATATGTGGAACCTGCATAACTGCCGTTGGTGTAAATTTCAACCCGGAAACGTTTTGCCCTTGCGTATCCGTAATAGTTGTTGGGGTTTCCGTTTCGGATACCAACGGAGCTGATCGTTGCGTTGTTGAAATACGCTGTGATCTCGGGGTAACTGTCGGTACGTTCATTCTTCCAGATTACCCACCAAAACGTTGTATACTGATTATTATCGCTCAGGTTATTCAAATTGCGGTATTGATCCGAGTTTAATCCATTATTCAGGGAAGGTTTGAATTGTGTGTCCCAACTATAAGGGAAAACCATTTGTCCAGATGGGGCAGGTGTGATCGTTTTCGGTGGTGTTGTTGTTTGTATTTTTCGAGGTGTAACCGTTGGCGCAGGAGTAGGATCTTGAATTGGAGAATTTGAAACCCAGCAATTGTAGCAATTATCTACCCACCATTCAGGGCCGGTATTACCTATAGCTGATACAAACCACATCGAAAAATGTGTAATCGCATATAAATCGTTTATTTCTTCAGCGGTATATGCAACTATTTGAATTTTATAAATCCCTTTATAGGGCAGGTCAAGGCTGAATGTTTCATTATCTGCATTCCACTTTACATTGTTCCATTCTGTTGAATATGTTGTACCATTATATGTGTAATAGATATGGTAACAACCCCATTCTTCAGTCCAAAAATTTACATAATTAAGAACAGCAAGTGCTTTCGTCTGCTTAAAATATATGGTTGCATTATTTCCTGTTGCTTCCGCATAAAACGTAGATGAAGCACTTTCATATCCACTTCCGGATATTGTCTCAGCAAAAGTTGAGCTATTCAATGACATGATTATAATTACTGCAATAATAATGCTAACTATTTTCTTCATTTTTCTGCTCCTTTCGTAAAGATTCCATTTCGCGTGTTTATTGGTAAGGCTTTTCAAAAACCATATGTTTCAGAAGAGCCGAGTATTCTCTCGCTTAAATCATGATAGACAATTTCATCTAATGAAGAATAACAATCCTTAAGGTCTATCTGTTCTATCGTCATTCTATCAGGGAATGTCTGTATAATTTAATATGTGGCACCAAAGGGACATTACGAAACAGAATTGGTTTGTCTTATTCATCAAGAGTAGGGGCCAAGATTCAAGAAGAACAAGGTTACAATCAGAATGGCTACCACAGGTTTTTCATGAGTATTCCCTCCTATTTTATATTAAAATACAACAAACGATGTATTCTGGAATAAAAAATAACACATTTGTGGTATTTTGTCAATAGAAATCTGAAAAAAAGGAGGAATGTGATTGAAGTATCGACGCCTGCGGGATTTGCGTGAGGACAAAGACCTAACCCAGACACAGTTGGTGGAAATACTGGGTATGCACAAAACGACCTACACCAACTATGAGCAGGGCAAGCGGGAGATTCCCTTCTGTCTGGCAATCCAATTGGCGGAGTTCTACAATGTGTCGCTGGACTATATCGCCGGGCTGATTCAATATCCCCGACCGCTAAAGCCAGACCAGAAAAACCAATGACCATTTTGAGTTTTGTTGCTCGAAATGGTTTTTTCATTAATATAAACAGAAGAAATACAAATATTTCGGATTGACAATTTCCGCGTATCGCGTCATAATGACAAAAGACGCTTTGCAGGAAAGGGGGCTGGGCCGTGCGGCGCTTGATCGTGATCGCCGGGCATTACGGCAGCGGGAAAACCGAATTGGCCGTGAGCCTTGCGATGGAATTGGCCGCGCAGAAGGACAGGCCCTATCCGCGCTTGGCCGTAGTGGACCTGGACGTGGCGAACCCCTATTTCCGCTCCCGGGAGCGCACGGCGCTGTTGGAGGAGCACGGCGTCCGGGTGTACGGCGACGTCTATCATTCCACCGGCGCGGCGGCGGAATTGCCCGCGCTGACGGCGGCCCTGCGCGCGCCCTTGGAGGACGAAGGGTGCCAGACCATCGTGGACCTTGGCGGCAACGACGCCGGGGCCCGGGTGCTGCGCCAGTTCGGCAAGTATTTTGAAGGGGACGACCATGAATTGTGGGCGGTGGTGAATTTCCGCCGCTATGAGACGCTGACGCTTCAAACGGCGCGGGAGCACGTGGAATCGATCCAAAGCGAACTGCGTTTGCCCGTCTACGGCCTGGTGAACAACACCCACCTGCTGCGGGAGACCACGCCGGAGATCCTGCTGGAAGGCTACGAAAAAGCCCGGGCGCTGTCCGAAGAAATGGGCGTCCCGCTTCTATTCACCTGTTATCCCGCGGGCATCATCGATCCCGGGGACCTTGGGGGCATCGCCCCGCTGCGTCCCCTGGGGCTGTATATGCGGCCCGCTTACCTGGATAAATAATCATGACGGAAGGAGAAAATACCATGCGCTCGTTTAAGCTTGTATTCCGGGCGGACAGATGCAAGGGGTGCGAGCTGTGCCGCAACGCCTGCCCCAAGGGCGTGATCGGCATGGCGCCCCAGGTGAACGCCAAGGGGTATCACCCGGCCTGCGCCGTGAACCAGGAAGCCTGCATCGGCTGCCAGAGCTGCGCGCTGATGTGCCCTGACGGCGTCATCACGATTTATCAGTTGGAGGAGGGCGACCAATGACCACCGACAAAGTGCTCATGAAAGGCAACGAGGCCTTTGCCGAGGCCGCCATCCGCGGCGGCGCGCGGCTTTACTTCGGTTATCCCATCACCCCGCAGAGCGAAGTGCCCGAGTATATGAGCCGGGAGCTGCCCAAACACGGCGGCTGCTTCGTTCAGGCGGAAAGCGAGCTGGGCGCCATCAACATGGCGTACGGCGCGGGCGCCGCGGGCGGCACGGTGTTTATTTCCTCTTCGTCCCCCGGTGTCGCCCTGATGCAGGAGGGCATGAGCTTCCTGTGCTCGGCGGAGGTCCCGCTGCTTGCCATGAACGTCAGCCGCGGCGGCCCCGGCATCGGCGGCATCCAGCCCGCGCAAGCGGACTATTTCCAGGTCACCCGCGGCGGCGGCAACGGCGATTACCGCATCCCCGTGTTCGCCCCCGCCTCTATCCAGGAAGCGGTGGATCTGCTCTATGAGGGCACCGATCTGGCCCAGTATTGGCGCAACCCCGTCATGGTGCTGGCCGACGGCATGATCGGGCAGATGATGGAGCCCGTGAAGCTGCCGGAATTCAAGCCCGTCCTTTCGCCCAGCGAAATCGCGGGCAGGCGCGACTGGGCCTGCACCGGCTTTGACGACCGGGGCGGCGATCAGAACCGCCGCGTGGTCAAATCCCTGCGCATGCAGCCGGAAAAGCTCGAAGAGCACGTGGAAAAGCTGTTTAAGAAGTACGCGCAGATGGAAACCGAGCTTTCGCGCTATGAAACGGAAAACCTCAAGGGCGCGGACGTCGTTTTCGTGGCCTTCGGTACCACGGCCCGCATCTGCCGCGAGGCGTGCGAGATCCTCGCCGCCCAGGGGATCAAGGCGGGGCTCATCCGGCCCATCTCCCTGTGGCCGTTCCCGGAAAAGGCGTTTGACGAGATCGACTTTGGCGCGACCAAGGCCGTTATTTCCGCGGAGCTTTCCATGGGCCAGATGATTTCCGACGTGAAGCTGGCGCTCAACGGCCGCCTGCCCGTGTTCCTGGCCCACCGCACCGGCGGCATGGTGCCCACCTCGCCCGAAGTGGCCGCCCGGGCCAAGGCTGTATTGGAGGGATTGAAATGAAGCCCATCTTTGAATACACCAAGGGCATGACCGATATGCCCACCCATTACTGCCCCGGCTGCACCCACGGCATTGCCCACCGGCTGATCATGGAAGTGTTGGACGAAATGGGCGCGCTGGGAAAAACCATCGGCGTGGCCCCCATCGGCTGCTCCGTCATGGCGCACCAGTATATGAACGTGGATATGTGCGAAGCGGCGCATGGCCGCGCCCCGGCGGTCGCCAGCGGCATCCGCAGGGTGCACCCCGATAAGATCGTTTTCACCTATCAGGGCGACGGCGACCTGGCCTCCATCGGCACCGGCGAAATCGTGCACGCCGCCGTGCGCGGGGAAAAATTCACCACCTTCTTTATCAACAACGGCATTTACGGCATGACCGGCGGACAGATGGCCCCCACCACCCTGATCGGCCAGAAGAGCACCACCAGCCAGGACGGCCGCAGCAAGGAGCTCAACGGCATGCCCATCAAAATGAGCGAAATGCTGGCCAGCATCGACGGCGCGGTGTATGTGGAGCGCGTGGCGCTGGACAGCCCCGCCCATATCCGCCAGGCGAAAAAGGCCATCCGCAAGGCGTTTGAGATCCAGAAAAAGGGCCTGGGCTTCACCCTGATCGAATTCCTGTCCACCTGCCCCACCAACTGGGGCATGACCCCGGTCAAGGCGCTGGACTGGGTGCGCAACAACGTGATGCCCTATTATCCCATCGGCGTGATTAAGGAACCGAAGGAGGCGGAAGAGGCATGAGCACCTTCAAAATGTTTTTCGCCGGTTCCGGCGGCCAGGGCGTGCT
>JAFXMP010000363.1 GCA_017530275.1 Clostridia bacterium | reverse complement strand
GATCGGGCTGAGGGCTCTGGCCCAGGGCCAGGCGGATGCGGCCGCGCACGATTTCCCTTTCTTTATAGATGCAGCAGCGGTATTGGGGCTTCGGGCCGGGGCTGACCTGGTAGAGGATTTTTTCTTTTTCCTCTTCCGTCAGGCGGTCTTCCCAGGCCAAACGGCAGACTTCCCGCAGGATAAAATGCTTCAGCTCGACGATCCCCTTGTCATTCGTGACCATATCGTGCACCTGCCTTTCTTATCTTTGCTTTGATTATACCATCCCATCGCGGGAAAAGCAAAGAAAAAAACGGAAAAGCACGGCGCATAAAATCTGCAAAAAATTTTTTTCCAATGCGGGAAGAAAAACGCCGCCCCTTGCGTTTACTGTACGGTACTTCCACTTACAAAACTTGTTACGGGAGGCATATTTATGCATAAGACAAAAGTGACCCTTCTTCTTGCGACCCTCTTGGCCTGCGTGCTGTGCGTATCGATCGCCCTGGCGGAAAGCTCCATGGCGGGCTTATGGCAAAGCCGCTGCGATTTTCTCTTCCATACGGACAACGTTACGGTGACGGGCGAAGCGACCTTCTCGCTGGACGGCGAACGCTTCAAGACCGCAAAGCTGAACTATATCCAGGACGGCTATCATTCCTATTACGGCTTGACGCTCCTGACGCCCCGGGCCGATGGCACCGAGCAGGAGACGGGCTGGACGATCCTGGCGGACGAAACCGGCAACTACTACGTCATGGAAGCCTATTTCCCGGGCACCTACCGCATCGGCAACAGCCTCCCGCAAAACTCCCTGCTGCGCCGCACCGTGCGGCTGGATGCGCTGGCCAACCTGGGCGGGCTGCTGATCGGGCAGATCGAGCCGCTGCTGCCGGACGGCGTGATCACACAAGAGGAAAAGGATGGCGTTAAATGCGTGCACCTCGCCCTCTCCGACGGCCAAACGCCGGATATCGCGCTGAGCGCCCTGAACGTCGCGGCCATTTATCTGTCGGACCGCTGGTTCGCCATCGAGCACTCGATCCCCGAAGACGGCTACGTTCTCTTTGAGAATTACACCACCAAGACCAACGCGCTCACGGATGGCACGATCTTTTGGAAGCTGAAGAGTGCGGATGTGGATTTCGTCCTGGATGCCCAGGGCCGCTTTTCCAGCGTCAAGGGCACGGTCAGCGCCGAATCCACGTTCTGGGATCAGTCTGTGCGGACCGTGGAGGTCGCATTCAGCCTCGATATGACCGCTTATGGCGAAAGCCACGTTAAGCCCTTTGATCCCGCCGATTATAACGTGGAATTGATGGAATTCGAGTATGCGCAGGAAGAGATGGGCTTCGAGCTGATCCCCATTGATTCGGAAGAAATGGACGCTTTGATGGACAAGGCGGCCGCGCTGCTTGCCACGCAGGGCTTTACCATCGATCCGAACGCGTCCAGGGGCGGCTGGAACATGGGCGCTTTTATCGACGTTTCGTTCATGAATCCGGACGACGTTGAGTATAACTGCACCTTCGCGGAGGACGGAAGCGTTCTGATGATGCAGGCGTATTGGACCGGCTGGGCAGAAAGTGAAGAAAAAGAGCCGGAAGGCGTTGAGGAAGAAACCATCGCCGCCGCGAAAGCGCTGATCCAGTCCTTCATCGACGAGAATAACCCGGCTTTGAGCCCGGATATCCCGTCGCTTACGCTCTTTTCCATGATGAAGCCGCAGGAAGGCGGAACCTACCTCGTATTCGGTGACGCGGAGCAAAGCATTGTGATTTTCGTGGTGCAGGTGGAGCCTGCCATGCGCATCGTGCATTATGCGGAATTCATTTGATGGCCCGCGCGTTTTATCCTGACAGCAATGCAGCCGCCATGTTCGGGGGCTGCATTTTTTTCGTTCGCGCTTTTTTCGGCTTTCGAGAGAAATGATAAACAAATGATTGAAATAAAAACAACAGATTGATTATTGATTTCCTGTTCATCCCTCGCTACAATGGAATCACACCGGTGAATGAACATAAGAAGGAGCCAGACCATGATCAGGTTGGGAGAAAGAATCAAAGAACTCCGTCATCGCGACGGGAGAACACAGGATGCGCTTGCGGCGGAGCTGGGCGTCACGGCACAGGCGGTTTCCCGCTGGGAGAAAGGGATATGCTATCCCGATCTGGAAGCGATCCCTTCTATCGCGAACTATTTCAGCGTTTCCATTGACGAGCTGTTTGGATACGATAACGATAGGGCGAAAAAAGCCGATGCATTGGCGGAGCGGATCGATGAAATGATCCGTCAGAATAACGGAAAAGACGTGAGCATGGACGCGTGCATTGCCCTTGCGAGAGAAGCCCTGATCGAGTTTCCGGGCAATGAAAAGCTCACGCTTTCGCTTGCATCCGCGCTCTTTACCGCGGGATATGTCCGCCATGGCGAGCATCACAAGGAAGGAGACGACGGATACAGCGTTTACGATACGGAAAGGCACAGAACATACGCTGAATGGCAGGAAGCCGTCAAGCTCTACGAAAAGCTCCTGCTCTCGCTCCATGGCGGGGAAATGCGCCAGAAAGCGGTAACTGAATTATCGCAGCTGTATAAGAACATGGGCGAACATGAAACAGCCCTTCTTCTCGCACAGTCCGCTCCGGATATCAGTGCGTCCAAAATCATGCTGCGGATCAATGCTTTTGACGGGAAGGAAGAGGTTGCCGCATCCGGCGAAGCGCTGCTGGATCTGGTCCTGCACAGCACAGAATTGATCGAGAGCATTGTCCGCACGGATATCCGCATGCCGCCGAATATCGCCGCCCAAATGATCGGGAACGCCGCCGGGATGTTCGATCTTGTCTGTACGGATCGCTTCTATGGAAAAAGCAGCGCTTGGCTTGCCTGCCTTCAGATGCTGCGTTCCTATTATCTTTGGCTGGCGGGAGAAAAAGACGGCGCGTTTTCGGCGCTGGATACCGCGCTGGAGCACGCGGCGGCGTATGACGGGCTGAACGAAGCAAGCCCTGCGTTTTTCACGTCTCCTCTGCTGCGCCATGTAAAAACGAATGCCGGAAGCCTGCGCGCCCAAAGCGCGTTTTCTGCGGAACTGCCCGACGTATGGCCCTGGTGGTGCGTCCCGAAACGGGAGCCGGTAAAAAATGAAATGCAGGCAGACGCGCGTTGGGATGAATGGGTACGAAGAACACAAGGATAATTCTCCGTTTGCAGTCCCCAAACCGCCGACATTATTAAGGCAACACCGTACAATATGCCAGAACTGACGATATGAGCCAGTTTGGTTCAAAATCCGGCCAACTCAACTGGCATATCCGCCACAAGGGGAACCTGAATCAGGCCATAACCGAAGGACGGTCGGCCAGAACCAAGTTC
>JAFXMP010000362.1 GCA_017530275.1 Clostridia bacterium | reverse complement strand
CAGTTCATCGGCAATCGCCCAAATCGCGCGGTGAAGCTCGTCCCGTTCCTGTTCCTTTTTTGTATCCGCTGCCATGGTTTTTCCTCAGTATTGCTGTTCTGGGGAGTGCTTTCAGGAATGAACTCAATCGTCATAAAACAGTATAAAATGTCAGGCTTTCCCTGTCAATCATAAATACATTTCTCACAGGGCGATCTCATTTAAAAAGATCGGTAGCAGTAAACAGGAGATGGAAAGCATAGTCATTATCCATGAGGGCGATATTTGATTTTCTGCGGATACTGATTTTTCTGGAAGTATCATTTTGAAGAATAACCTTAGCCATTTTTCGGAGAACGGAAAGATTCTGCGGGGCGTTTTCTGTATGGATTTTACAATCATCCTCATGAAAAACCATGTCCAAAGACCAATGAAGGCGGTTTTCAATACCCCAATGTGACTGAACATAACGCGCGGCATCCTTGGCGGACATGGGAAAGCTGGCGATATAGAAAGATTCTTCTTTACTGATGTTTCCGTTTCTGTCTGTTCTTCTGGTCACGCATATCAGAGAGGATAAGTTTTTCCATCGTGATTTTTCTTCCAGCCATGAAACGTCATTGCTCACTTCCACGCGGCGGTGGGTAACCCGTCCATGCCCACCTTCATTATACGTCTCAACGGATAGGTTTTTCTTTTCGCACTCATCCTCTCTGGCCCAATCAAAGTATTCCTTCACATTTTCATATAGTGTGGGCTGATTCTGTTTCAACCCCAATACATAATTCCCTTCGGCATTGACGATTGTTTCAGCGATTGCTGTTTGGGTTCCCATTGCATCTATCGATACAACTGCACCATATACATCGATCATGGACAAGATTTCCGGTATTTTCGTGATCTCGTTGCTTTTTTCATTCGTTTTTTCCTGCGCGATGGAAATCCGGTCTTCGCATACCCACGCGCTAATCATGTGGATTTTCCCTTCTGCCTCTTTTTCGTTCTTCTCTCGCGCGTTGCTCGCTCCGCATATCGTCTTTCCATCAATTGCTACTTGCTTTCCGATACATCCCCCAACAAACGGCATCACCCATTCCCGATATACTTTTTCTACCTGTTCCGGCTTCAGCCGCTCAAATACCCTTCGGTATGTATCATCGCTTGGCATCCCGTTGGGTAATTCCAGAAACGTTTTCAGCCAATTCTGTTTCGTATATCCATAATCTTCTATACTTTCCCAGTCTTCTAATCCTCCCATGATCCCTAACAATCCAATCACAAATATATCGATCAATTTGTGCCGTATATTCCCACTCGGTCGCCTGGGGTCTTCCAAATGTTCATTGCAAAGTTCAAACAATCTTTCCGCCGATAAATACTGCCTGCGATCCATTTCTTTCACCCTCCTACTTCCTTTTTCGAGATGGATCGCTAAAATTCCTTTTGGTAATAAAATTGTAATCTTTTTAACTATTTCGTAATATTTAAATGAGATGGCCCTGCTTTTGAAAAGCGCTTTGTTGAAATCACAAGCTCGGTCTGGTATAATAATGATAGCGAGGCAACCGGCGCGCGGCCGAAGGCGCAGCGAAGCGTTCAGCGCGGTTGGCCGTCCCGCCGCTTCCGAATGGAAAAGCGGCGGGCGTTACGTTTGAAAGGATGAATTTCATGAAAAAGGCCAAACTGACCCTGCACCCCGATTACAAAATCGGAAGCATTTCTCCCCGGCTGTTCGGCGCGTTTCTGGAGCCCATCGGCTCCATGGTGAACGGCAGCATGTACAACCCCAAGCATCCCCAGGCCGACGAACAGGGCTTGCGGCGGGATTTTTATGAAGCGCTGAAAGAAACGGGCCTGCCCTGCGTGCGCCTGCCCGGCGGCAATTTCGTGTCCGGCTGGCAGTGGAAGGATTCCATCGGTCCCCGCGAGCAGCGCAAAGTCCACTTGGACCCCGCCTGGTTCCAGT
>JAFXMP010000361.1 GCA_017530275.1 Clostridia bacterium | reverse complement strand
GGCCCAGGATCACCGTTTTGTGCTTGATCGGAAGCTCCGCGAAGATGGGCAATCGGAAATCCGCCCGATCCTGGTTTTCACAAGTGCAGCCGACGATCACATGATCATATCCGTTTCCCCAGTCGGCCGGCGCGCATTCCAGAAACCGTTCGATTCGCTTTGTGAAAAAATAAAACATGCAGTCATCGCGGGTTTTGATTATTTCCCAGCACGCATCCCGCCATGCATCCGCGTCCTTCAGCAAAAAATCCGAGGTAAAGCACGTCATGACGATCGAACCGGGCGCGATCTTCAGCGTTCCGTCCCGCTTCCTTTTTACCGGCAGATCGAAATTCAGCGTTTTGCGGCATTGCTCCGATGAAACCGCGCTGCCGTATGCTTCATCCTGCCGGTAAACATAGCAGTAACGGCAGCCTTCCGAATATTTCGTACAGCCGTGCCAAGGATTCCAGCTCGCGTATTTCTGTTCGCTCATGTTTTCATTCTCATTTCCGTAAACCGGCAGCTGTTTGGTATTGAGCCTCTCCGGGGAAATCGCCGGTCATATCTCCCTCTCTTCATTTCCGCAACCCGGTTTGTCCATCTCGCTGCAAACTGGAATTGGCTGCGTGCCTGTTATAGTGCTTTACCCATTTCGATCCGCATGTTATGTTCTTGCGGACCCCGGTTTGAATAGGCATATCTGTCGAAACCGATGATTTGAAACCCGTTCTTCCTGTAAAAAGAGATCGCCCTGAAGTTGAAACTCTGGGTCTCCAGCACGGCCATCCTGGCCTTGCTCTGAACTGCTTCCTCAAGGATGGTCTCCATCAGCCGCGTGCCAAAGCCCCTTCTTCTTTTGGCCTCGCCGAACACACAGATATTGGTGATCCTGTATCTGTTGTTCCACTTTTCCAGGAAACCCTCCACAAATCCTGTGAGTTGATCGTCCTCAAAAGCGCCGTATGCTGTCGGATGGTCCAGCCAGTCCGACAGCATGGAATCGTTGACGGTCATTCTGAGCGGCTCGTCACTCATGACCCATCCGATGTCAAACCCTTCTCCCGCGGGTTCAATCGACAGGTATCTGTCGGAAACGATCTCCGCCTGATACTTCATTCCCTTATATGCTTCATAGTCCAGTTTCCTGATGATCATACCGGCCTCCTGTTTCTTTTTCTTCTTCATGGGAACAGACAGAAAAAATTCAAGACTTCGCTTCTATCCCCTGGTCCAGGCCGATATTTTTTTCCGTTCCGTTATAGTGCGGCTCAAAGGCGTACCGGCTCATATAGACCGGCGCGTGATCGTTGAGAGCAAGGAAGGTGTTCAGCCCGCCGCCGTGATCGTAATGCCCGTGGGACAGCACCGCGAAATCAACTTTGGACAGGGCGATCCCCAGTGTTTCCGCGTTCCGCTCGAACAAATCCGTCTGCCCCATATCGAACAGGAATTTATGCTCCGCCGTTTCCACAAACAGGCTGAGGCCGTGTTCCGTGGGAAGACCGCGGGCGGAGGTATTCTCAATCAAAGCTGTGATTTTCATGTTCAGTTCCCTTGGCAGTGATGCTCCGCGCAATGGTCGTGGCCGCAATCGCCGTCATGATGATGCTGTCCGTGATGGGTGCATTCCGGGTTCGTCTCGTAGTTCAGCGTCCCCGCCAGCAATTTTTCCACCGCTTCGTCGGCGCTGCCTTCGCAGCCCGCAAAGAGTTTGATGCCAGCCTCAGCCAGCGCGGCCTGCGCGCCTGCGCCAATTCCTCCGCAAACCAGGCAATCCACCTGCTGCCGAAGTAGGAAGCCTGCCAATGCGCCGTGCCCAAATCCTTCGGCGCTGACGATTTGGCTTTTTTCCACAGCGTTGTCCTTTACATCGTAGAATTTAAACTGTTCTGTGTGGCCAAAGTGCTGAAAGATGGTTCCGTCCTGCTCATAGGTTACCGCGATTCTCATGATTTCCTTCTCCTTTTCCATCGTTTCGATCACGATCTGGTTTTCCGCCTCCCGGCGGCTTCGGCAATCACATTGCAGCGGATCACGGTTCATTGCGCGAGACAGCGCCCGCATCTGCGCAAACTGCTCCGCGAGGAAATCCAGAGCTTCCTGGCTGGGCAGGTAATGCACATGATACCCGTACTTTTGCCGATAGACAAGCCCGGCTTCCCGTAGCACCTTCAAGTGCTGGGAAACCCCGGATTCGCTGATCTCCGTTTTCCAGGCCAGCGCGCGGGTACAGTGCTTCTGATGCACGATTTCCTGGAATATCCTGAACCGCATGGGATCGCCCAGTGCTTTGATCATCGCCGCTAAATCCAAAGCTTCATCCCCCTATCCATGAGAAAACCCCTCCTTCGGATCACGCGCCAAAGGAGGGGCAAAAGCTGTAACGGTTTACTTGGGCGCGATCCGGGTCAGTCCTTCAAAGGAATAGGTGGCGTTGATGGCGATTTCCGGCGTATCGGTCACGATGTCCCGGTATTCCGCACCGGCGTAATGGGCCATGCCGCCGATGTTGTAGATCTTGCTCATATCCCAGCCCCGGGCGGCAAGCAGCTTCATCATGTTGTTGACGCGGCCGCCGCTCTGGCACATGAGAAAAATGGTCTGTCCCTTGGGGAACAGGGCTTCCAGCAGTTCGTCGGATTCCGCGTAGACGGGAATGGGATCGTCCACCGTTCCGCCGTAAAGCTGGGGCAGGGATGCGTCGTTGCAGGCTTCCGCGTTGAAGATCAGGGCGAAATAAGGAATGCACTCAAAGTTGCGCAGGTGCTTCTTCGCGTAGTCGGCATAGTCGCGCAGGTCGATGTATTTCACATCCGTGCGGCCCAGGTACTGGCGCAGGTTTTCGCTGTTGATGGCAGAGCAGGTGGGGCCGAAGTTGCCGGGCTCACAGACGGTTTCCACCGTGTCGTCCTTATTGGCCTTGTAGGTCTTGGTGGTGTCCACGGGCGCGGGAAGCTCCACTTCACCAGCAGCCACAGCGGCGGCGGCAGAGGAGGCCACTACTTCTTTCTTGGCCTCAAAAACCTGGCGCAGCTCCGCGGCCTTGGCGTCACCGTCAAAGAAGGAATCCGTGGCGTGGTAGGCATACAGCGCCTGGACAATGCGCAGGATGTTATTGCTGGACACAGTAGCGCCTGTGAAGGCGTCCACCTTCAAATCCGCCCGGCCTTCGCCTTCGGAATAATCGGTGAAATCGTCAATGGTGCTATATCCCATCAGCTGGCCGTAGGTCTTGCCGATGTAGTAGGGAATCATTTCGGCCTTTACTTTTTCATAGGTGGCGTTGGGCGCGGTGGGCGGCGGGTTGCTGTCGCCCCAGAAGCCGCCCAGGTAATGGCCGGTGGAATCCGCGTCGAAGCTCAGGGTGCGGATGGCGGAATCCTCGATCTTGCCGGAGGAGGGCAGGGTCAGTTCCACATATGCGGTGGACCACACGTTCACGTCCGCGCTGCGGCAGGTGCAGGAAATGAAGGTGACCTGGTACTTGATGTAGCTGCGGGCCACATACTTGAAGGGAACGAAGGCGTAGAACAGGTCTTCATCCTTGGGGCCGTCGATGTGGTCGAAGGGGATCACGGCGACCTGATTCGCCTTGCTTCCTTCGCCCAGCTTCGCGGAGTTGTTGAGGAAGTCGTTCACGTCCCCGACGGACAGCCCGTCCGCCAGAGCAACCGGAACGACCAGGAGCAGGCAAAGCAGAATAGCCAGGAACCTTTTGAACATGGGGCACCCTCCTTTTGAGGTTTATTTGTTTTAATTATATATGAATATTACCAAATTGTCAATAATTTAATTAAGTATATACTGATTTAAAATCGTCAGTGAAGTGTAAAAGTAACTTCCAGAGTGTGGGGAGGGAACTGGAAATTAGTCTTACAGGAAAATCCAGATGGAAATAAGTTGTACACTTGGCACAGAAAGAAGAAAGGAGGCCAAGTGTATGGGAGCAGATAACAAAGGAAACCACCTGACAAAAGAGGAAAGAAAGATCATCGCAAAGTCTGTATGGATGCGCCATACTTCAGTTCTGGTGTCATCACCCGGCGCGGTAAACTTCACCCTGGGCGTCATGGCGGCGGGTACCGGAGCACGAATGATACATCCCTCCACCAGCCGCTGCCATTTCCCTGCTTCGTCAATGGGATATACCAATGATAGTTCGTATTCACCATTTAGAGTTTCTGTCACGGTAGCAATCAGGGGAGAAAGCGCCCCATTGCCGTTGGTGGAAAAATCGGTGCAATCCGCCGGATAGACGCAGATCAATGGGGCTCACCTCCTCGGGCAAACTGAAAGCGCCGTCCGTGTGGACGACGCAAACGGTTCTCCATGAAAAATACGATTACCACAATAACCTTTGTACGATTAACTTCGGGTTTTCTGTTTCAGGGGTTACAATTTATCTTCCGAGATTCCTTTCCAACAGGTATCCCGACAAACCGGAAGTTATCGAAATGCTGTCTACTGCTTTTTGCAGGTATACCCGCCGTAACTGATCCGGCCCTCTTCAAATTTGAATACGACCGAATACCACCGTTTGACTCCAAACTCGTTCGCGCCGAGCGGGAAGAGCTTCCAGTCCCAGCTTCTTCCCGTATCCGTCATGAACCTCGCGAAAAGCTCGCCGTCCTTCATGAACACTTCGTCGATGAAGAGATCGTCGTCCGGCTTTTCGTATCTGCCGCATAGGGCTTCCCAGCCCGACTTGTCCGGATCCTTTACCGCGACCTCTTCAACCGTTCTGACGGGCTCCGGCTCGTTGCCAAAGGCTATCGCGTGCATCCCGGGCACCAGCACTTTCATAGCCCGTCCGTCGATCTGATCGCGGCAGGATAGCTTGATGATCACTTTGTCCTCATTGATAAAACGCTCGAACCACAGCGAATATCCCGGCCAGCCGCCCGAATGGGCGACTATGAGTCCATGCTCCGGATCGTTTGTTATATCCCAGCCGTAGCCATAGCGTGAGGGACCTATCAAGTCGTCGTCCTCCCCGTACTCTCCGTTATTAAGCAGCGTAGGCGTATACATCTCTGCCTGCTCTTCAAGGGTGATGACTGAACCCTCCCGCAGCACGCGGTCCCAACGGAAAAGGTCGAAAATATTGGAATGCACGAGTCCATCGCCGTTCACTCCGTCCAGCGGGACGACGTCGTTGTTGTCTTTATCTGCGGAATCGTCGGGCAGGATATAGTGGTCGTCCTCATAAACCATACCGAGAGCAAGGTTCGGTACGGCGATCCCGTCCTTCCTGCGGTGATATACCTTCGTTGAGGTCATACCGGCGGGGATGAATATGTTCTGCTCGAGGAATTTCTCATAAGGCACGCCGGAGACTTTCTCAATTATCTGCGCCAGCACGCAGTAGCCGGTGTTCGAATACTCCCATTTTTCGCCCGGCGCGAACCCGGCATTTTCGCCGCTTTCCTTCAGGAATCGGATCATGATTTCGTTGCCGGGGATATTTCCCTCAGCAAAAGCCGTCTTTTCGATCCACTCCTCGTAATCGGGCAGACCACCGGTGTGAGTCAAAAGATGGCGGACTGTAACGCCGGGAAAGGGGATCCCCGGGAAGAACTTTGTGATCTCGTCGTTGAGAGAGAGGAGCCCGCGTCGCTTGAGCAGCATTACAGCCGACGCTGTGAACTGCTTGGTGACGGAGGCGAGGTCGAACAGCATATCCTCCGTAACGGGCGATCCCTTTTCAAGGTCGTTTATTCCTATCGCGCCTTTACTCACGATCTCGCCTTTTTCCGCGTACAGCCAGGTACCGGTAAAGCCGGCTTTTTCGTGCGCGTCGCGGACGAGGTTTTCAATCATCGTTTTCTTATCCATATTGCCTCCGCAAATACTGATTTGTCGATACCTTCAACATTGTCATCGGTTACTTTTTCTAGATGAATCTGACTTTGTTTCACGGCGTATTCCCTCCTTTATCTTCCGAGATTGCGTGCCAAGGTATCCTGATAAACTGGAATTTATATCCCTATCTTTGCATAGATTATCTCGATGAACGGAGACTTATGTTCAATATATCGCTCAATATCATAGGGATATCGTTTTGCTCCTTCTTCTTTGATACGGCTGTATTCCCGCACAGCATCAGGATGAGTCCGCAGATAATCCCTGAAAGCAATGTGCCGTTTCAGCTCTGGCGAATCCTCAGGGCACACATATAAATGATGCTTTCTTAAATGCTCCTTGCCGTCGTATTTAAATGCCTCCCGCCCTGTGATGCCAAGATTTCCTTCGTGTCGATAACCTATTACTCCCAAAGCTGATACCACTTCTTCCAACACAGTATAATCCTTAATGACAACATCTATATCAATGATGGGTTTGGCAGATAAACCTTCGACAGAAGTGCTGCCTACGTGGTCAATCCTCATTGCCAGTTGTCCGAGAGCAGTTATGAGTTCATCTTTTATCATAAGGAAATCCTGCTTCCATTGTTCGTCGTATGGAAGGACAACAACATGCTTTGTGACCATTTTCTATCGCCTCTACAAATTCCGATTTGTCTCTGGTTCATTAAAGTTCAACTCAATCGTTGGTCGGATCACTTCTTGTATGCGAACTGCGGTGATCCTTGCGAAAGAAAAGAAGCTCAATCAAGCTTTTTTCGTATGGGATGAATTCTCCGCTGTCTATCATCCGGAGGATTTTCTCTTTGGATGCCCAGCACACAGCCTGTACTTCCTCGTCCTGTAGATGCAGAGAACGGATATCAACATCCCGCGTCAGAAGATAATAATCATCAAAGCCGTTCTCCCAGTGAATGGTCAGAGAGGGCCGGACAGCAGACAAATCGAGAAAAAGCCCCAGCTCCTCCCGCGTTTCCCGTTCCGCGGCAGACCGGCTGCTGTCTCCGGCTATGGCGCTTCCGCCCACTGTGATATCCCAAAGGTTCGACCATCCGCGTTTGAACGGCTGCCGTTGCTGGATCAGCATTCTGCCTTGAGCATCAAAAATGCAGACGTGAACAACAAGACGGTAAAACCCTTCAGGCGTCGGTTCACCCCGGACCATCTTTCTGTCCGTCTTCTCCCGTTCAGCGGTATACAGGTCAAACAATTCCATGTTCGTACACCTCTTTCATTCCAAATACCGATTTGTCGTTGGTCATATAACTCAAAATATATCTTCCGAGTTTGCTGACTATTAGGGATAAATATATGAAAGTCTCTTCATGCCGATCGTCTCAGCGGCTTTTTGCATGGCGAGATTGGTTTTTTCTGTTGTCAATGTTGCGATTTTTCCTTCATTCAGTATTCTGAAAGCCATCTCAGAAATAAGCGCCTTGCAATAACCTTTGTTTTGCTGATCCGGAACAGTTGCGACTCCTCCAATTTCAGTTTCGCCATCCCGGAATGATAACGGTATTGCAAAGCTTATGATTTCGCCAGCGCGCTTGATCGCCACCGGATTCCCGATATATTGGTCGAACTCATCAGGATTGATTTGTTTATTTCCGAATCGGGCATAAAACCTTTGTATAAGTGATAGATCCGCATGCCAATCAAGGTCGCTGACAGAATAAACTACATTTCTTTTCAGGTCGTTCAGCGATTCTATGCGATAGTATACAAAAGGGTTGTTCATCTCAATCAGCTCCAGTATTCAATCTGAATATGCTTAGCAAACAATTTCAAAAAATATAAGAAAGGCCAAAGAACAGTAAGCTGATGAATGCTGCCAGTGCCGGGAGCCAGGCTACCACCAGGTAGTTGCTGTTCAGGTTGTTCACAAACTGCATCTTGCTGATGTACCAGAGGCCGTCCTTTTCCTCCAGGATACCTGTGATCCGGATCGGAATGCGGAAACGGACGTAATCCAGCTTAATCTTCCCCCGCAGGACATAGTACAAGGCGCTGCCTGCCCGGCAGAGTGCAGTCTGATCCGCGTCCAGCGTCAACTGTCCCCAGTGTTTCCAGTCGCCCTGCAGCAACCATTTGGCGCCTTCCCGGCCGTAGAAGATTTCATCCGGGTTGGTCCCCAAGATCCGCATGTTATCCGAAAGCATGGTTTCATCGATGCAGGCGCCAGCCTGTTCTGGATCCCGTTTTTCATAATACCCATTCAGCAGCTTCAGGGGACGAATGGCGGCCTCCTGCAGTTCTTTCGGAAGTTCTTCACCAGCGATCTCATGGGGCATGCGCTGCTCACGTTTTCCTTCCAACCAGATATGAAAGAGGAGATACAGCAGAACCAGTAAAAAGAAGATGAAGAGTCCCCCTGTGATATACTTGCAAATCATTTTTCCAACTCCTCAAAACGAACTTTTATCTGTCCGTCTCTGACAATCCTGACAAATGCCTTGGTACAGAATTTCAAAAGATATCCTGATAAACTGGAATGGTTGATAATACTTTTGATATTCCTCTGAACCGCATTTCTGTATCACCGTTCGATATTATCTGCGTTCAAATCAATTGCTGTTCGTCTGGCGAAAGAAGGATATATTGCTGTTTTGTTCCAGAAACGCAAATATTTCTTCCTGTTTGACATTGCTGTTCATCTTGACTTCCAGGGAATATGAAGTAGTCCCATCCTGGTTATGCGTGATACTGCTTTCGATGACCTGTGCCTGCCATTTTTGGATTTGACTGGACAGCGCCTTACGGAATTCATCATCATCAGCGACTGTGACATCGATGTGATTGTTATGATACTGATCGTTGTGAATTGGCAGTTTGTGCATGAAAACCTGCAATACAAGCACCAGGATCGTGGTAAAGACGCCCAGCGGATACATCCCCGCGCCCAACGCCAGACCAATGCCTGCTGTTGCCCATAAGCCTGCGGCGGTCGTCAGGCCTTTTACCATGGAACCCTGCTTAAAGATTACGCCCGCACAGAGGAAACTGATGCCACTGACCACCTGCGCTGCAATCCGTGCAGGATCAGCGCCGCGAACGCCCAAATCTCCAGTTGCTTCCGTTCCTGTCAGGTCTGCAAAGCCATACTTTGATACAACAATGATCAATGCCGCGGTGCAGCAGACCAGCAGATGTGTGCGCACGCCTGCCTCTTTCAACCGTCTGCTGCGTTCCATGCCAATGATCGCGCCGCAGCCGCAGGCAATCATGATGCGCAAAAAGAATTCCAAATACTGAAGAATTGAGATATTCTGATTCATTTTCTCCCAAAACATAACCATGCCACCTTTATTGTTTGATTCACAGGATCTTTCGGTCTTCTTATAAGTATGTTTTATGATGCCTTTCGGGAACATTATAGCATGCTTCTTCTCATTTGAAAACTCGGAACAAAGCATCTTTCAACTTTTTCGCTGCATCTTCCACTGAAAAACTGAAAGATACATATTGCTGATCGCGTTCTGCAAAAGGAGTATATTGAAAATACTTTCTGTATTGACCTTCTATAAAGTTTTCAATATCAATCTGATTTATCATTTGCTTTCATTTTCCTTTACGGTATAGCGGGAGCCGTTCTTATTCCCCTCCAGTGCCAACCGCCCCTCCTTCACCAGCTTTTGCAGTAGCCGATAAGCCTGGGGCGGGGCCACGTGCAGCAATTCGATCACGTCTTTCCGGGTGATGGATTCTTTTTTCTCCGCCAGTTTCATGATAAGCTCTTTATATCGAATCTGGTCGATATCGGTCTGCCGCACGTATTCCGCGGGATCGAGGTACATTTTTGCGCTCAGCACATAGTTTCTGCCCCGCCCGCTGCCCATGGCTTCGATCAGTCCCGCTTCCGTCAGGCGTTCCAGGGTGGCGCGGAGTTTTGCTTCGGGAAGATTGAGCCCTTGGTTGATGGCTTCCGCGTTCATCCGGCGATTCTCTTTCAGGAGGTTGAGCACAAACAAGGACACCAACGGCATCGGTTCCCCGCTCTTTTGCTGGTATTCCGCGATCATCCGCACGATATGCTTATCCGGCATCCCGCGAGGGATGAACAGCTTCACGCTGACGGCGGTGGACCCGGAATAATCCGGGAAATCACGGCCATAGCGCAGAGAGCCTTCATAAATACGATCCACCCCGCGTCCGCTGCGTTCCGCCAGGCCGATGCGTTTCAGTGCGTCCGCCAAAACGGGGTTTCGGCCATGGGGTTCAACGGTCAGGATGTTGTTATAAGTGACGCCCTCGATGAAACCGCCGGGGTTGGAGACGGTCAGGCCGTCGCTGTCCATCTGCACCAGGACGCGGCCCAGCCGGGTATAATCCCGATGGGCAAAGGCGTTGATGACCGCCTCGCGGACGGCGCGTTTATCAAATTCGGGGATGGACATGCGGTACATGCCCATTTCCATTTCCTGCTCCGGGTTGCGGGCGTCGATGAAATCCATGATTCGCTGGGCGGCAGCCAGCAACGGCAGGAAAAAGGATTCGTTCACGGAAACTTCGGTGCCCCGCAGCATCTGAAAAGCCGCTTCCGCTGTGGGCATCAATTCCCTGATTTTCTGCTGACGGCCGATCAGCAGCAGGCCCGCATAGGTGGGCACAAGCTGCCCGTTCACCGTCACAGCCAGCTGCAGCGCTTTGTCCAGTTCATCGTCTGGCAGCTCCAGCAGGGTCTTTTCACCGTTGTACGTCAAAATCATCCGCCGCAGCCGTTCCCTCTCCAGCGGGTCAAAATCGGCATACACCGCGCCGGGGACGGGCTGTGCGGAGAAGTCCAGCAGCGACAGTTCGCTCAGCCGGGTGTTGATCTCAAAAGGATACATAGGTACGTTTTCCGGCGTGCCGTCCCCTTTGATCCTGCGGCGCTGGATTTTCCCCGCGGAGGACGCGACAATGCTCCTGCTCTGCGGCACGTGGATCATGACGACAGGTTCTTCCGCGTTAATCATTTCCACCCGCACGGAAACAGGCGGGATGGTTTTATTGGCAATAAACGCCGCCAACTGCGTTATATCCTTATGGGAAGGATGCAGCCCGGTCACCCGTCCGTCGTCCTCCACGCCTAAATACAAATCCCCGCCGTTGGTGTTGGCAAAGGCTACTACCGCGTCAATCAAATCGTTGTCCGGCAACTTGCCTTTGTCGCTTTTGAACTCGATTTCCAGAGTTTCACAGGGGGGAATGATTTGGTACATATCAATCACCTCGTGCTAAGTATATAGCACGCGTGCTAAATTGTCAATAGCTTTTAGCATAAACATGTTATTGTTCCATGTGATCTATATTTTCAAGTATCTATTTCCTTTTTCATATTCTTTTTTATATACGTAATCACCAAACAAATTTGCTATTCTTTTAATTTGCCTATCACCCCAATGCATTTTGGGCACAAAATAATCTATGGCACACAGAATTGCAAGTATTGCATTTCCTATGCTATAAATCGATATATTGTTTTCCATATCTCCCGATAAATTGCTTATCAATGAAATAATGAAGAACAAAATTATTGCAAATCGTATTAACCCTAACAGAAGCTTAAGAAGGCGCAGGAGATGCAACGTCAGGCCGTCGGCCCAGCTTGGGATGATGGAGGATTCCCCAACCTGGTCTTCACGCATCCTGATGGAAGTCATCTGTCGCAGCCGACAGTCTGGAAATCCCTACAAAAAATCCTCAAAAAAGCAGGGCTCGAAAGGCACCGCTTCCATGATCTCAGGCACCCCGATGTCAAGCAAGCGACAAAGTATTTATTCATAAAGACTGTATTGCCTTTTTCTTTCATGATACATTTTTCTTTCACATTTCAAGAAAACATACTGAGTTGTTCTGTTTGCGTGGAATTCCGGGATGCCAGCAGTTGATTCACATCGCCGTCCCATTGGGAATCAATGGGAATCGCGCCTTGATTGATGAGCGCCTGATTGCCGGGAATATCCGCTTGATTTCTGCACAGAACCGGAGCCCATTGGTGCTTCAGGCTCTCCACAGCGCCGGACCAGGTGCCGCCTTTATTGTAATCGGATTTGACAACAACCGTCGCTTGGGACTGGATATAAATATACCGATTGCGCATCATGGCGGTGCCCGCGTGAAAACCCGCGTCGGGATTTACGGCTGAGAGCAGCAGCATGTTTTTCTTTTGCAGCGCTTTCAGGTTTTGCGGTACTTTGATTTTCCTCAATAATGAATCCGACAGGAAGGAGACTGCGGCGCTGCCTTTTTCCAACGCGGCAGTTTCCGCAGTTGAATCTACGCCCTTCGCCCCGCCGGATACCACGATAAAGCCATGGCGAACCGTTTTTGCGACGGTGTCCCGGGTGAAAGTCAAATCTTCCTCCGTAATCAAGCGGGACCCGGCGTATCCCACTGCCGGCCGATCCAGCAGGCTCAAATCCCCCGCATAATAGAACAGCGGCGGGCAGGTGTTTCCCAAAGCGGCTTTCAGGCGTCTCGGATACTGCGCATCAGTCCGGGTTACCACATAAACGCCTGCGTCCTGCAAATGATTCAGCGCAAAGGCAAGACTGGCTTCCCGATTCAGCAGCCGTCCGATTCGCTCCAACGCTGCATCATCCATGTCCAGCGCATCCCGGGTTTCCGGATCGGAAAGCTGATAAAGCGCTTTGGGCTCCATCTGGCGCTCCATCATTTTCTTGGCCAGATCACTCCATTCCCGGGGTTCCAGGGGCTTGATTTGCTCATCCTCCCCGATGTGGCTGCAAAGCGCGAAAATGATCGCGGAATTGTCGTTCATGTCAAACCTCCGTGCGGCTGCTGTCTGCCAGAGCGAAGGGGTATACCTCTTGGCAGCCGTGTTCCATCAATAGGATGCCGCATACTGTCATCGTCCAGCGGGAATCCACAATATCGTCCACCAGGATAATTCGCTCCGGGAGAGAGATTCCCTCCCGAATGGAAAAAGATTCAAACGCATTTTGGCATTGATGCGCGCTGTTCTCCATGGTTTTCTGCGGTTCTGCGGGCTTCTTTTCCAAAGCTTCAAGGTAAGTAAGCCCGCAGCGCGCCGCCAGCCTTTTCACAAAATCCATCACGATACCGCTGCGCAGGGATGGAACGGCAACCGCATGGGTGATGCGCTTTTCCTGAATCAATGGAAGCAGCAGACTGGCGCTTTTCCCCACCAATTCATCGGAGAAGCGCGCAGGCTTCGCGTATTTCCCCTGCCGCACCAATTCACCGTACCCCGGATCGCCATATTTAGAGAGGCACACCCTCGGCATATTCTGATACTGGATTTTCCCCGCTTTGTGTCCCGCAAAGGCCGGCCACCGTTTCCGCGGCTCAATGGTCAGCACCATTTTATCCACATACGCCGCGGCGGCTTGCCGGGCGGAAAAGGAGGCGGTTTCAGGAAAGATGGGCCGTCCCAGACAATTTGCGCAATGGCCGCAGGGGAAAGGGGCAGGATCATCCAAGGCATGGATAATAAACTGGGAATAACAGCCCTTCGTTCGGACAAGGGCCTTCATCTGCTCCATTTCCTGCCTTCGGATGGCAGTCACGGCATCATAATGAGCACGATTGTAAACATAGGGTTTTGGTGAAGCATAGTACAATCTGTCTTCTTTGTAAAGGAAACCGTCATTCTGCAAAAACGTGATGGCTTTATCCATCCGGCTGCGGCTGATATTGACCTTTTGTTCAATGCCTGCCAGCGTCAGCCCGCCCGCCTCCGTAACAGCAGACAGGATATCGCCCGTTTCTTTTTCCGTTGGAAAGGCGGTGCGGATGAAATAATCAATGATCTCCTCGTCCTCCTGCCCGTGCATCAGCACCACATACGCCCGTTCAATGTTTCTCCCGGCCCGCCCGATTTGCTGATAATAGGAAACGATATTGGCAGGCATCTGATAATGGATGACAAACGCGATATCGCCTTTGTCGTAGCCCATGCCTAATTTGATCGTAGCCACCAGCGCTTTGATTTGATTGCGCCGGAACAATTCCTCCGCTTCCCGGTTTTTCTCTTCCTCCAATCCATCCCTGGAATAATAGGAGCGGGCGGAAATCCCGTGTTTATTGAGAAAGTCGCTCAGATAATCGCAGTCCCGCTGGGTCAGGCAGTAGATGATCCCGCTTCCGGGCATATGTGGAATATGCTCCAGCATCCAGGCGTAACGCTCGATTTTGTTGGGCATATTCAAAACCTGAATCCAAAGTGATTCACGGGCAAGGGAGCCTCTCGATACGAATACGTCCTTTCCCAACTGTTCAGCCAGGTCATTGATCACGCGGTCATTGGCCGTAGCGGTCGTGGCCAGTACCGGAACATGGAGCGGCAGCAGCCGGACGATTTCCCGAAGCCGGGCGTATTGCAGCCGGAAATCGTGGCCCCAATCAGAAATGCAGTGCGCTTCATCGATTACGAAAAGCCCAATGGGGATTTTACAGATTTGCATTTGCACGTCCTGGCTGAACAGCGTTTCCGGCGTCACCAGCACCAAATCCAGTTGATTGTTCACCATGCTTTGCAAAATGTCCTGCCGCCGATCCTTGACCGTACTGTTTAATACATCGCAGGAAAGGCCCATTTTCTGCGCGGCTTCCAATTGGTTTTGCATCAGCGCCAGCAACGGGCTGACCACCAGCGTCATTCCGCCGGATTCTTCCCGCATGAGCTTTGTGGCGATAAAATAAACCAGACTTTTTCCCCAGCCCGTGCGCTGCACCACCAATGTTCTGCGATGGATCATGGTAGCTTCAATGGCTTCATATTGCCCCGGACGAAACGCGGCGTCCGGGCCATATAGGGATACCAGGATGCGATACGCCTGCCGGTATATTGCCCGATTCTGTATCTCCATGGCCCGACTTCCTGCCTTTCTTCATTATCAAGCCATATGCCACCTATTGATAATCTATCACGGGATTATCTGTCAACCCATTTTACCACAATGTTCCCTTTGGGGATAAGGCTCGGAGAAGATCAGCCGCTTTACCTTATCAATCAGCGTTTCTCCTCCGGCGCAGTCGGTCAGGATCGTGTACCGCGTATTGCCGATCTTTCGCTCGATAATGCCGTGGAAGGGATTGGTTTCGGATCGCATTGCCTGCCAATCCTCCCAGCTGGGCAGCGGGGAATCAATTGGGAAGTCATAGCAGGCGGCCAGGTCGATGGGTTCATAGTCGCTTGTGATCCACGCTTGGGTGGAATCACGGTTGGTTTCTTGGGGGACGGGGTAACGCATGGGACTGGGATAAACCTCCTTCAAAAAAGTTTCGCATATTTGCTAAATATATATTATCACATGAAAAGCAACCTGTCAATAGCAGTTTCGCATATTTGATAAATTTTTCTTGACGAATAAAACGCTTCCCTGTATAATGCAGGAGAAGGATGAAACGACATGTCTGTAAAAACAGACACGTTGTTTCAAAGAAATCGGAAGGAACCATACCTGATGAAAACGGGAGAGAAGATCAAATGTATCCGCAGATTTCGCGGATATAATCAGCCGGACTTTGCCGTGATGATCGGTTTGGGCGAGAATGCCGCGCCGCGTGTCGCGCAATATGAATCCGGCTATCGTGTACCTTCTTCGAAGATGCTGAAAACGATGGCGGAGGTATTGGACTGCAATACGCTGGCGCTGATGGATGTAACCGGGCAGAATGTGGAAGAGCTGATGATGCTTCTCTTCTGGTTGGAGGAAGAGCACCCAGGAATGTTCCATGCTTTTGAGCTGCAACGGTTGAAGCGAAAATCGAACCATGGCCCAGAGCATAAAGCACATCAAGACGGTGATACTGACGGCCAATCGAACGATAAT
This sequence comes from Clostridia bacterium, assembly GCA_017530275.1. The sequence goes on along the minus strand of JAFXMP010000361.1, from coordinate 5,227 downwards.
GTTTATTATCATGATGGCGATAATTGGCCTGCACATGCTCCCTGCGGATTGTGGGTTGATAATCCATTGCTGAATGGATTCATGCGGGAATGGCTTTATCATCAACAGGAACTGAAAGAGAATGTCATCACAAGAGAAGAATACTTCGAGTGGAAAATCGGCTGGCCCTATACTTGTGATGAATGCGGAAAGCGTAAGCCTATGAAAAAGTGGCGGCTCAGTGAAGTATAATTTTGCATTGCGTATGTCAGCGAAAGCAGGAAAACAAAACGTGGCAAGCAATGCAGAATTAGTAATTTCTGCACAAAGCTTGTTGGTAGGCTCCGCCCCCAAACCCCTGTTTTCCAGCGCAAGCGCTGTGGTTATGATCGATAAAAAGCGAAAGTCCGCCGCTCACCAGATTTGATACCAGTCGCTTCTATAACTTACAGCAGTTCCATCGTTCGAACGATTCTGACCATCGTCCGAAAACACAGCATTGTGCATAGTCCAAACGCACAATAATGAAAAGAACACCACACAATCAGACGAACCTCTTACATGAAAGCGCATAAGCGCAGGGATCATTCTTTTCATCTCGGCGTGAGCCGCAACGGCGTTTGATGCAGACAAACGTCACAACCACAGAGCATCAGCTCTGGTATTCGGGGGCTTGGGGGCGGAGCCAACCAACAAGCTTTGTGCAATTCGGCCCGGATTGCATTGCTTGCCACGATCATGCATAACGGGAGAAGGACAGAAGCTGTGCTGAAAACGGACTTGGTGATATAGCAAAACCCGTCCGAAAGTTCTATGATATTGTGATGTACTGCAGGAGGAAAACCATGCGGAAGGCTGCAAAGCAGATCGGGATTTGTGCGATGGCGCTGATTCTTTTTTGCGTGCTGTGCCGTTTGACGGTGTTTCGAACATACACTGCCCATATCCCGATCCAGGAGCGAGTGGAACAAGCACTGCGGGAAGACAACAGCATACCGCGGACGGAAAGCGATCATGCGGACGTTTTGCGATTGGGCGATATAACGCTTCGTCCGGGCTCGGTCAACGTTCCGATTCGTCCGAATCAGGCGGGCGAGGCGGACGTCCGCTTGTACGACCAACAGGGGAATGAGATCGCCTTTCAGGTTTTTCGCGTAGGCCCGCTGGGTACGGTATATGATCCGCAGACAGGAGGGTTTACAGGCGATACTGCCGTGCTGATCGCTGTGACGCTGTTCTGGTTCTTTGTCAGCGCGATCATGATTTGGCATTACTTCCAGGCAAAGGGGCCGGACTATTACGCTTATTCCACGATTTACTACGCAGGCTTTTCCTTATTTGCGATGCTGACGGGCATCACCATGCTGCTCACAACTGTGCAATACATCGTCCGTCCGGAATCCTACAATATGTTTTCCGCGTACAATACGATCAATGGAGCAAGCAAACTGTTTATGATGCAGACCATGCCGTTTATTCTGCTGTTCGCACTGGCTATGGCGATCAGCAACGCTGCGCTGCTGCGGCATGAACGGGCTCACGTTCAAAATGTGCTGGGGCTGGCTGTCAGTGTTTTTCTGATCGCCGGAGAAGCCCTGGGCTTTTATCTGTTCACCCGTGATTTTATGGGATCGGAATGGGAGGGCAGAATCCAAAGCACGCTGGAAAACGTGTATGCTACAGCGTTCGTTTACTTTGAGTGCATGCTGATCGGCTCTGCCGTCTGCGGCATAAAGGCCGCCAAACACCAGCCGAAGGCGGATAAGGATTATATCATGATCCTGGGCTGCTGGTTCAGAAAAGATGGATCGCTCCCGCCGCTGCTCCGGGGCCGTGTGGATCGCGCGCTTTCCTTCTGGCGGCAGCAAAAGGAAGAGAGCGGCAAGGAAGCGATTTTAATCCCTTCCGGCGGCCAGGGGCGGGACGAGCCTATGCCGGAGGCCGAAGCCATGCGGCGGTACTTGATTTCCCAGGGCGTGCAGAAAGACAGAATCCGCACCGAAGCGCAATCTCAAAACACCAACCAGAACATGGCCTTTTCCAAACAGATCATCAACAGCATCAACCCGGAGGGCAAAACGTTATTTGCCACCACCAATTATCATGTGTTCCGTAGCGGGGTATGGGCAAACATGGCGGGGCTCAAAGCCGAAGGCGTAGGTGAAAAAACCAAATGGTGGTACTGGCCCAATGCCTTCATGCGCGAATGCGCGGGCCTGCTTCAAAAAAGGTGGAAGCAGGAAATCCTTTTGCTGATCGTGCTGATTGCCTTCTTTGGCGTATTGTCCATGGTGCTTGGATGAAAAAAATGACCTTCATCTCCGTAAGCCTATCCATTCTTTTTCCCGATTTTTTCAAACAGCGGGAAGATCTTCGGATAGATACCGATGATCACAAAGATGATGATGGCATACCGTGCCGTGCGGACCAGGAACGCCGGCAGGGTTCCGCTGGCGAGGAAATCCTTGCCGAAGGGCAGCTTCAGCAGCGTATTCAGTATGAAGTAAAGCGCGAACGCGCCGATCACCCGCAGGATCATTGCCCAGACATTCCGGGTATCCTGGAAGTTCACGAATTTCTCCTCAAAGTGGATCGCGGCGATCAGGCCGACCAGCAGGCCCAGGGACGTGAAGTAATCCTCGGTACGGACAAAGAGCAGACCGGGCAGCACGGAAGAGAGCAGGATCAAATGCCGGATCCACGCATTCTTCACTTTCTTCTCCAACAGCATGCAGATCACAACGCCTGCAAGACCAAGCGCCCATCCTGCCAGGATATCCGTCGGATAGTGCATCCCGGCCACCGCCCGGCTGACGCCCACCAGGAAGGTGATTATGATAGCGGCGATCCACATCCATTTTTTCTTCACTTCATGGGCAAGGGAAATATACAGCGCCATGGCGGAAGCGCTGTGCGTGCTGGGGAAGGAATACCCCTGGGCGGCGACGTCATCCAGGGAAGCGCTGTTTCCAACGTCCGCGACGCCCTGCACCCGATCGGGGTATTCCATATAAGGGCGGGGCCGCATCACGACAGCCTTGATCATCGGCAGCCAGGTATTCACCGCCGTGATGACCAAAGCCAGGCGTTTTCCGCTTTCCTTTTTCCAGCAGAAAAGGATGATCAGCAGCACCAGCAGCAGGCCGATTTCACCGCCGATAAAACTCAGGGCGGCCCCCACAACGCTGTTCAGGCTTCCCAGGGTTTTCTGCAGTCCTTCAATCAACGCAACTTCCCATTCCATAGTGATCATCTCCGATCATCATTGTTTTGATGCTGAACTTGAACGATCTTTTTCCATAAAAACCGGATTTTCCGGTCAATAAGAGTCATATTAAAACGCCCACAGGTTCCGAAACACAACCCAGTTGTGTGACCATGGAACCGGCAGCCCAAAGAGCGTTATCACCTTCTCTGCCGCATTTCTGTACCAGGAGTAATTCCACCCGGCACCCATATCCATATACAGAGCGTTGGTCACGCCGAGGCGCTGTAACTCTTCCATAAAATCGTCGAACTGTATCATCCGGACAGAATCGATGATACAGAGATGCCCGTTCAGCTCGGCTAGGGTCCGGTAGCACCGAACCCGGGGACGGCTGATCCCCATGACGGTTTCTCCGTTGCGGATCAATCCGAACTGCATGAACCCGCTCCCGCCTTTTTCTGCGGCCTCCCGGATGGCCCCGGAGGGATCATCGAATTCGAAGGAAAAACTGCCGTTCACGAAAGTAAAAGCCGCGAAACTGTCCTTGTTATACGGGCTTTCATAAAAGACGCCGTCCACCGCATGGTCTCCGTCAATGTTCTCATGGGAGAAACCGAGGCTGATATCGTGCTGGAATGCCGCGCCGCTGCACCAGGTGATGGTTTCGTCTGATTTGGACGGGCGTGTTTCACACACGAGATCCACATCGGAATACTCCGGAAAGATGATATAAACGGTTCTGGAATCATAAACCGTCGTCCCATCCTCCAGGGGCAGGATTTCTTCCACCGGCATGGACGATGCAGGAATGCTGTCCGGAATCCGGACGTGGTACTGGGAAACAAGGCCCATAAAGATAAACAGAAAAGCCGGGATCACAAAAAAGGAGGAGGCGTATAAAAGCCGGTACAGGATCTTCTGCCATCCGTGCTTCAGTTTTTCCGGCCCCCACAGATAGACGGTCAGCGCCAGGATCTGCAGGATCACCAGCGTGAGATAAGCCGTCCGGAGAATGCTCAGCCACATCTGCGCAACGAAATAACAGGTGAAAGCAAACAGGGAAAGAAGGCTCATGGACATCAGCCAGATCCCGGAAATGCGCTGCCGAATGCTCATTTTCCCGCCTTCCTTTCCTGGTTCAGCTTTTTCAGCTCCTGACGAAGCGCGTTGAAGGAATCGAACTGGGCTTCCAGGCAGGCTACCAGCACCAGCAGCAGCACATCCATCAGATACTGCACGGAATGGGTCCAGCGCAGGGCAGATGAGAACCCAAGCAGGCTGTTGGTGACGATCAGCAGGATGCAGACAACCAATTTAAAAACCAGGGCGATCCGGTTGAGGATCACATTTTTCGGATTGCCATGGGTTGAATAGTTGATAAAGAAATGGTTCGCCGTGATGATGACGGTCATCAGGAGGTTCATGCCCGCCCCGGCCAGGAAAAGGCTCCCCTGAACGCCGGAGGCCAGATAGGCGTCAAAGTTCTGTTCGGACCAGAGCCTGGCAAGCGCGAGATGCGCATCCTGATACATCAGGCAAAACAGCACGCCGCCCATGAGCCCTTTGGCCGCATCCCACTTAAAGGATCGGAAAGCCAGGAACATGGTGACGGCTGTTACCAGCTTGACCAGCAGGGCGAATATTTCAAAAGCATCCTGTTCCCTGAAGCAAAAAACAAGCGACGCAGCCCCGGCTGCCGCCATCATGATACAGACGGCTGCCATAAAGCGTTCGTTCAGAAAGACCTTTTCGAGCTTATTTCCATTCATTGTGTTTTGATCCGGCATATTTATTTCTTTACTTCCTGCTCCTGTTTTTCTGACCTTTTTCAGCTTCTGAGACCAATTTCCTCATCATTATAACACAGATTCAATTATTCGTTGCCTGCTTTGAAATGAAAAAATGGGCTTCATTGGGGATATTCATGTGCATTTCTTCCATTCGCTCGGGAACCCTTAACTTGTATGGCTGTCTCTTCTATTCGTTTCTCAGAATAACGCTCCCAAGCCCCCTGTATTCTTCCGTCAGATATGAATGGTC
>JAFXMP010000360.1 GCA_017530275.1 Clostridia bacterium | reverse complement strand
CTGCATTTCCGACATGATCTTTTGTCCTCCTCTAATCTTTCTGTTCCTTTGTCAGCTTCTTGTGGCGGCCCCCATGCTTTTCAGCAGTTGTTTTTCCTGATACATTTTTTGGTCCGCCTGTTCAAAAACCGTATGGAAGTTGGGCGTCTTTTCAGGCGCGTATTCCGCCAGCCCGCCGGACACCACCGCTTCGGTGGTGCCGATGTTTTGGACGGATTGGTCGTGCAGCGCTGCCATGAAGAACTGGCGGCTGTCATAATCGCGGCCTGTGAGAATAACGAAAAATTCATCACCGCCGGTCCGGAACACAGGGCTGTGCATGAACAGCGAACACACCAGGCGTCACGAAAAGCACCAGGGACAGCAGCGCGATCCACACGATGATGGATTTTCCAAAGCGTTTTTGCCCGTCGTGCCTCAGGATCGTATGGAAATAAGCAAAGCCCAGCAGCGCCCAAACGACAAACAGGAAAAAGGATTCCGGTTCTATGCTTCCCGCCATAAATAGATTGGGAAGCAGCAGATAAAGGCCAAACCCAACGCAGATCACCAGCCCCGCCGTTCCCGTCCAGGTCTCAACCCTGTCCTCACAGCCTTTTGCCAGCTTCGTGGCGGCGGCGGATGCAAAGCCGTATATCAGCGTCGCGCCCAGGGTGGTAACGTCCACGATCCAGCCGATGGCCGTTCTGCCCAGGAAGGGGATTATGAAGGAAATCCCGGCAATCAGCAGGATGGTATGTCCCGGAGCGCCGTGACGATTGATCCTGTGAAAACGGGCAGGCAGCACGCTATCTTTGGAGAGGGCGTAAAACAGGCGGCTCAGCGCGGAGATGTTTCCGATCAGGCTGGTAAAGATCAGCGCCAGCAGAGAAAGCATCAGCGCCGTCACGCCGAAGGATCCCAGGTAATGCCGCGCCGCGTAGAACGCCGGAAGCGCTTCGATCCCTTTCAGGTTCCCCAGGTCCCGGATGTAGGCCAGCCAGGGCCATCCGTTTTTTCTTTCCCTCCGTTTTCGCGATCTTCCAGGCGGCGGAGGTATAGCCAAACCCCACGATGGCGCCAAAGGCGGTCAGGTCGATAAACCAGTTCAGCGTGTTCCGCCCCAAAAGGGAGATCAGGATTGACAGGGCCATGATAAACAGGATGCTGTATGTAGTTTTTGAAAAGCGGTCCGAGAGGATCTTATCCTCCGCCATGGTGGAAAGCACGCGCATCGTGGCCCGGTATGCGCCGATGATTCCCGTCAGGATCGCGGCCAGCGCGGTAACGCCCATGACGGCAAGGCCGACCGGCCCCATGATCGTCTGGGCGGCATAGAATGTCGGGACGGACAGGACCCCGTCCTGATTTCCAAGATCCGCTATATAAGCCGCCCAGGAACCGTACCCATCCGGGACGGCGCAGACGCTGACAACCGTCAACGAAATATAGACGAAAGCGGCGGCCATCAACGCGGCAAAAAGAACGATCCTGGATTTCTTCACCGGGAAACGGAAATGCGCCGTATCGAAGGACGCGATTTCAAAACCCACAAAGGCCCACGGTGCCAGAATCACCAGGCTGAATACGGCGTAACCGTTATTGACGCCATTGAATCCAAAGGACGTGAATATCTCGCGCATGTTGACATGCGGCAGACAAAAGAGCGCCGTTACAAGGACTCCAGCAAAGAGGATCACGGAGAGGATCGTATGCAGCCGCTGCAAAATCGGCTTTGCCACGATGAACAGCACGCCAACACCCACCAGAGCGAATAAGGATATGAATATCTCCAATAGATAGACCGGGTTTCCGTTGACCGTGTAGAGTACCGCTCCGCTGGAAACGCCGTCCATCAGCGTTCGGATCACCAGGAACAGCGCCGTCCCGTTGAGAAAAACGATGGTCAGGTAAGAAAGGCAGAGGAACCAGGAGCAGAGAAACGCGTGATCCCGCCCGAAGGCCTCTTTGGTATAGGAATAGACGCCGCCCGTGCGCGGGGAGCGATTCATCAGAAAGGAGACGCTGGAGGCGATCACCAGCATCACAGCCAGGCCGATCACCATGGCGAGGATCGTTCCGGCGGGACCGGCCACCGGGAGGAAGCTCGTGCCCGGCATAACGAACGCGCCCCAGCCCACCATACAGCCAAAGGCCATGGCCCATACGTCCAGGGAGGACAGGTATCTGTCCATACCTTTTTGCATTGACTTGCTCATCCATACTTGATCACCATACCTTCCGGCTACTCCGCTTTGTAGATAAAGAAGCCGCCGGGCATACGCCGCCTGTTTCCTCCACGAAGGACAGAGCTTGATCATGCAATTACAGCCTTTATCGAACATGTAAGATCCTTCTGTCAGTTTGGTACTGCCGTATGGATGAAATTCTTCAGGGAAGGAGGGATGGCCTGTTTCAGCCGTTTTCGTCTGACGGCGCATTCGGGACTGTCTCCATGATTTCTGTAATGCCGCAGCCCATAGCTTCGCAAATTCTCAGCAAGGTATCCGTGTTCAGATTTTCCCTTTTCCGAGCTTTGCCAGAGAGGCAGTGCTGATTCCGCTTATTTCACGAAGCTGCTTCTTGCTCATTTCCCGCTTGGCCAGCATGACCCATAATGGTCTGTAGCTGATACGCATTTTCTCCTCCGATTTTCATTGATTGATGTACGTTTCGCGGCGTTATTTTATGAAGGAATCAACAATTGCATATGTCTTTTGTATTATAGCATAGCTTTCTTATTTCGTCAATTTTCGTTTTACTTTCGCCCGCTTCGCGGGCGCCCTTGACATCTCTGTCTGCTTCTGGTAGAACTGTAGTCAAGAGCTGAACGGCAGAATCTGCCGTTCAGCCCCATCTGATCCTGGTCGTATCACAGAAGACCGACTTTTACAGAAAAAATTTCACAGTGCCTCTCGTTGCAATCTGCACCTTCCATTTCAAGTCTTTCTCGGATAATCCCACTTCCGATGGATGACTGATATATGATTCTATATGGTCTGCCAAATCGGTTACCGTCAGGTGTTTTACCGCCTTTTGATACCTCAGCAAGGAGTCCTGTAAGAAAAGATGTGATTGTTTCCGAAGATTCAGCCTGAAGCAGCGTTACCTTTCCCATCGGAATATATGGTTCCCATAGCCACATGATAGGCCTGGTATCTATTTCACTATACAACGTGTATAACCTTTCTTTTTCTGAAAGCACCTTGCTTTGCCTCCTTCTATGCTCATCACAAGTCATAGACTGAAGAATATCATATTCTAAAAAACGAAATGTATTTCTCGTCCGGCTTGACATATTCTTTTCCTGCTTTTTTATTCCCGGAACTTGCTATCACGCTCTTCTCTGCCAATTATGTATTGCATTCCTTCTCCTAAGATTCCGCATAATGATCCTCGCCTCATTCTCCCTCACAAATATATTTGTATTATTCCAAATCATCCATAGCCAAGAACCGTGAAAGAGGGATGT
>JAFXMP010000359.1 GCA_017530275.1 Clostridia bacterium | reverse complement strand
GTTCCCATTCCTCATCTGTGACCTCGTAGCGTCGAATCATTTGCTTCACCTCTCACTGCTTTATTCGACGCTATCGGCAATAATCCTTTTGGTTTTTGCATCTTTTTTCGCTTTTGTTAGCACATTATGAGTTTAGAAACATACTCTAGTGGGGACGGATTCGCTGCAACAAAAACATAACGTTTCTTTGTGAATTACGAGACCGTATTATCCTCTGTTCACGGTGAGCGAAAAAATGCAAGAGCAGAAAGAAGAATTGAGTGAAGAATTGCTGGAGATTCTCCAAGCGAATCCTTATTTGCATCTGGCGGATATCGATGCTCGGCTGGATCTGGAAAACGGACTGGATCAGGGAAGCGGGTTATCACTTATTTACCATTTAGCGCCGTAATTTATAATGCTCTTTACCAAGATCTGTGCTATGCTGATAGGGATCAGGAAGAAAAACTGGAGGAAATCAAATACCGGGTCTTTAATGAATGTAGAGTAGAGATACAGGACCCAAGAATATCAAAAATGCCTTCCGCAATCCTTGCGCCCGGATATCGAAAGAACGCACCAAGGCTCCCATACTGCCTTCATAGGCGGCCTGGGAGCCTTGGCATTCAGTAGGTTTTATTTACCAAATCAAGCCCGTAATCCTGCGGCGTTCCGTTCATTGCATCTGTGAGCCATCCGGCGACGGATTGCCCCTGCTCCTCAAAGGGAAGCCAGACGACAGGCGTGGCAATGATGATATGCGAAGTCATGTTGCGAGGGTCGTTATAGTAGGACAGCCCATCTTCTCTTTTCCATCCTTATCCGTGTAGTGAAGCGCACCGGTCCCGGAATGGAAGTCGCCCGTCGCATAGGGGAACAGGATGAAGCTCCAGTCTGAAAACGGGCCGTCCTTGACATCGGAAGCAAGGCCGCCCATGTTCATGGTCGTATTTGCCAGCAGATCCGGCCAGACCATGCGGGTATTGTAGGTGTCGTCACGCGCCGTTTCTTCATTGACGCTGACGCCGCCGCCGGCAAAATAGATCATCACTTTGTCCGCGCTGCCCTTCTTGAAAAAGGCGTGGTAGCCGTGCCCTTCGGAATCCTTCATTTCACTGCCGGAAACCCGATACCATTTTCCGATAGTCGGGTTTTCTTTCAGTTCCGGATAGCGAAGCATAGTAAAATAGATGCACAGCGCGGCCACAGCCAGCACAGCCAGGATGATCCCAAGCACTTTCAAAACCTTTTTCATGATCGTTTCCTTTCCCGAACGCTTGACATCCATTCCAAAGGATGTTACAATCGTTTCGATGGAATGATTGTAACATCGAAAGGACATGAAGTCAATGGAGGCGGAAAAATGGAACAAAAGAGCAAAAATGTATCACCGTTTTCAAACGAGGCGAGGAACGCTTATGTCATAGAACATATGACGGATACTGTTTTACGTCTTTTGAGGGAAAAGCCTTTGAACGATATTTCCATCAGCGAGATCGTTGAAAATGCCGAGGTAGGGCGGACTTCCTTTTATCGCAATTTTGAGTCGAAAGAAGAGATTGTAAAACGACAGATCAAAAAGCTGTTAGATGATTGGGATCGGGAATACAAAGCATCCGAAAAAGAATCCAATGCTGCGCTGTACGGAAGCCTTTTCAATCATTTGAAGGAACACTCCGATTTCTATCTGCTTTTGAAGGAACGAGGATTGATGCACCTGCTTTTGGAAGTGTATTTAGAGAAATGGGGGCCGAAACCCGATTATCCAAACGAATGGGCCTATGCTGCTGCTTTCCTCTCCTATGGCACCTACGGCTGGATCGAGGAGTGGATCAATCGCGGCATGCAGGAATCGGCTGAAACGATGGCTGAAATGCTTTCAAAAAATGGAATGAAATAATACGACTTGAAACTGTTTTGCACGTTATTCAAATGACTGATTATATTTTATTATTCCGTGTCTTTATTTATTATCAATCCACAGGAGATTTCAGAATTACAAAGATTTTCAAGTTTCTTTTTTCATGGGTATTGACAAAAGTATTGATTTGAATATAATGTTAAACGTTTAATGATTAGCCATTTAATTTTTTGAAGGGAGCGAAGCAATGGATTATTTTGAGGCCGTAGGGGCCCTGCACAGGCTGGAGCTTCTGCGGCGCATCAAGGCGCGCAGCCTGATGGCGGATTCCGGGCTGCATCCCGGCCAGCCCCGGCTGCTGGAATACATCCGCTGTCATCCCGGCTGCACCCAGAAGGAAGCGGCGGACGAATTGGACGTGACCCCCGCTTCGGCGGCGGCCAGCCTGAAGCGGCTGGAAAAAGCGGGCTACGTCACCCGCACGCAAGACGATAAGGACGCCCGGCGCAACCAGCTTTACATTACCGAGCCGGGCCTTGCGCGGATGGAGGAACACTGCCGCCAGTTCGGCGCTTTGGACGAAAGGATGTTTGCCGGCATGACAGACGGCGAAGTGGCTGCCTTTCGCAATGTCTGCGAAAAAATGTTTGACAACCTGGCCGACGAGGGCGATCGTCATCTGACGATTTGGAAGCTGGCCCGAAAGGCCCAGGAAGAAGAGGAGGGAGAAAACACTTGACCCAGGTGAAAAAGAAAAAGGACAGTATTTTGAACCTGCTGAAATACGCGGGGAAATACAAATGGCCCCTGATCTTCTGCCCCATGGTGATGATCGGGGAGGTGGCCATGGAAACCTACATCCCCAAGCTGATCCAGCGGCTGATCGACGAGGCCATTCCATACAGCGCCCAGAGCGGGGAAATGTCCCAGGTGCTCATCTGCGGAGGTCTGATGATCGTTATGGCGCTGGTATCCATGGGCTTCGGCATGGCGGGCAGTTATTTGGGAGCGAAAGGCGGCATGGGCTTTGGCCGCAACCTGCGCCAGGCGCTGTTTGAAAAGATTCAGCGTTTTTCCTTTAAGAACATCGACAAATTTTCTACCGCGTCCCTGGTTACCCGCATCACCACCGACGTGAACCAGACCCAGAACACCCTGATCATGCTGGTGCGGATGGCGTTCCGTTCGCCCATCATGTTCCTCATGTCCCTGTTTTACGCGCTGCAAATGAACCCCTCCCTGACCACCATCCTGTTTATCGCCGTGCCCCTGCTGGCCTGCGGTATCGTGATCATCATGCGCAACGCCTTCCCCCGGTTCCAGATCATGATGAAAAAGTACGACATCCTGAACCGGGAAGTGCAGGAAAACCTGATCGCCATCCGCGTGGTGAAGGCTTTCGTGCGCTCGGCGTTTGAAAAGAAAAAGTTCGGCGACGCCGCCGACGACGTGACCAACGCCCAGCGCAATGCTGAAAAAGTGGTGCTGTGGAACGGTCCCCTGATGCAGATTCTGATGTACGGCTGCATCGTGAGCGTGCTTTGGTTCGGCGGCCAGCAGATCATCCGGGGTGAAATGGGCGTGGGCGCGCTGCTCACCTTCATCACCTACATCACGCAGATTTTGATGGCCCTGATGATGCTCTCCTTCCTGTTCGTGGGCATCGTGCTCAGCCGCGCTTCCATTTCCCGTATCCTGGAAGTGCTGAACGAGGAACCGGACATCGCCAACCCCGAAAACGCCGCCACGGAAGTGAAGGACGGGGAAATCGAGTTCGACCATGTGGGCTTCTCCTATGCCGGGGACAAGGATAACCTGGTGCTCCAGGACATCAACCTGCACATCAAAGCAGGGGAAACCATCGGCCTCATCGGCGCGACCGGTTCTGCCAAGACCAGTTTGGTGTCCCTGATCCCGCGGCTGTACGACGTGACTACGGGCGCCCTGAAAGTAGGCGGCCGGGACGTAAGGGAATACGACCTTCACGCCCTGCGCGACCAAGTGGCCATGGTGCTGCAAAAGAACGTGCTGTTCTCCGGCTCCATCAAGGAAAACCTGCGCTGGGGCGACGAGCACGCCACCGACGAAGAAATCACGGCGGCCTGCCAGGCCGCGGCGGCGGACGAGTTCGTGCGCTCCTTCCCCGACAGCTATGAAACCGATCTGGGCCAGGGTGGCGTGAATGTGTCCGGCGGCCAGAAGCAGCGCCTGTGCATTGCGAGGGCTCTGCTGAAACACCCCAAGATCATGATTTTGGACGACGCCACCAGCGCCGTGGATACCGCCACTGATTCCCGCATCCGGGAAGCCCTGCGCTCCCAGATGGCGGACACAACCAAGATCATCATTGCCCAGCGCATCACCTCCGTCATGGATGCCGACCGGGTGGTGGTGCTGGACAACGGCAAGATTGCCGATGTGGGCACCCACGACGAACTGATGGCCCGCTGCGACATTTATCGGGACGTGTACCTGTCCCAGCAGAAGGGGGTGGCTTAAGATGCCTCCACATGGACCTATGCGCGCGCCCGCGAAACCCAAGAACGCCAAGGGCACCTTCCGGCGGCTGGTTTCTTACTTGGCGCCTCACAAGGGCAAGCTGCTTTTGGTGGCAGGCTGCATCATCATCAGCACCGCAGCCAGCGCCACGGGCACTTTCCTGCTGAAAGACGTGGTGAACAGCTATATCACGCCGCTGATCGGTCAGGCCGCGCCGGACCTGATGCCCTTCGCCCGGTTCCTGATCCTGATGATGGGCATGTACCTGGCCGGGGCCGTGACCACCCTGGTGTACAACCGCCTGATGATGATCGTGTCCACCGGCACCCTGAACCGGATGCGCAAGGATATGTTCCTGCACATGGAAGATTTGCCCATCTGCTACTTTGACCAGCGCACCCACGGCGAAATCATGAGCCGCTACACCAACGACACCGACACCATGCGCGAATTTTTGAGCCAGAGCTTCCCCCAGGCGGTGTCCTCCTTCTGCTCGGTGCTGTTCTCCTTCTGCTATATGGTGTCCCTGAACATCTGGCTCACCCTGCTGGTGATCGTGCTCATGCCGGTGATCCTGAGCATCACGAAAGTGATCGGCAAGCGATCCGGGGCCAACTTCGTGGCCCAGCAGAAGGCCGTGGGCGAACTGAACGGCTTCGTGGAAGAAACCATTGAGGGCCAGCGCGTGGTGCAGGTGTTCTGCCACGAGCAGAAATCCATCGCCGCCTTTGAACAGAAGAACGAAAACGTTCGGGTGGCCGGTACCCGCGCCAACATCTTCGCCAGCATCTTGGGTCCCATCATGAACAACTTGGGCCACATCAACTATGTGATCATTGCCCTGGTGGGCGCGATCATGATCATCAACGGCTACACCGACACCGGCGTGCTCATTTCCTTCCTCACTTTCACCCGGCAGTTCAGCATGCCCATCTCCAACCTGGCCCAGCAGATGAACGTGATCATGATGGCCCTGGCCGGCGCGGAGCGCATCTTTGAGCTGCTGGACGAACCTGTGGAAGCGGACGACGGCTACGTGACTCTGGTGCGGGCGAAAAAGGACGGACAGGGCAACATCGTCGAGTGCAAGGAACGCACCGGCATGTGGGCCTGGAAGCATCCCCACAAGGCCGACGGCACCGTGACCTACACCGAATGGAAGGGCGACGTGGTGTT
>JAFXMP010000358.1 GCA_017530275.1 Clostridia bacterium | reverse complement strand
CCTTGCGGGGGTCTACCACGAACAGAGCGCCGGGCAGCTTCTTCATTTCACGGATACCGCCCAGGTTGGTTTCCAGCTTTTCCCGTTCATGCTGCAGCTTGATAACTTCCTTCTTGGGCAGCACTTCAAACTGGCCGCTCTGCTCCATCTTGTCGATGGCGTTCAGCCGGTCCACGCGGGTGCGGATGGTGCGGAAGTTGGTGAGCATGCCGCCCAGCCAGCGGTTGTTCACATAGTACATGTTGCAGCGCTTGGCTTCGCTTTCAATGCTTTCCTGGGCCTGCTTCTTGGTGCCCACGAACAGGATGGTCTTGCCTTCCATGGCCAGATTGCGAACGAACATGTAGGCTTCGTCGATCTTGCGGACGGTCTTCTGCAGGTCGATGATGTAGATGCCGTTGCGCTCGGTGAAGATGTAGGGGGCCATTTTGGGGTTCCAGCGCCGGGTCTGGTGGCCGAAGTGTACGCCGGCTTCCAGCAGGTGCTTCATAGAGATGACTGCCATTGGGGTTTCCTCCTCATTTTTGTTGTATCCTCTGCGGGTTTCATCTCTGCTCGCCACCGGTTTCCCGGCACAGGCAAACAAATCCGCCCGCATGCGTGATCCGGAACATTATAGCACAGGGGGCCAGGCTTGGCAAGCGTTTTTTCCGTTTTTCACGAAAAAGCGGGAGAATTCCCGCTTCAAAATGTATTTATTTTCTGTATGCAGACATGCCAAAATGCGCTTTATACGCACCCCAAATTGGAAAAGCAAAGCGCTTGGCAAGGACTTATAGTTTCAGCTTGCCGCCCATTTTGCCGCCCTTCGCGCCTCCCAGCTGTACGCCGGAGAGGATATCGGAGGTAAAGGCGAAGGTGTTGCGCTCCTTTTCCCGATAGGCTTTCATGGCGCAGTCCACCATTTCGTCGATGAGCTTGCTGTAGGGCAGGCCGGTTTCCTGCCACAGGTAATAGGCCAGGGAGCCGGGAATGGTGTTGATCTCGGTGATGAAATAATCGTCGCTGTGCCGGTCCAGCATGAAGTCGATGCGCACCACGCCCTTGCAGTCCATGAGATCGAAGATACGCAGGGACAGGTCCTGCAAAGCCTTTGTCAATTCCTCCCCGATGGGGGCGGGCACGATGCGCTTGAGGCTCGCCATGCCCTTGCTGCCGCCGCTTCCTGCCAAATATTTTTCGGAAAAATCCAGGAAGCCTTCGCCGGAATTGGGCATTTCCAGGACGCTTGCTTTCCGTTCCCCGTCAAAGCCCACCACGGAGCAGTTGACCTCAATGGGCTTATCCAGGCCCTTTTCGATCAGCACCCGCCGGTCGTAGGAGAAGGCTAATTCCAGCGCTTCTTTGAGGCTTGCCCGGTCATCCGCCCGGCTGACGCCGATGGAGGAACCGAGGCACGCGGGCTTTACAAACACGGGATAGGGGAGAGCCGCCTCCACTTCGTTCATGGCCGCTTCCGCATCCTTTTCAAACTGGGAACGGGTCATGGCGCAGTCCGGCAGGGTGGGAAAGCCGCAGCCCCGGAAGAACCGCTTCATGGTGATCTTGTCCATGCCCACGGCGGAGCCGGTAATGCCGGTGGAAGCGTAGGGCAACCCCGCCAGCTCCAGCAGGCCCTGGAGGGAGCCGTCCTCCCCGTGCAGGCCGTGCATCACGGGAATCACCACGTCCAGCCGGGCGACAACCTCTTCCTTTCCGCCGCCGAACAGGCCCTTGGCGGGCGCGTAATGCAGCAGCGCCCCAGAACCGGCGGTCAGGTCCAGGTGAACGGGAATAATGCCCTTTTTGTATGAATCAAAGGGAGTATAGGTTTTGATGTCCAGCAGCGGTTCGCCGGTGAACCATTCCCCCTTCTGGCTGATGTACACGGGAATCACGTCGTATTTTTCCCGGTTCACGTTCCGCATCAGCTGCACCGCGCTGATGATGGCTACCTCGTGCTCGCAGGTGCGGCTGCCGAAAATCACGCCCAACTGGATTTTGCTCATTTCTTTCGATCCTCCGATCGTTGATTTCAGAAAGAGAGGACGCCGGGGCCTCCGCGGCCCCAGACCCCGCGCCAGGGGCATGATGCCCCTGGACCCCCATTTGGCGAAACCACTTGATTGGGTATACCAGACAAGTTCCGCCTGTTTCGTAGGGGTTACGAAATATAGTGGGCTTCTGGCCCATGAAAGCCGGGAAAATCCCAGGGAAAAGCGAGCTTTTCCCCGGGGATTATTCCCTGGCTTTCCCCGGATGCAAAGCATCCGGGTTGGCGGCTTTCAGCCGCCTGGCCAGAAGCATGTTGCCAGCTCGCTTTGCTGCTATTTCCATGTAACAGCGGAAGGGCATTTGATCTGCAAGTCATGTTGTTTTCGTGTTTGAGGGTCCAGGGGAATCATTCCCCTGGTCGGGGGGTTGGGGGCGGACAGCCCCCAACGTCTCCTTATGCTTCATTGTAATGGTCTGGCAAATCGTTTTCATACATGACCACATCCCCCGGCTTGAGGATGCCGTTCACGATTTGAATGGCTTCATCCAAATTGGCAGCCACGTGGATGTTTTCCGCCGGGAAGCCCTGTTCCTCCAGGCCCCGCTTGATGGGCTCGGTGTGCTTCCTGCCCACCAGCACGGCCACGTCCACGGCTCCTGCCATGGCTTGGCCGAATTCTTCATTGTATTTGGCTTCCTCCGCGCCTAATTCCACCATGCCGGGGGTGACGATCACCCGTCTGCCGGGGAAGGAGGAAAGCACCTTCAAGGCTTCCTTGCTGGAACGTGGGTTGGTGTTGAACGCGTCGTCGATGACGGTGACGCCCCCCGCCGTTTTCAGCAATTGCAGCCGGTGTTCCACGGGCTTGCATTGCAGGATGCCCCGGCGTATCTGCTCCTGATTCAGCCCCAAATGCTTCGCCACGGCGGCGGCCATCAAAATATTGCTGATGTTGTGCTCGCCAAGCAGGACAGTGGTGCACGCAAAGGGCTCCCAATCCTTCAAATGCAGGGTGAAATGGCTGCCCTGAGGGGACACGGTCACGTCCGTGGCCCAGGCGTCGGCCCTTTCTTTTCCTACCAGCATTTTGGGCTTTTGGGTCTTTTCGTACAGTTTGGTGACAATAGCATCGTCGTGCAGGAAAACGCTTAAGCCGTCATTCGGCAGTGCGTCGATGAGCTCATACTTGGTTTTCTCGATGCGCTCCAGGGTCTTGAAGGTGTCTAAATGCTGGGGCCCTACGGCGGTCAAAAGGCCGATGGTGGGATGCACCAGCCGGGACAGCTCCTTGATTTCGCCCACGTGCCGGGCGCCCATTTCCCCGATGAACACCTGATGGGAGGGGGTGAGCCGTTCCCGGATGATGCGGGTCACGCCCATGGGGGTGTTGAAGGAGGCGGGGGTGGCCAGCACGTTATATTTCTGCCCCAAAATTTCCGCTAAAATGAATTTGGTGGAGGTTTTGCCGTAGCTGCCCGTAATGCCGATGCGGATGAGGCGCGGGTTTTCCAGCAGCTTCTTTTCTGCGTCCCGGAAATACAGGTGGAAAATCAGACGCTCAACGGGCAGGGCCACCACGCCTGCCAAAGCCACCAGCAGGGGCAGGATGAACGCGGCTGCTATGCAGCTCACAGCCCCTTTGGCGGGATTGTTGCCGTTCATCAAGAAAATCATGACGGGAATCAGCGCCAGCACCACGATCAGAACGCCATAGAACCGCTTCATCCGGGCAGTCAGAGCGAATTTCTTCTTTTCCTTGCGCTTTAACCCCTGCTTCCTCACCAGTCCGCCCGCCAGCACATAACCCGCACAGCACAAAAGAACCCACAGCACCTGTAGGAATGTCCAGGAGGAAGGGGCATCCGCCCGCCACAACATTGTGCCCACCCATGTATACAAAAGAAAAATACCCAGGTAAATGCCAGCCAGCGCACAATACGGGATGACCGCTTGCTTCCATTGGCGGATGACCGTTTGAAAATAGCCATGGAATTGATAGCTTTCCAATTGAAAATAGTGCGTCAGCCGCCGGGCAGCCAGCACAATCCCCGCAATCATACAAAGGCAGGGAAGCCAGTACATCAAAAGCATATCCAATGCTTTCCTGCCTCCTTTACGTCAAAAATGCCCTGACCACGGCCACGAACCGGGGCCATTGCCTTAAATAAGCAAAATGATCGTCGTTTTCAAAGACCACCAAGCCGGCGTCGGGGATTTCCTGCTCCATGGCCTGGCCCATCCAGAGGGGGGTGTCCTGATCCTTTTCGCCCCAGATCAGCAGGGTGGATGCCTGGATTTTGGGAAGCAGAGGCCGCAGATCCTCCGAAATGACCTTCACGAAGGTCTTTTTCATTTCGTCGTCTAAGGCGTTGTAGTCGGCGGAGCCGTACTTCTGCTGGAGGGCTTTCAGGCTCTTTTGCGCCATGCCGCCCACCAGAGGGAGTTTCGTCAGCCCTTGCAGGGTTTTCTTTTTTTTCTGGTAGGCTTCGCTTTTCTTTTTCTGTTCCACGGTTTGGGGCTTTTTGAGGCCCGCGCAGCCGGTGAGCACCAGGCGGTTCACCAATTGGGGCTCGTTGGCCGCCAGCCACAGCGCCACCCGGCCCCCGAAGGAATGGGCGATGATGTCGCAGGGGGCGAT
Source organism: Clostridia bacterium (assembly GCA_017530275.1). Next base: position 22,805 of record JAFXMP010000358.1, on the reverse strand, counting down.
GCCCAACTGGCCCATCAAATCATTCACGCAGGCCGCGAATTCCTTTACGCCCCAGGGCTCCGGGGGCCTGCCGGACTGGCCGTGGGCGGGAAAGTCGATGACCGTCACCCGGTGATCCTTCGCCAAGTCCTGGGCGATCTGCGCAAAATGCTTGGTGGAGCAGCCCCAGCCGTGCAGCAGCAGCACGTTTTTTCCCGCGCCGCTTTGCTCATAATAGATGTGTACGCCCTTGGCGGTCAGAAACATGGGGGCCCTTCCTTTCAAGTGTGGAGTGTGAAGAGTGGAGAGTGGAGTTTTATACAGACGGTGTTTACTGCCAAATCATGAACCGAAATAATGATTGATAACATGATATAATATAACTCCACTCTCCACTCTCCAAACTCCACGCTTACCATCACGGTTTATTGTATGCTTTTTCCGCTCTGTCCATGCGCCAGATATACCGGCACTTCTGCCGCGCTCCGGCGCACAACGTCCGCTGCTCCGGGGGCACGTCGGCGATGCGCTCCAGCACGCAGCCCAGGTTTTCGCAGGTTTTCCGGGACGCCACGTTTTCCACGTTGGCGGTGATCACCACGCTGCCGAGGTGCAGCCGGTTCAGCAGCGGCAGCAGCAGCCTGCACGCCTCCGCCGCGTACCCGTGGCCCCGATGTTTTTCCTCCACCCGATACCCGATGTGCCCCAAGTAATACAGCCCCGGGCTTTCGCCTAACCGCAGGCTCACATACCCCACATAATCCCGGGTTTTTGCCCGGAAAATGGAGAAGGTGTACCCGTCCTCAATGCCGCAGGATTCGTCCCGCACGTCCTCGTTGGTCAGCACCAGATCCAGCACGCCGTCGGAAAACGTGGCCTTGCGCGTAAACAGCCGCAGCATTCTCATGGAGTTCACCTCGGGACGGGAAAAATTTTTCTGGGGGAAACCATTCTTTGGAGGCCAAAGAATGGTTTCCCCCAGCCCCCCTTCCAAGAAAGCCATATAAGGGAATAACTCATTTGGCTACCAAAATCTGTTCGGGTTTTTAGTGAATTGATGGAAATGAAATTGCTTCGTGATAAATATAGTTCAAAGGTGGTTTTCGGAGGGGGCCTGGGGGAACCGCTTTTGGCACAAAAGCGGTTCCCCCAGTATAACTCCTCTTACGCCTCCCCAAACAGGGCGTTGACAAATTCCTTGGCGTCGAAGGCCTGCAAATCGTCGATGCCTTCGCCCACGCCGATGTACCACACGGGGTTTTTCATTTCCTTGCGGATGGCGTTGGCGACGCCGCCCTTGGGGGTGCCGTCCAGCTTCGTCAATACGATGCCGTTGATTTCGGCGGCTTCCTTGAACTGCTTGGCCTGCTGGATGCCGTTCTGGCCCGTGGTGGCGTCCAGCACCAGCATGCAGCGCATTTCGGCCTCGGGGTATTCCCGGTCGATGATGCGGCGCATTTTGCCCAGCTCGTCCATCAGGTTCTTTTTGTTGTGCAGGCGGCCCGCGGTGTCCACGATCAGCAGGTCAGTTTTCCGGGCCTTGGCGCTCTGTACGGCGTCGTACACCACGGCGGCGGGGTCGCCGCCCTCCTTGCCCCGGACGATGGGCACCTTGGCGCGGTCGGCCCAGATGGCAAGCTGCTCGTCGGCGGCGGCGCGGAAGGTGTCGGCGGCGGCCAGCATCACGCTGCGGCCGATTTCCTGGAAGCGCAGGGCCAATTTGCCGATGGTGGTGGTTTTGCCCACGCCATTGACGCCCACCACGAACATGACCATGGGCCAGCGCAGATTGGGCCGGGGGATGTTCATTTCCTCCACCAGAATCTGCTTGAAGATTTCTTTGGCCTGGTCCGCGTCCTTGAGCTTCTGCTCATTGACCCGGGCCTTTAATTTGTCCATGATGTCCGTGGTGGCGGCCATACCAACGTCCGCCAGAATCAGGATATCGGTGAGCTCGTCATAGAAGTCATCATCAATGACGCGGGTATTCTTGACCAGCTCGTCCACCTTGTCGGTGAGCCCGCTGCGGGTCTTGAATAAGCCATCCTTTAGGCGCTGAAAAAAGCCCATTGTGTTTCCTCCTTATAGTCGGAAAACCAGAGTTGAGAGTTAAGAATTGAGAGTTGAGATTTATATAGTTTGTGCTTGCTTTCGGAATAAACGCACTGTTTTATCTCAACTCTCCACTCTCAACTCTCCACTCTCTTTCCTTTATTCATAGTCCTGCAGATTCACCGAAACCATGCCGCTGACGCCCTTTTCCTGCATGGCCACGCCGTACAGCGCGTCGCACCTTTCCATGGTGCCCTTGCGGTGGGTGACTACCACGAACTGGGTGGTGTGGGCGTACTCACACAGATAATCGGCGAAATAGCCGATGTTCGCCTCGTCAAGCGCCGCTTCGATCTCGTCTAAGATACAGAAGGGCGTGGGCTTTAATTTCAGCATGGCGAACAGGATGGCGATGGCGGTCAGCGCCCGTTCGCCGCCGGACAGCAGGCTCAACAGCTGCAATTTTTTACCCGGGGGCTGGGCGATGATCTCGATGCCGCAGTTCAGGGCGTCGTCCGGGTCGGTGAGCTTGAGTTCCGCATACCCGCCGCCGAACAGCCGGGCGAAGGTTTCCTGAAAGAACACGCCCAGCTTGTCAAATTCGGCCACAAACTGCTTTTCCATCTGGGAAAGCAGCCGGGTGATCAGCGTTTGCAGATCGTTTTCCGCCTTGGTCAGGTCCTGTTGCTGGGCGGTCAGGCCGTCGAAGCGCTCCTTGGTGGCTGCGTATTCCTCAATGGCCCCCACGTTCACAGGCCCCATATCCCGGATGCGGCCCCGCAGTTCCGCCGCTTCCTTTTCACTGCCGCTTAGATCGAATGGACCTTCGCAGCGCAGTTCCTCCGCCATGGCATAGGTGAGATCGTATGTGTTGAAAATGTGGTCGGTCATGACCTTGAGCTCGTTTTCCGCCCGGTCGCGGCTCAACTCAGTGCGGTGCAGCTTTGCGCTGTCCGCGTCATACGCCTGATGGATTTCTTCCCGCTGATTGACGCACTTCCGCTGATTTGCGGACGCTTCCTGCCGCCGGGCATCCAATTCGTTTACCCGATCCCGTTTCCTGCCGACTTCGTCCTCCTGAGCGCAGCAGGCGGCTTCCTGCTCCTTGAGCAGCGTTTCCGCCTGAACCAATTGGCTTTCCTTGTCTGTTTTTTTACGGGTAAGCTGCTCCAGGGAACGGGTGAGCTGGGCAAATTCCTGATCCCGGCGCTGCCTGTCCCGCTTGAGGGTATCCAGAGCGTAGGACAGATCGGCATATTCCAGCCGCATTTTGGTCACCCGGTCGCGCTGGGCGTCGGCCCGCTGCCGTGCTTCGTACAGGGCCTTTTGCAGGGCTTCCGTCTTTTGATCCATGGCCTCCCGGTCGATGGTTTCGTTCTGGGCCAGGGTCTGGGCGGCGGCCAGGTCCCGTTCGATTTCTTCGATGCTTTCCGTCAACTGCTTCCGGGCGTCCTGGGTGCGCTCCAACTGCTGGGCGGCGGCGGTCCATTCGGCTTTGGCGTTGAATACCCGCTCCTGCTCTCTCGCCACGGCGATTTCTTCCTGGTGCACCCGCTCCATGGCTTCGTTGCGCAGGCGTTTCATGTCCTCCCGCCTGAATTGCAGTGCGTTCAATTCATCCCGCAGGGCGTCCAATTCCTGCCGCCCGGCGGTCAGTTTTTCCCGCAGCTCCTTTATTTCACGTTCCCGGCCCAGGAGGCTTACAGCGCTCTTTTGCGCCGTGCCACCGGTCATGGAGCCGCCGGAGTGCATCACGTCGCCGGCGAGGGTCACAAGCCTAAAGGCGTGACGGCCCGCCCGCATGATGGGAATGCCGCTGTCCAAATCCTCCGCGATGACGGTGCGGCCCAGCAGGTTTTCCATCACGCCCCGGTATTCCGGCGCGTAGGAAACCAATTCGCTGGCTACGCCCAGGCATCCCGGCATGGACAGGAGGCGGCGTTCCTCATTGGTGAGCACCCGGCTTTTGACGCTCGTCATGGGCAGGAACGTGGCCCGGCCCAAACGGTTGTTGCGCAGATAATCGATCAGGCGCTTGGCCGCTTCCTCATCTTCCGTGACGATGTTTTGCAGCGCCCCGCCCAGCACCATATCGATGGCGGTTTCCAATTCTTTGGGCACCTGCATCAGCCGCGCCACCACGCCCCGGACGGAGGGATCATCCTGAGCATAGGATAAGGCCCGCCGCACGGACTGGGCATAGCCCTCCATTTCCCGGCTCATTTCCTCCATCAGGCGCAGGCGGCTGCCGTCGGCCTGGCATTGGGCGTTCATGGCCTGGGCTTTTTCCGCCTTTTCCTGGGTCTCCTGGGTCACGGCCCGCACGTCGGCCTCGCTCTGCACCGCGTCGGCTTTCAATTTTTCCAGACCCGCTTCCACGTCCGCAGCCTGCTTTTCCGCGTCCCGCAGGGCTTGGGTCAGGGCCAGCTGTTTTTCCCCGCCTTCCCGGATACTCTGCTCGATCTCCGCCAGACGGTTTTTCATCTGGGAGGCGATGGCCTGCTGCCGGGCCTGCTGGTTCCGAGCGTCGGACAGGCGGTTCATGGCGTCCAGGATATCGGATTTGTGCCGGTCCAGTTCCCCTTCTTTGGCTTCCGCGTCCGCCAGATAATCGTCTAACTTTTGCTGCTCGGCGCTGAGCTCTGCCTGAGCCTTGTTCAGCGCTTCGCCGCTTTGACGGGTGTCCTGCTCCCCTTGATCAAACAGGGCCTGCAATTCATCCTGCCTGCGCAGGGTGTCCTGCATGTCCCCCTCGATGCGGGTCAGCGCTTCCCGATCCGATTCGATCTGACGCTTGGCGCTGTCCCGGGCGGCCTGCGCGCTGTACAGGGCGTCGTTGGCGGACAGGTGCTCCTGCCGGGCGCTGGTCAGTTCCGTTTCCAACAGGGCGATGGCTTCTTCCAGCTTTTCCCTTTCCGCCGCGTTTTCGTTCAGGCGCGCTTCATGATGCAGCAGGATATCCTTGAGGCCCTCGATATTTTTGTCCAGGGAGGAAATGCGTTCTTTTACTTTATCATGACGGATCAGGAAAACATTGATTTCCAAATCCTTTAACCGTTCCGCCAATTCCAGGTATTCCTTGGCGACCGCCGCCTGTTTTTCCAGGGGCTCCACCCGGGAGGAAAGCTCTTCCAAAATATCGTTGACCCGGCTCAGATTTTCCCGGGTGCGGGCCAGCTTTCTTTCCGCGTCCTCCTTGCGGACACGGTAGGTCATCACCCCGGCGGCTTCCTCGAATACCTGGCGGCGGTCCTCGCTTTTCACCGACAGGATTTCGTCGATGCGGCCCTGGCCGATGAGGGAATATCCCTCCCGCCCGATGCCGGTATCCCGGAACAGTTCCAGGATATCCTTTAAGCGGCAGGCCGTTTTATTCAGATAGTATTCGCTGTCCCCGCTGCGGTAGACCCGGCGGGTGACCATGACTTCGGCGAAATTGGATTTCAGGGCTCCATCCTCGTTCTCGAACACCAGGTTCACTTCGCAGTAGGACGCCGCCTTCCTTTTCGCGGTGCCGTTGAAGATCACGTCCTCCATTTTCGCGCCGCGAAGAACCCTTGCGCTCTGTTCGCCCAGCACCCAGCGCACCGCGTCGCCGATGTTGCTTTTGCCCGATCCGTTGGGTCCCACGATGCCCGTGATGCCCTGGTTGAACACGATTTCCGTCCGGTCGGCGAAGGATTTGAACCCGTGGATTTCCAGTTTTTTAAGGCGCATCGTTCCCCTATTCCCCCGAACGCTTTAGTGTGTCCAGCGCGGCGGCGGCGGCCTCCTGCTCTGCGCGCTTTTTACTGGTGCCCCGGCCCCTTGCGGCTTCCACGCCCTCCAGGTATACGGCGGCGGTAAACACCCGGTCATGAGGCGGGCCGTCCTCCCCCAAAATCTCGTAGGCTGGCATATCCCGGCCCTGGGCCTGCACGTATTCCTGCAGGGCGCTTTTGGCGTCATTTTCTCCGGTTTCGGAGCAGTCGCCGATGAGCCGCAGCACCATCTCCCGGGCGGCGTCCAATCCTCCGTCTAAATACACGGCGGCCAGCACCGCTTCAAAAGTGTCGCACAGCACGGAGGGGTTTTCCCGGCCGCCCCCGGTTTCACAGCTTTTGTCCATGCGCAGGACCTGGCCCAGGTGAATGCTCCTTGCGGCTTCCGCCAGCTTTTCTTCCCGAACCAGCTTTTGACGCAGGCGCGTCATGGCTCCCTCGTGCATTTCCGGGTGCTGCTCGTAGATTTTTTCGCTCACGCACAATTCCAGCACGGCGTCGCCTAAAAATTCCAGCCGCTGGTTATGGTTGTGCCCCAGCGATGGATGCGTCAGCGCCTGCTTGAGCAGCGCCGGCTGCCGGAAGGAATGGCCGATAGCCCGCTCCAGTGCCGCAAAATCTGCCATGTTTTCTGTAACCTTCTTTAAGTAATCCGCGGGGGCGGATGGCCGCATCCGCCCCCGGCGTAATTTGTTTTTGGAATTATTGATTGGCTTCAATATACTTGACTACGTCGCCCACAGTGCGCAGGGTGGTGATGGCGGTATCGTCCACCGTCATGTTGAAGGCGTCCTCCAGGTCCATGATCAGCACCATCACGTTGGCGCTGTCCGCTTTCAGGTCCTCCACCAGGCGCTTGTCAGGGGTAACGTCCTTCACGTCCATTTTCAGCTGCTTGGCGATCATGCCGGCGACTGTTTCGTATACCATTGCTGCATCCTCCTTCATTATTCTGCTTGCAGTTGCTTGGATATTTCTTTTTCTATGGAATCAACCAGGTTTTTCCGTACCATCAGCACGGCCTGGCGGATCGCGCAGGCGATAGCGTGGGCGTTGCTGGAGCCGTGGGCCTTGACCACCACGCCCCGGACGCCCAGCAGGGGAGCGCCGCCCACTTCGGTGTAATCCATGGACTTTTTCACGCGCTTAAAGGCGGGCTTGGCAAGCAGGCCGCCGATCTTGCTGCGGAAATCAGCGTAGATTTCCTTTTTGATCATGCCGAGCAATGTGCCCGCCACGCCTTCCATGAATTTCAGGATCAGGTTGCCGGAAAACCCGTCGCACACCACCACGTCGGCTATGTCGGCGGTGATATCCCGGCCTTCGATATTGCCCACAAAGTTGAAGGGCGCTTTTTCCATCAGCGGATAGGCGGCCTTCGCCAGGGCGTTGCCCTTTTCAGCCTCCGCGCCGATGTTCACCAGACCAACCCGGGGGTTTTCGATCCCGCGCACGGCTTTCAGGTACGCCGCGCCCATGACGCCGAACTGGGGCAGATATTGGGGCAGACAGTCCACGTTGGCCCCGCAGTCGATCAGGCAGAAAAAGCCTTTGCCGTTGGGCAAAAGCGGCGCCAGGGCGGGCCGTTCCACGCCCTCGATGCGGCCTAAGCGGAACATGCCGCCCGCCAGCGTGGCCCCGGTGCTCCCGGCGGAAACGAAGCCGTCCGCGCCCTTTTCCCGCACCAGCAGCATGCCCTTCACCTGGGCGGATTGCTTCTTTTGCCGGATGGCCATCACCGGTGCGTCGTGGTTGGTGATGATTTCCTGGCAGTCGTCGATCAGCAGCCGGTCCCGGATATCGGGGCAGTCCTGAAGCAGCGGTTCGATCTGTGCCTTGGGCCCGCCTAAGGTGATTTTCAGGTCCTTGTCCGCCCGCAGGGCTTCCTTGGCCCCGTCTACTGTGCACTGGGGGGCGTTGTCGCCGCCCATGGCGTCCAGATAAATGTGAATCATGGCGTTCCTCCATACCAAAGGCTCATAAAGAGACATATTATTTTACCATATAAAAGGCGACTTGACAAGACCCGGAAAAACCGACGAAAAACGCGGAACCGTACAGGCTCCGCGTTCAAAAGTCATTCCATCATGCGCTTGGGCATTTTTGCCAGGGCTTTGTAGAACAAAAGGCCCAGGATACCGCAGGCGATCACTTCGCCCGCGCCGACCGTCAGCATCAGATACCAGAAGGAATCCGGCACGCCGTACACCTTTTGCAGCACGATGGGCACGATAATGGCGTTGCTTATCACTGGAGGAATCCAGGCAAGCAAAGGCTTTTTTTGAAGCAGGCGGGTTACTATGGCCCCAATCAATGTGGCCAAACTGCCGAACACCACGTCCCACAGGGCGCAGCCCGTAAGCAGGTTGGCGAGCACGCAGCCCACCGTCAGGCCCGGCACCGCGGCGGCGGTAAAGCAGGGCAGAATGGTGAGCGCTTCGGAAAGGCGGACCTGAATGGCGCCGCTGGCCAGGCCGAACGCCTGGGCAACGAACGTCAGCACCACATACAGCGCGGCGATGGCTCCGCCCATAGACAAGGTTTTGACATTGAACGCATTCTTCTTCATGTCAAAATCTCCTTTCGTGAGGATGGTTCATGGACGCATCCTGTTTTTTTCGGATGGGTGGCGCGGCTGCCGCGCGTCATCCGGCGCCGAATACAGTCGGCGGAAAGACACTTTATCATAAATCGATCCGCATGGCAAGCATGATTTTTGCGCATGCTATGGCTGAAGCGGTTCTGAACCGCCGAAAAAGGAAAGGAGAACATTTCCATGACCGAAAAAAAGAACCAGTGCATCCATTGCTCTGTGGAATCCTGCCGCCATTTGAAAGAAGAAGAGGGCCTGTGCGCTTTGGAAAGCATACAGGTGGCCCCCACGCCCATGGCCTACTCCGGGGACCCCGCTGATGAAAGCATGTGCCGGAGTTACGAAACGAAATGAGCAGGAAACGCCGCTTAAAGCCCGATACACCGGCGCATGATCCCCTGTTTGATATCCAGCAGGCGGCGTCCATGACCGAGTGCACCGGCATCCTGCCCGCCCAGGCAGAAACCCCGGAGGAAAAGCGGAACATCGCACAACTGGGGGCCATTCACCCGCCGGAAAACGATTGAAAACGAACAGAAAGCCGCCGCGCGGGAAAAACCAGCGCGGCGGTTTGCTGGCGTGTTAAGCCGCGTATTTACAGCATTCTTTGGTAATCCCGGGAATAATACAAAACCCGCATGATATCAACAGATTCATTTTCGTGATCCAGCAGTACGAACGCGATGTAATTTTTTACGATGATTTTGCGGTATCCTTTGCCGTGCAGCTTTGGATCGGTCACATGCGGGATAGACTGAGGAAACCGGCACGCTCCTTCAAAAGCCTTTTTGAAAGCCAGCATTAAATCATTCGCGCTTTGCGGCGCAAATAATTCTTCGCGGATGTATTGCTTGATCTCGGCTAAATCCTGACGCGCCAAGGGGGTAATATGGTAGGAATACACGCCTCACCCCTCCATTAATTCAGCCATCACAGCAGGGCCATCCAGCATTTTTCCCGCTTCCCGCTCCTTTTCGGCGGCGTCAAGCTTTTCGTACAGCACTTCCAATGCGTCACGCTTCGGCGCTGATACTTCAAAGGGTATGCGCCATTCCCGCAGCGCTTTTTTTGTATAAATGGAATAGAACGTGGCAATGTTCAAGCCTAATTCTGCGCAGAGTTCGTCCAGCTGCTGCTTATCGCTGTCATTTAGTCTGACACTGATTGTCGTCAAATTAACCACCTCCCGCCTCTATTATAAGTCAAATTGAATTAAATTGCAACAACATCCTGATGCTGTCAAGCCCGATGGCGACGGAGAAAGCGGCGTTTCTGTGGCAGCGCTTGCGGCGGGCTTCATGAATGTGTATAATAGGATATGTTAAATCACTGACCGCCGGAGGAAGCGCCATGAACAAGAAAAAGCTGATTTTGATCGCCGACGACGAGATCGGCATTCATGAATCCCTGCGCATTTATTTAACGAGGGAAGATTACGAAGTATACTCCGTGTTCCGGGGGGACGATGTGATGGAGGCGTTCCAGCGCATGCGGCCCGATTTGGTGATCCTGGATATCATGATGCCCGGCCGCACGGGCACCCAGGTGTGCGCCGACATCCGGGCCGTTTCCATGACCCCGGTGATCATGCTCACCGCCAAAGGAGAAGAGGTGGACAAGCTGCTGGGCTTCGCCTTGGGCGCGGACGACTACATCGTGAAGCCTTTTTCGCCCCGGGAGATCGTGTCCCGCATCGCGGTGATCTTCCGCCGCATGAACCAGATGCAGACCGCGCCGGAGCAGGGAAAGCTGACGGTGGGCAACACGGACATCGATCTGAAATGCTACGAGGTGCACGTGAAAGGAGAAAGCGTGCTTCTGTCTCCTAAGGAAGTGGAAATTCTGCATTTGATGGCCAGCCATCCCCGCCAGGTTTTTTCACGGGAACAGCTGCTGGACAATATCTGGGGCTTTGATTTCAACGGCGACCCTCGGGTGGTGGACACCAGCATCAAGCGCATCCGAAAAAAACTGCCGGAGGACACGGACATCCAGCTTCGGTCTGTATACGGGGTAGGCTACAAAGTGGAGGTACGGGAGGATGCCTGAGCGCCTTTCCTCCCTGAGCCGTTTTTTGCTGCTGTTGGCCCTGTACCTGGGGGCTGTTACGGTGGCTTTTTTTGCCTTGAGCAGCTACTATTTCAACGATACCAATATCGCCGCAAATTACAGAGCCCTGACCGCTGTGCTGGATGAGGAAACAGAGCTGCTGAGCCGTTATCAGACGGGACGCCTCTCCCATGCTGGACTCCAGCAGGCGGTGAACCCCGCCCTGGATACCGACAGCGCGTTTTATATGATCCTGGACGAGGAACGGCATGTGCTGGCGTACACGGAAAGCGCCGCTCCCTACTTCGCGGGCAGCACCCTGCCGAACCTCCTGGAGGCCCTGGATCGGGACGAATCCGCCGCCGTACGCCGCAAGGGCGATGGGGAAACGGCCATTTTGGCGGGGCAGAAGGTACAGGGCGGCTACGTGCTGGCGGGGCGGCCCATGCGTTCCATTTCCGGCACGGTCATTTCCTTCCGCACCCGTATGCTCATGTCCATGGGCGCGGTGCTGATTCTGATCGTACTGGTGGGCGGCCTGTCGGTCCATCGTGTGTCTCGGCCCGCCCGGGTCATTACCGAAATGGCGGGGCGGCTGACGGAAGGGGAGCTGGTGACCCTGCCGGAAAACCTGCCCGGCAAGGATATGCGGGAAATCGCCGGTGCCCTGAATTACATGAGCCGCACGGTGACGCGGGCCATCGGCGATATCAAATACGAAAAAGAAACCATGTCCCTGATTTTGGAGGGATTGAACGAGGGTATTTTGGCGGTGGATGAAAAGGGAACCATCCTGCACGAAAACGCCGCCGCCTGGCAACTGCTGGGCGGGGAAGAAACGGAAGCCTACCGCGCCGTGACGGACTGCCTCTTGGAAAAACATGAGGAAGACCACTGGGAACAGAAATTTGCTGTCGGCTGCCGGGTGCTGTATTTCGCGGTGTCCCGCCTGCCCCGGAACGAAAAAACGTGCCGCAGCAGGGGCACTGTGGCGTTGATCCGGGATATTACCGAGCAGGAGCGTTTGGAGCGCACCCGTCACGATTATGTGGCGAACATTTCCCACGAGCTGCGCACGCCCCTGGCCTCCATCCGGGGCCTGGGCGAAGGGCTAAGGGACGGACTGGTAACCGACGAAGCAGACCGGAAACGGTACTATGGCATTATCGTGCAGGAGGTCACCCGGCTGTCCCGGCTGGTGAACGATATGTTGGAGCTTTCCAGCCTGCAATCGAATCCCGCCGCCTTTGAAATGGAACGGGTGGACCCCAACGAGCTGATTTACGATCTCCATGACCGCAACGGCAGCCTGTTCACCGAAAAGCATATTGCCTTTGAACGCTCCCTGCCGGACGATCCCCTGCCGGACATCCGTTCCAACGAGGACCGGCTGTCCCAGGTGCTCACCATTTTCCTGGACAACGCCCGGAAGTACACCCCCGAGGGCGGAAAAGTGACCCTTGGCGCGGAACAGATGGAAAACGGCGTCCGCTTCTTCGTGCGGGACACCGGCATCGGCATGGACGAGGAAACCCAGCGCTTAGCTTTCGAGCGCTTTCACCAGGCCGAACGGGGCCGCAGCGATAAGGGCAGCGGTTTAGGCCTGTCCATCGCAAAAGAGGTGCTGCAGAAAATGGGCGTGGAAATCAAAGTAAAAAGCGCGCCGGGGGAAGGAAGCGAGTTTTCCTTCATTATCGAAAACGGGAAAAGCGTCTGAACCTTTCAAGAATATAAGCCGCAAGGAGGGAAACCAGTATGTTGATGGACTTGCTGTTTCGTCATTTGGTCACCCTGTTTCTGATTCTCCTGTTCAGTATGAAGCTGCGGGATCAAAAAAGCGCACAGGACGCGGAACTGAAGTTTTTCTGGCTGACTGTGTTCAGCTGTCTGCTGCTCGTGGTGGAGGATACCCTTGAGACAATGTCCCAAGCAGACCCGTCGCTCCGGTTCTGGCGAACGCTGCTGTCCGTGCTCGGCTATACCTTCCGTTCTTCCGCCGCGCTGGGCCTGCTGCTCGTGGTGGTTCCCCGGGAAAAGCGGGCTTTCGTCCTGTACATGCCCTGCCTGCTCACCCTGCTGGTCTGCAGCACGGCGTTTTTTTCGGACATTGCCTTCGGGTTTGATGAGAATTACGGCTTCTACCGCGGGCCGCTGGGGTATGTGGCGTTTATCGTGCCGATTTGCTATCTGGCCCTGATCCTGTGGATTACGCTGAAGCACTTCTCGGAAAGCACGGGCTTGCAGAAACACATTATTACGGGCTGCGCCGTTTTCTGCCTGGCCGCGTCCTCTGTGGACGCCCTGTACGGCGGCATCCGGCTGAACGAAGCGATCATGATCAGCAGCATTTTCTTCTACATCCTCCTCCGCGCCCATGACAACCGGCGGGACGCGCTGACCGGGCTGCTGAACCGGCAGGCGTTCTATGACGACTGCTTCGGATTCGGCGACGGGATCGAAGCCGCGGCGTCGATCGACATGAACGGACTGAAAACGATGAACGACTCTCTGGGACACCACGCCGGAGATGAAGCGCTGGTCAGGATCGCGGCATGCATGCAGGCGGTCGCGAACAGGAACATCCTGGCATACCGGATTGGCGGGGATGAGTTTTTGATCCTGTTTTTCCGTGCCAATGAAGAAATGGTGTCGCGTACGACGGATCAAATCAGGGAAAGTGTCGCGAAAGCCGGTTACAGCATTTCCGTGGGGTATGCCATGCGGGATAAGACCGCAGCTTTGGAAGAAACGATCCGGGAATCGGATAAGCGGATGTATGCGGACAAGGCAAACTATTATCGGTCAAGCGGGCATGACCGCCGAAGCGGACGGGGCGGCGTGGAAGGCGCATCCAGGGCATGACATAAACTCCCTCGCCACAGATAAAATTGCACTTTTTCCGCATTTGTGGTCTTTACATACGCAATGAATTTGGAGGAATATAAAAAAGGGATGGTTCGATGCGCTCAAATCGAACCATCCCATCTTGTGGTTTTCAGTTTATTTCGCCAGCATGCTCTTTGCTTTTCCCAGCAGGCGGAGATAAAGGAAATAGGCTACGATGGAGATGATCACGGCGACGATCGCAGTGATGCCGATGACAGCCTGCATCGTTTCGTTTGTTCCGAACAGAATGGTCAGGATGTTCAGGACGGCGGATGCCGTCCAGATGCCCATGAGGATCGAACGGACCTTCTTGCCGCTGACGCTCACGGCGCTGTCGTTGAGGCGGTCGGCCAAGTTGATGATGCCGGTGCAGATGAAGTAGCTGGCCATGATTTCCGTGACGTTGGAGATTGTTTTGCCGATGCTGCTGACCGTTGCATCGCCGCTGAAAGCGGATACCAGAATATTTGCAGCGATTCCGATGAGCAGCGCGACGAGCGCGTTTTTGAAAGCGGACTCATCCTTGGCGGCGCGATTGACGCCGATAATGTTCAAAATGGATGCGATGATCATCAGGAGTGCCGCGATAATCACAATGAGTCCTCCGCCGACAAGGAGGCCGTTTCCGGAAGCGGTATCTTTGCCGGCCTGAATACCGGTTGCGCTTAGGATGCTTCCGGCCAGGATCAGGATCGCCGCAATCAAGGCAAGGATCTCCGCCTTAAAGATTTTTTTGATGCCCTCATATGCATTGTCAAACATCTTGTTTTCTCCCCTTTCAGTTTTTGCTTTATACATTCAGACGCTGGCTCTGTGTGCTGGAATCAGAACACAGAACCGGCCCCTTGCATGGTCCGCTCTTAAGGCGGGAATGAACATTGCCATTAATACGGCAATGAGCGCCAGAGAAATCAGTTTTTTTTGCTCATGGGTCGTACCTCCTGAATATTTTCAAAGCCGTAAGGCCATGAATTCGATAAAACTGGTAATATAGTGAAAAATTAATTTCCTTCTCAGGCCATCCCGTTTATGGTATAATAACGAGGCAACCGGCACGAAGCGCGGCCGGCCGTCTTGCCGGGCCGCGAATGCGTGCACGGCAAGCGTTATGGTATACTGAAACGGTAGCGAGCGAACATTCGGAAAGGGGAATGCCCATGGCGGAAACGAGCTTTTCCTTTGCTTTCTTTATTTTGTTTCTGTTGATCGGGCTGGCATTCACCGTTTTCAACGATCCCTATATTCGCCGCGAGCACAGAAAAATCCTGCTGCTGCTGCTGGCGAACTGCCGTATCTGACTGTCCGCGAATCCCGCGGCCTCCGCCCCCCGGACAAGGCGATGCCCGTGCTGTCCATCGGGATGATCCTCGTTTCCGTTTGGCTGGACATACAGAACGACGGAGACAGTCAAATCATCACCTTTCTGACCATCGCCCTGTCGGTCGGCTGCGTGTTCTACTATATCTGGCTGCATCTCCAGCTCGTGCGCGAGCACGAGGAGGATTTCAGTAAATGTCCAGTAAAAAGACTGACGCGAGTTAAATTTTGAAAAAAGGCCGAAACGTGAATAATTGCGCATTTTCCTGTTTTAATGGTTTTCAATCGGGAAGATTTATGGTATACTGCTCGCATATGCGATGAATTTGGAGGAATGACGCCATGTTTGGCAAGATGATGAACAATTTTTACTATGGGAAAAGCGGCAAAGGCGATTTCCGCAAGGAGGACCTGCCCAAGAATCGCTGGCAGCTCTTCTGGGAAATGCTGCGGGTGCGCTTTGCCTCCCTGTGCCGCCTGAACCTGATGACCATCGCGGCCTGGCTGCCTATGATCATCCTGATCGGCTACTGTGTGACCACGCTGTTCAATGTGCTCATGATCCGGGGCCAGTATGACGCTTATGTGGCAAACGGAGACATCGGCGAGCTGACGGAGGAGCAGATTTCGCTGCTGTCCACCATGGATCTGGATCAGTGGATGGTGGATATGGCGTTCAGCCTGCTGTCCACCTTCTGCCTGTGGGCCATTCCCTGCATTGCCATTACCGGCCCCGTGCAGGCGGGCCTGGCGTATGTGACCCGCAACTGGAGCCGGGACGAGCACGCCTTCATCTGGGCCGATTTTAAGGACGCCGTAAAGGAAAACTGGAAGCAGGGCTTGGGCGTGTCCGCCATCACGTCGGTGCTGCCTATCATCATGTACGTGGGCTATCAGTTTTACGGGCAGCAGGCGCAGACCAGCTTGTTTTTCATGGTGCCCCAGATGCTGATTCTGATGGTCGGCGTGGTATGGGCCTTGAGCCTGACCTTTTTGTATCCCATGATGGTTTCCTATCGCGTCTCTTTCGGCCAGTTGATCAAAAACAGCGTGGTCATGGCCATCGGCCGCCTGCCCCAGACGGTGGGCATCCGGCTGATCATGCTGCTTCCTACCATCATTTGTTTGGTGATTTTCATGTTCACCGGTTCCCTGATCACCTTGCTGGTGCTTGCTATTTACTATGTGCTCATCGGTTTTGCCATGGCCCGCTTCGTGTACGCCAGCTTCACCAACGGCGTGTTTGACCGCTTCATCAATTCCCACATGGAAGGCGTGGAAATCAACCGGGGCCTGGCCAAGGAAGAAGATTTGGACGAGGAAGAGGAAGAGGAAAATACCCAGGAAACCGATCAGCCCCAGTGAAACCGCATGGTTCAGCCGCCTTTTGCGCATACTGTCCCTGGAAAGGAAGGGGATGGTATGCGCATGCTTTCCCAGGAGGAAAGGCTGAAATATGAAGTGGCGGAAGAACTGGGCCTGCTGCCAAAGCTCCAGGAAGTGGGCTGGGCAGGCCTGAGCACCGCGGAAAGCGGAAGGATCGGCGGGATCGTAGGGGCGAGACTGCGGCAGATAAAGAAAACACATTGAGCAAGTGTGGAGTGTGGAGAGTGAAGAGTGGAGTTATATTTTGTTTGCGCTTTCCGTTCACTGGATTTACGGGCAGAACAACGAAATCTATATAAATAAACTCCACACTCCACGCTTCACTCTCCACACTCTGTATTATGCACTGATTAAAGGATGTTTGAAAGCCAATGTATACCGCCTTCGCCCGTGTTTACGATGAACTGATGAACACGGTGGACTACGACGCCTGGGCGGCGCGTTACGCTGCTCTCATGACCGCCTGCGGCGTACCGGAAAAAGGAAAATGCGTGGAATGCGCCTGCGGCACGGGCAATCTGACCCTGCGCCTTAAAAAACTGGGCTATCAAATCACGGGCGCGGACCTGTCGGAAGACATGCTGGCCGCCGCCATGGAAAAAGCCAGGTCGGCGGGAATGATGATCCCCTTCGTGAAGCAGGATATGTGCGCTCTTTCCGTGCCCCGCCGGGTGGACTGCGTGCTGGCCACCTGCGACGGGGTGAACTATTTGACCGCGCCTGACAGGGTGCGGGCTTTCTTCGCCGCTGCTTTTTCTGCCCTGCGGCCCGGCGGCGCGCTGGTTTTCGACGTGTCCACCCCGGACAAGCTGAAAAACACCTTGGGCAACAACACCCTGTATTCCGACGACGACAGCGTTTCCTACATTTGGCGCAATGCCTGGGACGAGAAAAACGCCTGCGTGACCTTGAATCTGTCCCTCTTTGTCCGGCGGCCCGACGGAGCCTATGACCGCTTGGAGGAGAGGCAGACCCAGCGAGCCCATTCCCGGCAGGAACTGAAAAGCTGGCTTACGGAAGCGGGCTTTACCGATATTCAGTTTTTCGGCAGGCTGCGCTTGACCCCGCCCCGCGCCGGGGACGACCGCTGGCACGTGGCGGCGAAGAAGCCCTAAAATGGAAAAGAGTGGAGAGTTGAGAGCAGAGAGTTGAGATGAAGTTTGTTTGATATGCTGTTATGCTGTCTAACCGTGTTTTCTTTTATATCACTATATCATCTCAACTCTCAACTCTTCACTCTCAACACTAACGATATTTGCGAAGGCCATTGTTTCATACTGCCCTAAACAATACAAAGGAGCGATACGATCATCATGCTTGAGCTAAGGAATATCCGTTTTGACGTGGATGACGACGCGGGCCATGTGGACATATTGAAGGATGTGAGCTTTTCCATTGCCAAGAACCGCTTCGTGGTGATCACGGGGCCTAACGGCGGGGGAAAAAGCACCATCGCCAAGGTCATCGCCGGGGTGCGCATGCCCTCCGGGGGCCAAATCATTTTTAACGGCCAGGATATCACAGCCATGGGTATCACCGAGCGCGCCAAATTGGGCATCAGCTACGCTTTGCAGCAGCCGGTGCGCTTCAAGGGCATTCAGGTGATCGACCTCTTGCGCATCGCTGCGGGGAAGGACCTGACGCCCGCCGCCTGCTGCGATTATCTGGCCCGGGTGGGCCTGTGCGCCCGGGATTACATCAACCGGGAAATCAACGCCAGTTTATCCGGCGGGGAACTCAAACGCATCGAAATCGCCACCGTGCTGGCAAGGGGCAGCCTGCTTTCCGTGTTCGACGAGCCGGAGGCGGGCATCGACCTGTGGAGCTTCCAAAGCCTGATCCGGGTGTTCGAGGACATGCGCGAAAGCATCCAGGACAGCTCCATTTTGGTGATTTCCCACCAGGAACGCATCCTGAACATCGCCGACGAGATCATCGTGGTGGCAGAGGGCCGCATTCGGGAAATGGGGCCGCGGGAAGATATTCTGCCTCATCTGATCGGCACCCCGGAGGCGCTCACCGCCTGCGAAAAGATTCAGGAAAGGGGCTGAGGGCGTGGATACCATTCAGAAGCGCATTTTGGAAGAAGTAGCCGGGCTGCATGAAGTGCCCGAAGGGGCTTACAACATCCGCGCCAACGGCGAAAGCGCCGGACGCCGCAGCACCGCTAACATCGAAATCACCTCCAAGCCGGAGGGCGCGGGCATCGACGTGCGCATCCGGCCCGGCACCAAACGGGAAAGCGTGCACATCCCCGTGGTGCTCAGCGAAAGCGGCCTCAAGGAAACGGTGTACAATGATTTTTACATCGGCGAGGACAGCGACGTGGTCATCGTGGCGGGCTGCGGCATCCATAACTGCGGCAGTCAGGACAGCCAGCACGACGGCATCCACCGCTTTTTCGTGGGCAAAAACGCCCGGGTGCGGTACGTGGAAAAGCACTACGGCGAAGGGGACGGAACCGGCAAGCGCTTACTTAACCCCGGCACCGAAGTGTACATGGAAGAAAACAGCGTGGCCGAAATGGAAATGGTACAGATCCGGGGCGTAGATTCCACCGAGCGGGTGACCACCGCCGAATTAGCCGCCGGGGCCAAACTGATCGTGAAGGAACGGCTCATGACCCACGGCAATCAAACCGCCATCAGCGTATATAAGGTGAACCTGAACGGGGCCGGGGCCAATGCCGACGTGGTTTCCCGCAGCGTGGCAAGGGACGATTCCTATCAGAAATTCGACGCCTGCATTTCCGGGAACGCCCCCTGCCACGGCCACACGGAATGCGATTCCATCATCATGGATCACGGCCGCATTTTAGCCGTGCCCTCCCTGGAAGCCAACCACGTGGACGCCGAGCTGATCCACGAGGCCGCCATCGGCAAGATCGCCGGGGAACAGCTCGTCAAGCTCATGACCCTGGGTCTGACCGAAGCCGAGGCGGAAGAACAGATCATCAACGGCTTCCTGCGCTGATTTCAATAGAAAAAATTGACCCGGAACCGTCCGCGGACGATTCCGGGCTTGTTTTTTTGACTTATGATGATCCGAAAGCTTCATCAGTGATCATTCACTCGCCTTCACCATCCGATACCCGATGCCTACGTGGGTCTGGATATAGGCGGTGTCGCTGGTGGAGGCTTCCAGCTTTTTTCGCAGGGTAGCCATGAACACCCGCAGGGAGGCCACGTTGTTTTCCCAGGCTGCCCCCCAAATCTGCTGGGTGATGTATTTATGGGTCAGCACCTTGCCGCAGTTCCGGGCCAGCAGGCACAGCAGTTTATATTCGATGGGCGTGAGATGCAGCTCCTCGTCCTTGAGGTACGCGCAGCCGGCGGCGTAGTCGATCTTCAAATCGCCATTGGAAAACACCGCCGCGTCCGGGCTGTCGTTTTGAATTTGATTCAGGCGGCGCAGGGTGACCCGCAGGCGGGCCAGCAGTTCGTCCACAGAAAAGGGCTTGGTCAGGTAATCGTCCGCCCCCGCGTCCAGGGCTTCGATTTTATCCGTATCGTCGCTTCGGGCGCTGATGACGATGATCGGCATATTGGACCAGGAACGGATTTTCCGAATGACCTCCACGCCGTCCATATCCGGCAGGCCCAGATCCAACAGCATAATATCCGGGTTGTGGGAGGAGGCCTCCAGGATGGCTCCGCCCGCGTTGGACGCGGTGATCGGACGGTATTCATGGGCTTCCAGCGTGACGGAAATCAAATTGCGGATGGGCGCGTCGTCCTCCACAATCAAAATCAGCGGCTTATTCATGCACGCTCACCTCGTCTTTGGGCAATGTAAATTCAAAAGCCGCGCCATGCGGCGCGTGGTCCGATACGGTGATCGCGCCGCCGTGCGCCCGGATGATGGACTGGCACAGGGACAGCCCGATGCCCAGCCCCCTGCGGCTGTCGCCGGTGGGATTGCCGCTGGTGAAAAACAGATCGAACACCTGCGCTTTCTGATCATCCGGGATGCCGGGTCCTTCGTCGGTTACGCGCACCAGCACGTTTTCCGGCTGTTCAGAAATATCGATTGATATTTTCGATCCGGCGGGGGCGTATTTGATGGCGTTGTCCAGCAGATTGATCACCACCTGCACGATGAGCCGGGCGTCCGCCTTCACGAACAGCAGCTTGTCTGGCTCGTTCTTTTCCAGCTGGTATCCCTCCAGCCGCCTGCCCATATGCCGGATCGCTTCATTGATCATATCGCTCATCAGTTCGGTAGTCATGTTCAGGCTCAGCTTGCCGTCGTTCATGCGGCTGGCGGACAGAAGATTTTCTACCATGCCGGTGAGCCACTGCGCGTCGTCGTAAATGTCCGTGTAAAGCTGACGGCAGGTTTCCTGATCCAGCGTTTTCCCGCAGGAAAGCAGGGTATCGGCATTCCCCATGATGGAAGTCAGCGGCGTGCGCAAATCGTGGGAAACGGCGCGGAGCAGGTTGGCCCGCAGCCGTTCGTTCTCCGCCAGCACCATGGTTTCCTCTTTTTCCCGTGCATTTCGGGCGTTTTCCAGGGCCAGGGAGCATTCGCCCACCACCGAAGCCAGCACGCTCTGTTCGGAAGCGTCCAGGGGGGAACCGTGCACCGCCACGCCCACCACGCCGTAGGTTTGCTCCTGCACCCGCATACTGTAATACAGATAATCCGCCCGCGGATACGTTTCCGTTGTGGCGCCGGATCGTTTGCGCTGGCTGAAAGCCCATTCCACAGCCGGCCTCTCCTCGTTCGTCCGATAGGGCGTGGTATCCTCCGCCGCCGGGTAAAAGATCGGATCGCCCAGCACGGCGTTTTCCGCCGGATAAATGACCAGGCTCCTTTTCAGCAGCTGGGTCAGCTGATTCGCGAGGACCGTGAGGATCTCCTCTTTCGTTTTGGCCTTTGCCAGCTGCCTGTCCGTTTCCAGCACCACGCTCATGCGCTTTGCGGATTTTGCCGCCTGCCCCGCGTTTTGCTTGAGCTTGATCGCCAGCGTGCTGATAATGAAAGCGGCCGCCAGCATGACCAGGAAGGTAACGGGGTATCCGGTGCCGTAGGCATAGAATGTAAAACGGGGCGTGGTGAAAAGCAGGTCAAAAAGAAGCACGCTGACGATGGCCCACACCATGCCGTAAGCCCGGTGGGTGGTGCCCACGGATACCGCCAGCAGCCCCAGCAGATAAACCATGATGATATTGGCGTCTGTAAATCCTAAATGAGAAAACAGAAAACCGATGGCCGTGCATACGCCCAGGGAAGCGAGGAATACCGTACAATCCAAAAACAGCCGTTTTCGATTGAATTCGGACGGCTTCCGCGCCACATAGACCTTGGTGCCGTGATCGGGGATGATGAAATAATCCAGGTCCGGCGCGTAGGCCACCAGCCGGTCCGTCAGCGATTTTTTCCGCCGCAGCAGGCCGCCCACCGTGTTGGTCTGGCCGATGACCACGCAGGAAATATCCGATACCCGGGCGTATTCCGCGATCTGGAAGGGCACGTCGTCCCCGATGACCGTTTCCAGCTTCGCGCCTAATTTTTCCGCCAGGTTCATGTTGCTGCGCAGGCGCTTTTTATCGTCGTCCGACATCAGGGAATAAGCCGGCGTTTCCACGAACAGGGCGGTCAGGGTGCTCTGAAAAGCCGCGGCGATTTTTGCCGCGGTGTGGATCACCTTGGCATTGGACGTAGATGAAGACAGACAGATGAGAATGTGTCTGTCAAAGTTTTCCTGCCTGACCTGACCGCGCATGATCCCTGGTTCTCCTCCTTTTGGAATTTGCGTCCCGTCCGCATATGGCTCAAATACCGGTCCAGCCTGCCCATGAGCCAATAGCCAAAGAAACCTGTCGCGATGAACGAAAAGATCAATACAATGTCCGCCATGATGCGTTCCTCCTATTCAGGGGAAATCCCTTATTATATTCTGAAACATTTCTGAATATCCTTCCACTTGCCCAGTACAAGAATGGTTTGATTTTCCTGAAGCATGGTGTCGCTGGTCACCACTGTGCTGGGTTTTCCGTTCTCCCGCACAGCCAGCAGGTTCAGATGATACTTCTTTCGGATGTCCAGGCCTCCCACCGTCTTCCCGCCCCACTCCCTGGGCACGGATAGATCATAGATGGCGTATTCGCTGTCCAGGGCGATGTAATCCAGCAGGTGATCCGTGGTGTGCCGGATGGCCGTCCATGCCGCCAGCTGGCCTTCCGGATAGACCACTTCATCCGCGCCGTTGCGGAGCAGGAATTGCCGGTGCATCTCCCGGGAAGCGCGGGAAACCACCTTTTTTGCGCCTAATTCCTTGAGCAGCGCCGTTGTTTCCAGGGAGCTTTGAAAATCCTCGCCGATGGCCACGAAGCATACGTCGAAGTTTTCCACCCCCAGTGATCTCAGAAATGCTTCGCTGGTGGCTTCCCCGATCTGCGCGTCTGTCACGAGGGGCAGCACCTCGTTGATCCGTTTTTCATCCTTATCGACAGCCATGATCTGGTGATGCAGTTCGTTCAGCTTTTCGGCTACGCTTCGGCCAAACCGCCCCACACCGATCAACAGAATGGATTTCATGGCGTTGCTCCTCCTTATTCGGAAATGGTTTTTTAAAGTGTCAGGGAACCGCGAAAAATCCTGATCCATCCGATCTGCAAAGAACGATCAAGAAGATGATATTACTCCGGCCACTAAATCTCAACACTGACATAGCTTAATATAACTAAGATTTTTGTGGTCAAACAGTTTACAGACTTTCTGAGGATTCTTCTGAAGCATACGCATAAAACTGTGAGTTTTCTGTTTCAGGTCCTTCT
>JAFXMP010000357.1 GCA_017530275.1 Clostridia bacterium | reverse complement strand
GCGGCGGCTTCCTCCAGGCTGTCGCAGGAGCGGAACTCCAGGGAGCTGATTTGGCCGATGCCATGCTTGAAGAAGGCGGCCATCCGGTCCTCCGCCCCTTTGATGGCGAATACGCCCACCAGCTGGGCCATCTTTTCGTCCAGGTTCATTTCCTGCAAAAGCAATTCCGCCCGCTTCCGGGGGGCCAGGGATGCGTTCATGTATTCCTTCATAGCCGTTTCTCCTTTATTTGATTCGCGTGATCAGCAAAGCCAGATTGTCCCGCCCGGGCAAGGTCAGCTTGGTTTCGCCACTGATGTTTTGGGCGATCACTTCCCGGGTCATGTTCCACACGTCGATCAGTTCGGCCTTATAAAGCTTGTCCTCTGGCAACTTCACGGTCTGTTCGCCGTAGCATTGCAGATCGAAATAAGTCAGGTACGCTTCCTCGCCGCAATGAGCCTCCCAGGCGTGTTCTCCGCCCAGGTGGGCTGTGCGGTCCTGCGCGCTCATCCGGTGGATACTGGCCGAGAGCAGCCGGCAAAAGCCTTGCATTTCCGCAGGCACGGAGGACAAGCCCTGATCCAGCTCTTCTCCCTCCTTGAGCACAACCGACCAGATGTTATCCTCCCTGGGTGTCAGCGGCCCAGGCAGGCTTTCCATAATCAGACGCAGGAAAGCGATGCGCTCGGGGCTTTCGCCTTTAAGCTTTCCGCCCCTTGCCCACCAGAGAATCTCGTCATCGGAAAGGAACGTCTCTCCGTGGGTGCAGTACGCGCCGGAAGCATAGCAGCGCCAGAAGCGTCGCACCATTTCCTGCCCGGATATGCTGCCCCAGAAGTGCGGAAGATTGCCCTCATAGCAGCATTCGTCGATCACCACGGGCTTTTTGTATTCCCGGATCCACCGGGGAATTTCGGATAATCCCTTGGTTTGCAGGCTTGCGTGGGTGATGTTGGGCCGGGTTACGTCCCAGAAGCACATGCAGTTGTGGTTGGACAGCAGATGACAGTACGGATCATTGCCCGCCACAAATTCCTCGATTTCTTCCCAATCGATAAGGGATTTATCATCCATGTTCAGATCGTATTCGTTGGCCAGGCTCCACCAGATGTTCGGGAACGCGGCCAGGCGGCGCAGCAGGTAATCCAGATAAATCAGGTTGTCCCGCTGCGGCAGCCTGGAAAAACCCCACCGGTCATAGGGATGGAACAGAATCAAATCAATCTGAATGTCCATTTCCGCAATTCGTTGCAATATTTTTTCAAACCGATGCCAGAAAGCGATGCAGGGACGGTTCACATCCCAGGAGCCATCGGCCTTTTTTTCAAAGGCATAATAAGGTGGTTCATTGTGGTTGTAATCATAATGCTTGGGGAACACACACATGCGCACCTTGTTGAAGGGAGCGGCTTTCAGGCTCTGCAGGGTCTGCTCTACCAGCGCGTCGTCCTGGTGAGCCAGGGCGTACACCGTGGTGCCGAAGGGGATAAACAGCGAGCCGTCTTCGTATTCAAAATGGGTATCGACGGCTTTAACCAGTCCGTGCGCACCGTTCGCCGCTTCGCTGATTTCCGTTCCTTCGGCGTTCACCGCGCCGGTAACGCGCCAATGCCATTCCCCGGCGATTTCCGGGAGGAAGCGGACGATATATCGCCCGTCGCCATCATAAAAGCCTTTGACGGTTTTGACGGTATCGCCGCAGGCAAATTCCGTCGTCAGATCGATCTGCGCCCAGCGGTCCGTCAGCGCTTCGCCGGGAAAAACAAGCTCGAACATTTCATACTGCTTCATTGCGGCAACACCCCTTACTCAAATTCGTCCAGGCTCCATTGATCCCGCCAGTCCAGAATACCCATCTCTCCCTCGAAACGGAAAGGTAGCCACACATAGCGCGCTTTGGAGGTATCCATCGCGCTGTCCGGAGGCAGCAGCTTTTGCAATTCCGCCATGCGGGCTTCTTCTGCAGGCGTTCTTTCTTCCGCAAACCGCAGGCGAAACCATTCGCCGTAATCCTGATAGCGCAGGTGCATCAACGCTGGAGCCCAGCGATCCGCCAGGGCGATGTACAGATCCCGCTTGCCCGGCACCTTGAATACCGAAGTGATCTGCGAATGGAAGGAGGTTTGGCTTTCGTCCCCGGGATGGGGGTCGCCCAGCACCCTATACGGCCCGTGCCAGGTATCCGCTACGGCGATTTGGGAAGGATTGGGCAGATAGCCTGTGGTACCGGAGGTAACCAGATAGTGCTTGCCGCGCCGCACAAAATGCGCCGTGGCTTCCCGCACAAAGGGCGGCTGAGCCTGGGGGAAGTGCGTTGAGTAATAGCCGGTCACATTGGTATAATCCTCCGTCAGATCGGCGATGATGGTTTCACTGTGCACCCGCTCAAAGAAATAGTAGCCTTTCCCATCCGGCGCGGCAGCCAGGTCGAAATCCCCGGCGCTCATGCCCAGCGGGCGCAGCCCCTTGCGGACAATCGTATACGGCCCCGTGATCCGTTCTGCGGTCAGCACCGTTTCGGTCTGTTCCCCGTTTTTCTCCATGATTTTCAGCCAGCAGACGTATTGCTTTGTCCGCTGGTTGTACAGGATATGAGGCCGGTCCATCATGCTGGCGGGGTGCAGGGGGGATTGCTCGTCTGTTTCATCCGGCGGGATGATCAGCCCGCAATCCTCCCAGTTATAGAGGTCTCGGGAACGGTAGCAGCGCACACCCCAATGCCAGATGCCGTTCTTTCCGTTGGTCTTTTCCTTGTTTTCGCCGTACCAGTAATGGATGCCGTTCACAGTCAAAATGCTACCGCCGTGGGCCTGGATGGGCTTGCCGTTGGTATCCAGCCATTCCTGACCGGGATAAAACGCACGCTGCATGGAAGGAATCTCCTTTTTTGAAAAGGCCGCCGTCCAATACGGGCGGCGGCACTGAGTTGATCAGAGGCAGCCTCTGATGATTTGTAAATGATTACTCCGTCACGAACTTCAGGGTCTGTTCGATGGCGCCGAAGGGCTGCACATCATCCACCTTGTAGTTGAGCACCATATCGGCGGCATAGCCTTCGGTGGTCAGATCGCCGGCAGTTTCGAAGTGAATGATGAAGGAATAAGTAGTCATGTCGATCTCATAGGTGCCCTTGTCCACATCCATTTTGTTGCCCATGAAATCGGCATACAACTGCACAGTGTTGTCGCTCAGCAGGTTGCAGATGAAGTCGGCGTTGGTGCCTTCCATGCCGGGTACAGGGATTTCGCCTTTCAGCGCATAGGCCACTTCCACGGGCTTCACTTCCGCCAGGGTTACTTCGTCGCCGTCAGTGGAAACGTAGGTGTAGGTGCCGTCCTCGTTCTTGGTCACAGTAGCGCCGGAGTCATCTTCGGAATCAGGGGTCAGGGTGATGACAGTCTGATCCTCGTTCATGGCATAGGTGCCTTCTACAAACAGCACCACCAGATCGTCATACTTGCCGTTGACTTTCAGTTCCAGGGTGGCAGTATCGTCCTCGGGATTGACCAGGGAGAGGAAAGAGACAGCGGGCTCGCTGGCATACTGGGCGGCAAACTTGCTGTTCTCAGGATCGGTATCCAGATTCATGGCACAGTTTCCGCCGCCGACACCGGTGATATTCACCATATCATTGTAGATATGCTCAGCATCCATAGCGCACCGATCCAGCTCATTGCCGGCAAAATCATAGAAGACGACGGTGTAAGGCGCGGTGCCCTCGGTCAGGGTGCCTGCTTCGCTGGCAGCGCGGTCCATCGCCACATTATAAGCACATTCTTCAGCCAGTACCTCGTAGGTACCGTCGAAGCAGATCTGGTCCATGCACATACCGGCATGGAAAACCTTGCCCAGTCCGGGGATTTCATCATAGAAATGGAAGTAGTAGTTCATGAACATGGTTCCGACGTCATAGCCGTAGGAATAGTAGGTGCCGGCCAGGTTTGGCACGTTCTCCGCCGCCGCGAAAGATACAGCGGACAGGCACAGCATCGTGCAGAGCAGCAGGGCAGCGATCTTTTTCATCATTTTCGTAATCTCCTTTTCCTTTTTGGGGAAGGCATTCCCGATTCTCTTTCCTTCCTTCTGCCTGCATTATGCCATTTCCCGCCCTGGAATTCTGTACGAAATCCGACATAAAATCCCATAAATCCGACATGTTTTATTCCTGCATCTTCTTTTGATACTCCCTGGGCGTAACGTCGAAATACTTTTTAAATTGCTCCGTAAAGTAGGAATAATTGCCGAAGCCTACCTTGTTGGCCACCATGGAAATCGTCATATCCTGATGGCGCATCAGTTCTCCCGCCAGGCGGATGCGCCGCTCCTGGATGTATTCGGAAACCGACACGCCAAACTTCTTTTTGAACAGCCGCGTCAGATGATCGGCGCTGATATAGCAGATGGCCGCCAGCTCCCGCACGGACAGCTCGTCCGTCAGGTGGCTGTCAATATACTGCACGGCTGTATCCAGGGCGTTGGCGGAATCACTGCGGGATTCTTTCGCCAGAGCGTCGATATATTGCTGCCCGTAGTGCTGGATCTGCTCCGTTCTGCGCCGTTGGGCAGACCGTTCCCTGGCGCGCATCAGGATCTCCGTCAGCTTTTGATAGCGGATGGGTTTGAGCACATACTCCATGCAGTTGAGCCGTACGGCCGCCTGAGCGTAATCAAATTCATCGTGACAGCTCAGGATGATGCACTCCGTATTTGGGCTGTGCTCATTCACATATTCGATCAGCTTCAGGCCGCTTTCGCCCGGCATTTCAATATCACTGACCAGAATGTCAATATAAGTATTGCTGAAGAGACTTACAGCGTCCTCATAGCTCCGGGCCGTGAGCACCTTGTCAAAGCTCAATTGTTCCCAGTTGACCCCATCCAGGATGCCCTGAACAGCCAGTTCTTCATCGTCAACAATCAGAATATTCATGCGCGCGCCTCCCGTCCTGTGCTGAGATCAGCAGAGAGAGAAAATGGAATGATCAAATAAACCTGCGTGCCGCCGCCCACTGCGCTGGAAAAATGAATATCGCCCTCATCACCGTAAAACAGTTCCACCCGGCGCAGGCAGTTATAAATGCCGATATGTTTCTGTCCCGCCTCATCAATGTAGGGTTCCTTCTTTTGCAGCTTTTCCAATACCTCCGGACGGATGCCGCTGCCCGTATCCATGATGGCGATATGCAGGGTATCCTTTCCGTCCTCGTTTTCCTCCCGGTGAACGGACACCACAACTTCAATGGGTTCCTTGGGGTTCAGCGCGTACTTGATGGCGTTCTCCACAAAGTTTTCAATCAGCAGCGGCGGGATCAGGGCGGACAGGCAGTCCTCCTTCGCCTGGTATACGTAAGAGAACCGGTCCGGGAAGCGGATGCGCTGGATGCGGATAAAGTTCTCCACGAACTCCAGTTCCTGCCGTACTGTCACCATCTGCTGTCCCTTCCGCAGCACGTAGCGGAAATAATCCGCCAGGCACAGGGTGTAATCCTGGATGGTGGTGTAGTTTTTCGATTCAGCCAGAGCGTAAATCATATTGTAAGAATTCAGAAGCATGTGCGGGTTCACCTGCAGGCGCAGATTGTCCATTTCTGATTCCAGCAGCTTCACATCTTTCTCATATCCCTGCT
>JAFXMP010000041.1 GCA_017530275.1 Clostridia bacterium | reverse complement strand
TGTCATAACACCTTAGGCGACCTGATGGGATGGCTGTCGGGAAGACTGGCGCGGTTCAACACGGCGAAGAAACGCACCATATCCATCGAGGTGGGAATGCAGAATGCCGGACTTGCTACGGTTTTGGCATCAACATTCTTTGCTGTATCATGTCCTTTGGCAGTCATCCCCGCAGGTACCGGAGAGCGGCCAATGAGGAGGGTAACATTTGTTTTACAGGATCGCGGCGGTAACGCTTGAATCACAGATCGAACTGCCTTCATACGCGGCTTTTCGCTGCGAGCCGGCGAAAGCGGACGTGACGCTGGAAGCCGCGCGGGAAGCTTTGCCCGAAGGCGGAGAGGACATCATACGGGAACCCATTGCCGTACAAAAGATCGGGAGCGGGTGGCTCTATCACGGGCCGACTCAATCCGGCCTGACGGTCAGCGAAGATTACACAAAGCTGCGCCTGCTGCGGCAGAGGGAAGGGAAGCTCAATTTCATCGAAGAATGGTACATCCGGATCGCGCTGGAATGCCTGCTGATCCACCGCGGCTACGTATCGGTGCACGCGGCGTGCATAGAGCTGGACGGAAACGCGATCGCCTTCACCGGGCCTTCCGGCATGGGCAAATCCACCCGGGCCATGGCATGGATGAACGCTTTGGGCGCAAAGCTTGTGAGCGGAGACCGGCCTTTGATCCGCGCGGACGGGCAGGAAGCCTTCGGCGTGCCCTGGGACGGAAAGGAAGGCTGCTTTAGGAGCGTGCATTTTCCGCTCCTTGCGATCTTCGATGTGCGAAGATCCCAATCCGTCTATATCCGTGCGATGAGTTTCCATCAAAAACGGCGTTTGTTGATGAGGCAATGTTTTCTGCCGATGTGGGATCCGGACACAACGGCGGTCCAGATGGCCAATATCGCGTGCCTGGCCTCGAAAGCCAGGATCGTGCGCATCTTTTGCGGCCCTAACACGGACGACGCGCTTGCACTGAAACGCGCACTGGATGCGCGGCAGATATATAAGGAGGCGGCGGATATGAAAGCCAAGAACGGTTTTATCAAAAGGGAGATCGCGGACGAAAACATCATTTTTCCCACTGGCGACAACATTAACAAATTCAACGGCACCGTGCTGCTGAACAATGTGGCCTCGTTCATATGGGGAAAGCTGCAGACGCCCGTATCGTTCGACGATCTGCTGGCGGCGATCCTGGACGAGTACGACGTGGACGAAGAAAAAGCCAGGACGGATCTGAACGACATCCTGCAGAAGTTCCGTGAAATGGATATCATTACGGACGACTGACCTTCTTCGTCCGGCGGCGATGAGAAGAAATACCGCGCGGCAAGCCTTTTCCGGACTGCGCAGGCGGTATTTCAGGGAATGAAACGGCCTGGAATTGCGGCGGAGCGGTATAACTACCGCTCCGTTTCTCAAGAAGCGCTTTGTTTTTTCCCTGAAAAATCAAGCATGCATCCCTTCCCGTTCGTTTCTTTTCCGGGTATCATGATGCATGAAGAGAGGGATTCATGATGAATCTGAAATGTTGATCCTCGGGATGCCGAATCTCATTCGCCGCCGAGCGCGGCGCGCGAATACCTGATAAAGTCCATGCAGGAGCATGGCATACGCTGAAGCCCGGCCGGGCGGGAGGATCACGCGATGAAAGCACTGTGCGGGATCATCAAAGACATGGTGAAGCCCAATTTTCTCAACATCAGGACTTCGATACAAACCTACGACCGCGACGCATTGTGCTGCGGCGCGCCTTGCTGGAGATGGGCATACCACGCGCTCCACTCCGCGGACAAATGGTTCATCAATCCGTGCGTTTATGAGGAACCGCCGTTTCATGAAGAAGGGCTGGACAATCCGGACAAACCCGCTTCCGTCGTGCTGACGGACGAACAGCTTCTAAATTATCTCGGCCAGATCGAACGGAAAACGTATGCCTATCTTGATTCGCTCACGGACGAGATGCTCTATGAATGCCCGGAAAACTGCGCGCATACGCGGATTGAGCTGGTCTTGCGGCAGTTCCGCCATCTTTCCTTTCACACCGGCATGCTGAACGGACAGACGGCCGTGGCGACG
The DNA here is from genome assembly GCA_017530275.1 of Clostridia bacterium. The sequence goes on along the minus strand of JAFXMP010000041.1, from coordinate 6,169 downwards.
GGCAAATTTCCCATGTGGGTATCCCAGGCCGACAAATATGTGGACGACGGGATCCTTTTTGGAAGATACCGAAAAGGACGGGTGACAAAATAACTCCCGGCATAGCCCGCTATGCCGGAGGACAGCGTATCAAACGATGATACGCAGGAAAGGAAGGAAAGCGAAAAATGATGAAACGGCTTGCAAGCGTGCTGCTGGTTCTTGCGCTCCTGCTGCCTTTGGCGGCTGCGCGTTCCGCGGCCTGTGACGGAGAAATCATCGACACAGGACATTTCACCCTCCGCGCGCCTAAGGATTGGCTGATCGTGAACACGCAAGAAGAGGGAATGCCCTGTTACTACCTGTATGCGCAAAAGCTGCGTTCGCGGTCCGGCGGATACATCTATGCGATGGAATATGATTTCAGCGAATACAAATACTATGTGCCAATCGTCTTCTCCGAACAGCAGGTCTGCGAAGCCTTTAACGACCGGAATCCTTGATCTTCCGGAGACGACGATGGGTTTCACGGAAAGCGTCGTTTACAATGGCATTACATGCTATGTATTTACGGAAAAGGACGAAACAAGATGGCTGGTTTCCTACTGCGACGGCTATGTATTGAGCGTCTCGTTCTATCTCCGATCCGCCGTTGATCCCGAGGATTTCTTTTCCACGATCCAATACAAATAACCTTCTTCCAGGCCATGCCTTGAAATCGTCTTCCCGGCGAAGGAACGGCCGCGGAAGCTCTTTTTACGTTTTCTTTTTGCCGGATGCGCAAAACAGAAAAAACAGGGGCGGGGAACGGTTGCAATCGGGACGCGTTTGCTGTATAATAGGCCAATAACGCCCGATGGCGTTATTTGGCGTGGTGGAAAGACGGAATGCGGAAAGGACGGCTGATCGGGTGATCTGGTGGCTCCTGATTGCGCCGATGCTTGCGGCGGCTTATCTTTTCCTGATCGCGCCGAACCTGCGGCGCCGGTTTCGCCCGAAGGCACAGGGCCTGTGCCGCGCGTTCGCGCACCGCGGGCTGCATGGCGCGGGCGTCCCGGAAAATTCCCTGGCCGCGTTTCAATTGGCGGCGGAAAAGGGATACGGCGTGGAATTGGACGTACGGCTTACGCGCGATCAGCGCCTGGTGGTCCTGCACGATGCGGATATCGGCCGCATGACCGACGGGCAAGGGCTGGTCGGCGATCTGACGCTAAAGGAAACGCAGGCGCATCATTTGCTGGGCACGCAGGAGCGCATCCCCTCGTTCGATGAGGCGCTTGCCGTCCTCGCCCCGCATAAAACGCCCCTGATCGTGGAGCTGAAATCCGCGCCGGGGACAGGGAGCAGCATGCCGCAAATGGTGCTTGAAAGGCTGCGGAAGTATCCCGGGTTCTGGTGCGTGGAATCGTTCGATCCGCGCCTGATGCGCTGGTTCAAAAAGCACGCGCCGGAGGTGATCCGGGGGCAATTGGCCTACGACGCCAGGCGCGCGGGGGAGGACGGGCGGACGATCCTGCATGCCCTGGGCGCGCACCTGATAACGAGCCTTTTGTCCCGGCCGGATTTCGTGGCGTACCGCTTCGATACGGACAGGAATCCTTCCTTCCGGCTGGTGAAAAGCCTCTTTCGGCCCACGCTCGCCGCGTGGACGGTGACGGCCATTCAGGACTTCAAAAGGCTGCTGGATCGCTATGATCTGCTGATTTTTGAAGGCTTTGAACCATATAACCAAGAAAAGAACCAAGAAAAGGAGAAAGAACCATGAGCGAGAATGAAATGTGCAATAAGACGGTCGTTTCCGCAGAAGGTCTGTGCCAAATGGAGGAAAAGCTCAAATATATGACCACCGTGCGGCGCGCGGAGGTGGCGGAGCATCTGTCCATTGCCCGCGGCTTCGGGGATTTGAGTGAAAACGCCGAATACGACGAGGCCAAGGATGAACAGGCCAAGCTCGAAGCCGACATCGTGGAGCTGGAAAACGCGCTGCGCAACGTGATCGTGATCGACGGCGACGTATCCACCGACGCGGTGAACGTGGGCACCACGGTGCGCGTGCTGTACCTGGACGAAGACGAGGAAGAGGAATTCACCATCGTCGGCGCGCGCGAAAGCGACCCGATGAACAACAAGATTTCCAACGAATCGCCCATCGGTTCCGCCATGCTGGGCCATAAGGCCGGCGACGTGGTCACGGTGGAAGCGCCCGACGGGGCTTACGAATTAAAGATTTTGGAGATCAGCATCTGAAAATACGAACGAAAAGTGAGGTTATTGCATGGCGCAGGAACAAAACGCTCCCTCCTATTCCGAGCAGGAGCAGATTCGTCGGGAAAAGCTGAGCGCCCTTCGGGAAAGCGGACACGATCCGTATGTGCTCACCAAGGTGGACGTGAACGCGGACAGCGCGAAGATCAGGGCGGATTATGACGCCTATGAGGGAAAAGATGTAACGCTTGCCGGGCGCATCATGGCGCGCAACATCATGGGCAAGGCGTCCTTTGCCCGCCTGCAGGACGCCCGGGGCACGATGCAGTTTTATATCCGCCGGGACGATGTGGGCGAAGAAAACTACGCCGCCTTTAAGAAAATGGACATCGGCGACGTGGTGAGCGTGAGCGGCAAGGTCTTTAAGACCAAGACGGGCGAAATCTCCGTCCATACGGAGGAGCTGACGCTTTTGGCGAAGTGCCTAAAGCCCCTGCCCGAAAAATTCCACGGCCTGACCGATACGGATCTGCGCTATCGCCAGCGGTATCTGGACATGGTGGTGAACCCCGAAGTGAAGGATACCTTCCGCAAGCGCAGCCAGATCATCACCGCCCTGCGTACGTTCCTGGAAAGCCGGGGCTTTATGGAAGTGGAAACCCCCGTGCTGCATACTCAGGCAGGCGGCGCGGCGGCCCGGCCTTTCATTACCCACCACAATACCCTGGATATCGATATGTACCTGCGCATTGCGCTCGAATTGCATTTGAAGCGCCTGATCGTGGGCGGGTTTGACCGGGTATACGAGATCGGCCGCGTATTCCGCAACGAGGGCATGGATACCAAGCACAACCCCGAATTCACGATGCTGGAGCTTTACCAGGCGTTCACCGATTTCCACGGCATGATGGATATCACGGAGGATATGTTCCGCTATGTGGCCCGCGCCGTGAACGGAAGCGCCACGGTGCAGTACGGCGATGTGCTGATCGATCTGGAAAAGCCGTTCGCGCGGCTGAGCATGGTGGAAGCGGTGAAAAAGTATTCCGGCGTGGATTTTGACGAGATCCACACGCTGGAGGAAGCCCGCGCCATCGCCGATGAACGGAAGATCCACTATGAGAAGCGCCATCAAAAGGGCGATATCCTGAACCTGTTCTTCGATGAATACGTGGAAGAAAACCTGGTGCAGCCGACGTTTATCTACGGCCATCCGGTGGAGATTTCGCCGCTGGCCAAGAAAATGCCGAACGATCCTGCTTATACGGAGCGGTTTGAGGTGTTCATCCTGGGCCGCGAGCACGGCAACGCGTTCTCCGAGCTCAACGACCCCATCGACCAGCGGCAGCGCTTTGAAGCCCAGGCGGCGCTGAAAGCCCAGGGCGATGAAGAAGCCCACGGCGTCGATGAAGACTTCCTCAACGCCCTGGAAATCGGCATGCCGCCAACAGGCGGCCTGGGCGTTGGCGTGGACCGGCTGGTGATGCTGCTCACCGCCACGCCGAATATCCGCGACGTGCTCTTGTTCCCGACGATGAAGCCTCTTGAGTGAAGAATGTAGGAAAATCAAGGGTTTTCGGACATCGAGGGGCGAAAATCGATGGATTTACCACAGATTTACCACAGATTTACCACAGTTGATCCAAGAATCCTCTGAAAAGAAGACACTACCAGCGATGGTGGTGTTTTTCTTATACTGTCGTACCTTGAATAAAGCTCCGTGTGGACGAGGTTTTCTTCAGGGCATGATATGCCAATACGTTTATATTTGGGCAACGCGAAATAAGCAGTTCCTATTATGGAGACCTGAGTACATTGAAGGGAGTTGGGGCAATGTTAGGAATAGCAGGAGCTGTGCTTATTGCTGTCGGAGCCTTGATGATCGCGAAATGGATCAAGGACAACTGAGAGGATCGAGCCCGATTGCAAGGGCTCTTTCCTTTTGCCACCATATTTTCTAATCTAAGTTAGAACTTCTATCTTAGGTTAGAAAGTAGGGTGGCTTTTTGTGTTTTTGGGCTCGCGCACCGCCGACCGTTCCGATTTATATTTTTAATCTAAATTAGAATTGGAGGAAGAAACATGGGCACGAACATTCGCCCTGAGGTATCGGAGAACAACAAGTATTGGATTTCGAGGCACCGGTATTACGAGCTGAAGCACTTCTGCCTGCAATATCCGGAATGGAAAAAGAGCTATATTTCTTTGGATGGGCTGCCGATGAGATCGCTTTGTACAGCAGACAGCGCCAGGAGCAACGGCGTGGGAAAGCCCACCGAGATGTATGCGGAAGCGCGGATTTACTACAAGGATCGCATGGAGATGGTGGAAAAATTAGCTGAGAAAGCCGCCGGTGATTTGGCAGGGCTTCTGCTCAAAGCGGTGACGGAGGGGCTGTCTTTTGAAAAGATTGGGCCGCCGTGCTGCAAAGAGGTCTGGTACGCCGCGTACAGACGGTTCTTCTGGCTTCTGGACAAGGCGCGAAAATAACATAGCTCCTTATGAAAGGAGTGATCTAAAATGTTGCTGAATTTTAATGACGGATTTCGATTCGCTTTTGGCTGGATCGTAGCCAGGATCGCCATCAACTTTATGAGGATCATGAGGCATAAAAGATTGAGCCCGATTGCAAGGGCTCTTTCTTTTTTTGCTTCAAAAACAGTACGCAGGTGACGGTCATCTGTAGTAAAATGATATGGAGGAAATGTCAAAATGGACTGGATGTGGATCGCTGCAATTGGATTGATCGCCGGAGCGCTGATCGGGTTTGCGCTGGCGATTATTTTGAAGAAGGAAAAACCGATAGGGACGCTGCGCGTGGATCGTTCCGATCCTGACGAGGCGCCCTATTTGTTTTTGGAGCTGGAGCAAAACGGAATGGAGCGGATTCGGCAGAGCAAGACTGTGGTTCTCAAGGTTGATCTGAATGGGTATCTGCCGCGAAATTAACGTTGGCTATTATGGAGTAATCCATGAAAGGAGAAATGCAAGATGAATCCGACGATTACCAAGATGCTGGATGAAGAATACGAAAGGACTCTTCAGGCAGTAGCCCAGGCGCAAGCCGGAAGCGACGAAGCACAGTGGCAGCTGAAGAAGCTGGGCGAGCTTCACAGACAGCGATTGGACGAACGAAAGCAGAACGACGAAGCGTATGTTCAGATGGAAGAACTGACCTTGAAACAGGCGGAACTTCAGCTGAAAAACGAACAGGCGAAGGAAAGCAAAAAAGATCGTATCATTCGCATCGTGCTGGACGGAGCGGCTATTCTGGTGCCGGTCACGGTTTCGAGCTACTGGATGGCGAAAGGGCTGAAGTTCGAGGAGAACGGAACGTTCACATCCCGCACCGGACAATGGTTGAGCAATCATCTGAGACTGTTCCGGAAATGAGAAGACCCAAAGAGAGGGTCCGTGTAAAACACACGGGCTCTTTCTTTTTGCCTTCCGCGAACAAAGCATTGGCTGTTATGGAAACCCATTACATGAAAGGAAGGATCAAACATGGCAAAACGGGTGTATCTGTATGCGTTCAATAAAGTGCTGAAAATCGTGGACACGAAGTTTCTGGAAGGAGATGCGGTCACGGTGCGGGATATGCTGCGGCTGGCGAACTGGATGAAGGAGATTTATCCTGAACCGGTCGTCGTGTACGCGGTGGATAACCGGCCGGGACTCTACAAGGAATTTTTGGAGGCGGTCAAGACCACGGATTTCACGAAACACGTTGAGTTTGCGGACATCATTGCCAGGGAAGGGATTCTCATCAAGTAACGGATGGAAAGGGACGAGCCGCGCAAGGGCTTTTCCCTTTTATATTTGGAGGATATATGCGCTACCACTTCGAGAAACCGGGGTTTTACACAAATCTGTATGGTGAAATCTATTGCTGCGAGCATCCGGTATACAGCCGATGCACATTGTTTCGGATCGGCCAAAATGGGCTGGCCGTGATTCAGCAGCGATTTGATCCGGCCACAAAAAC